>JAAZKR010000260.1 GCA_012799725.1 Oligosphaeraceae bacterium | reverse complement strand
CATTTTCGTTTTTTTTGACAACAAGCTTTCACGGCAATTGCGTCCACCGCAGTTAGCGCACACTGTTATTCGCATCTTGTCGGGCAGCCTGTTGCCCGCTTTCCGATCGTCGGGGCAGGCGCAAGGGCGATTGCCGGGAAACTCCGCCGGGACTATCCGGACGCCGATATCCGCAGCGTGTACGAGGCCTGCTTCAGCGGCTTCGAAGCCCACCGCATCCTCGTCGGGGAACACGGCATACGCAACATCGTCATCAATCCGGCGATCCCCACCAGCAACAAGGAACGCAAGCGCCATGACCACGGCACCTACGATGATGTGTTCTACAGCCTGTCGTGCCTGGCCAAAGTCGCCACCAAACCCCCAGTGCATGCAAGGGAGCTGTTCGTCTCCAAGCGCCCCCCAAATGAAAACATACAAGAGTAAAGGGGAGATCAGGAAGAGTGAAAGACTGCGTAATATCAATAGTTTTTATTTTTCAAGAAATGTATCAGACAACGTCTGGTACGAGATGTTCTCGCAGTGTTTCACGACATTCTCCCTTGTAAATGGGAGAACTGCCTGTTAATTTATAGCGGATCGACAGCGGCGTGATATGAGCTGAACGGACGCTTACGGATATCCTGTGATGTCCAGAGGATTTATGTTAACGGGCATTTGGACATTCTCATTTTAGTTGTCCAAAATACCCGACCCTTAGCAATTTTCCCATTTTAGTTGTCCAAAATGCCCGACCCTTATCATCACTCGAGCAATTTATTCAACTCGCAGGCTATACTCTTTAACTGTTTGTTTAATTGCGGCGACGTACCATGATTCAGTGACATATTCAACCCATTTTGTTCATTGAAAAGAATTAAGTTAAAATTGTTGCTTCTACTGCCAAATCCCCCTTTCAGCATAACTTTAGTGCCACTTTCAAGATTAATTTCTCCATATTTTCGCCGCATTAATCGTATTGTTTTCCAGGATACAGTTTTATTACGCAAATCAAAACGATAATAACCAGTTTCAAAAAAAACTATTGCAGCAAAAATAGAGAAAAAAATCCCGATAAGAGGTCCGAATATTTCATTATTAGATGAAACTATATTGGGTTCCAGAACTAAATTTTGGAAAAAAATAATGGAAAAACAGACCCCAAAAAATGACGCAAGGATGGTTCCCCCCAAAGATATGAATTCCAACACATAAACGTCATTGTCAACTTTGTATAATTTCATTATTTTCCCTTGTCAAAAAAAGTTTTTTCACCTAAAAACGAAACGCTGTCTCCTGACAGCCAATAAGTAAGTTCCCAGTTTTTTGTAGCGCTTCAATTGAAATAGGGCCAACGGCTCATTTTACATTAGGAGGCTTGCTTGCTCGCGATGAAGACTAAGCTCCTACATTTGACAACTCTGACTTGCGTGTTGATCTTAAGTCTTGTTCCGTTCGGGCCATGTTGATTTGGCGGCGGCGCAAACGGGTGCATTCCAGTTTCGCACGTCGTTCCGTCATGCGGCGCATGGGATCGCCTCGGAAGTACTCGGCGGGTTCCATATAGCGCAGTCCGGCGTGCAGCCTATTTTCGTTGTAGTCTTCTGCCCAGGCGGCAATGACATCCTGGGCTGCCAGGCAGTGCGATGGCAGCTCGTCGCGCAAGGCGGCGCGTGTGCTGCGGTGCGCAGCCGTTCAATTTCGGCATCGGCGGCCTTCTTCCTGCCACGACTCTTGTTTGCGAGTCCTTCTTTCGCACCCGCACGCATTTGAGACTCCCAGCGATAATACAGGCTGGCGGAAATGCCGTGACGAGGGCATACCTCCGCAATGCTGACCCCAGGTTGACGGGCTTCCTCAATGATGCCGTACTTCTCCTCGGCACTGAATCTGCGACGTTTGTTCATTTGACTTCCTCCGGTTCTGTTTCTTAACATAACCGCGATTCGGAAAGTCTCCTTTAATAAAACCAGCTTTTGGTCCTGTTTCGACTGAAGCTATACATAATTGCATCTGGAGACAAAAAAATGATGGAAAATATCAAAACCAGCGGGCTTTAGGATTTATGTTATAGTCCAGGATTTATTCGTCACGCTTACCGAAAACAAAAAAAACGTCTGGCTTTTTGCCGGCGGCGTTGGCGGATGCTAAGGTCATATAAATGATAAGCGGGCATCTGAACTTTCCCATTTTAGGTGTCCAAAATACCCGCCCCTTATCAATTCTCTGTTTTGCCCTATTTCTCCTGATTTTTTCAAAGGCTCCAAAGT
>JAAZKR010000259.1 GCA_012799725.1 Oligosphaeraceae bacterium | reverse complement strand
CCCCTCATCCGGCCATGTCCACGCTCCTTCTCTTTTTCTGCTCCAGGAATAAAAGCAGGTTCGTCTTCACCCGGGAGGTTCCATCGATGGCGCTTCGCGCCGGGGAAACCGCTCGAAGAAGTGCTGGCAAGGCTTGAATGAATCATTCCGAAAACCAAAACAGTGCCAGCACAACTTCACAGAGGTTCAGTTATCTGAAATTGGCTTATATTATTTATGCCGCTAAAGCAGGAATGAAAGACAGCTTTGCGGTTCATATTATCCCGAACGAAAGTTTTAACTTAACTATGCGAAAAACTCATATTGTTATTTTAGACGGCCATGTAGCCAATCCCGGGCTATACAGCTGGGATGTGCTCTCGGAGTTCGGCAGCTATGAGGTCTGGGAGCGTAGCGAGGGTGAGTTCGAGATACTCGAGCGTGCTGCTGAGGCAGAAATCGTTTTGATCAACAAAGTGGTTCTTGATCGCGATATTCTCATGCGTTTGCCAAAGCTGCGCCTGGTCTCGGTCCTGGCTACTGGTTACAATGTAGTGGATGTGCAGGCGGCAAGTGAGCTTGGCATACAAGTCTGCAATGTGCCGAATTATTCGACCTCTGCAGTAGCGCAGCATGTCTTTGCGTTGCTTTTGGCGCTGAAGAACCATACTTGCAGCTATGGTGCCGCAGTAGCCGCCGGCGATTGGTGTCGCAGCCCCGATTTTGCACTGTTACGCGAACCCATAGAGGAGCTGGAAGGCTTGACCATGGGTATAGTGGGCTATGGTGCCATAGGACAAAGCGTGGCCAAAATAGCCGCCGCCTTCGGCATGCGCGTACTGGTGCATACTCGCAGCAAAAGAATGGACGCTGCCGTCAGCTTTGTCACATTGCCCGAGTTGCTGGCGCAAAGTGATGTGCTTAGCTTGCATTGCCCCTTGACGGCAGAGACCGCTGAAATGATCAACACCGACAGTTTGAGGCAATTAAAGGCGAATGCTGTCTTGATCAACACTGCTCGCGGTGGTCTGCTGGATGAGGCAGCTGTAGCACAGGCTTTGCACGAGGGGCGTTTGGGCGCTGCTGCCCTTGATGTGCTTTCGCGTGAGCCCCCCGCTGTTGACAACCCCCTGTTGCATGCTCCCAACTGCCTGATCACGCCACATGTAGCCTGGGCCGGAATGCGGGCGCGCCGCAGATTGCTCGATATAACCTGCGCAAATATACGCGGCTACTTGCAGGGAAATGCGCCTAACCGGGTTAATTGAAAGCAAAAAATCTTGATCCGAAAGAGACATAGTAGCAGAAAGCAGACTTGCAAACCATGCTTTCTGATGTATTTTCTAAGGATGTGACAAAAAAACCTGATTTTAGGAGACGTTGATGAAAATTCGTTTTTTCGCTTTTGTGAGCGCCATTCTTATGGCTGGCACCATGTACGCCGCCGATAAAGTAGCATACCTGAACATGGAGAAGGTTTTCGAGAACTACTACAAGACGGTGCAGGAAAACTACCAATTTGAACTACAAAAACAGAACTTTGAGGAACGTCATACTATCATGCGCGACGAGTATCAAAGCTCTGTAAGAGAGGCTCAGCGCATGGAGGCTGACAGCAAAAATGAACTTTTGAGTCAGGCAGCGCGTGAGGATAACCAGCGCAAGCTGGGTATTTTGTTGGAGCGTCTGCAAGTCAAACGCGATGAGCTTATGCAATTCCGTCAGTCCGGCATGCAAGAGCTGCAAAATGCTCGTAATGCTGCGGAGGAGGAGCTTATACGCAGTTTGACGGACTTGGTCAAGCGTTATGCCAAGGAAAAGGAATACACCCATGTCTATGAGGTGTCGGGGCGCTCACTGAATCGGGTGCCATTCCTAATGGTTTATCCGGAGGAGCTGGAGATAACTGACGCTGTTATAAGCTTTATCAACCTGGGGCATGAAAGCGAATTGCAAGAGGCCAGAGGCAAGGTCGAGGCTCTTAAAAAGAGGGTGGAGGAAAGTAAGCCACAGGCGATAGAATAAGACAAAAGGGACAGACACAGAAAAGACCGCTGTTTTTGGGTGCCGGCACTGATGTCTATTGATTTAAGCTATCGTATTTAATCAATATGCCGGCTGGTGCCGGCCTTAACTTTTGGAGCGCGCTAATGCTACTTGAAAAAACCGCCCGTCAAATATGTGATCTTGTTGGCGGCAAATTAATTGGCAACACGGATACAAGTTTTCAGGGTGTGGCTGCTCTTTCCGAGGCCAGAGACTGCGATGTTGCCTTTTTGGGCAATGATAAATATATTTCGCAGGTTTTGCCTTCACGCTCAGCACTAGTGCTGGTGCCGCCGGAGTTTGAACAGGCGCCGCCCGAGGGTCGGGCCTGGATAGTCTGCGATTCACCTTCGGAGGCATTCAGTAAGGTGGTCGCCTTGTTCATGCCGCCTCCGGAAGTTTATGCCCCCGGTGTACACAGTAGCGCGGTGATAAGCCCAGATGCCCAGGTGCCCGCTTCGGTGCATATTGCTGCCGGCGTGGTTATAGAGGCCGGTGCCGTTATCGGTGAAAATACAGTGTTGATGGCAAATGTCTATGTGGGGCGCAAAGCAGTATTGGGTGCAGACTGTCTTATATATCCGAATGTGACTATACGTGAACGCTGCCTGCTGGGCAATCGAGTCATATTGCATGCTGGCGTGGTTATCGGCTCAGATGGATTCGGCTATAAGTCCACTCCCGAAGGGCACGAAAAAATACCCCAAGTAGGTATTGTGCAGATCGATGACGATGTGGAAATTGGTGCCAACTCATGTGTAGATCGGGCGCGCTTCGGGCGTACTTGGGTCAAAAGAGGCAGCAAGCTTGATAACTTGG
>JAAZKR010000258.1 GCA_012799725.1 Oligosphaeraceae bacterium | reverse complement strand
TAAGACAAGAAAACTGCGCCCTAAAAAATCTGCGCTAATCTGAGTAAATCTGCGGATAAAATAAAAATCTTTCCTAAAAAACAAGAAGTTGGGAGATAGTATTACAGTAAGCTTTCTAAACTTTCCAAGCTCTGTTGCATTTGACTGGCACAAGTCGTATTCCATATTATATTTGTCGGATTACCTTTTGACGTATAAAGACGCGTCGTATATTTATTTTTTTTTGGTGGAGGTATTTGTGAAAGTTCTTGTGATCAATGCTGGCAGTTCTTCCTTAAAGTTCACCATGTTTAGCATGAGTAAGCAGTCGGTGCTTTGCAAAGGGCTGATCGAGCGTATAGGCCTGAAATCGCCGCGTTTTGTCTATCATCGTCAAGGCGACAGTCCTACAGAGGAGCTGCTCAACATTGTCAATCACAACGGAGCTATGCAAGCACTTTGCCACAAGCTTATAGACCCGGAGCATGGTGTGATCAAGAGCCTTTCCGAGGTTGAAGCCATAGGGCATCGGGTGGTGCATGGCGGTGAGCGTTTTACTAAGGCGGTGAAGATCGACCAAACGGTTAAAGACGGCATTCGGCAATGCGCTGCTTTAGCACCTCTGCACAACCCTCCCAACTTGGAAGGCATTGAGGCCTGTGAGAATTTCTTTCCCGGCGTACCCGGTGTGGCTGTGTTTGACACTGCATTTCATCAGAGCATGCAGCCTGAGGCCTATCTCTATGCCCTGCCACGCGACCTGTATAAGAAGCTAAGCATTCGCAAGTACGGTTTTCATGGTACCAGCCATAAATATGTTTATTACGAAGGCTGCCGTTTTCTCGGTTTGGACCCGAAAAAAGCCAGAGTATTGGTCTGCCATTTGGGCAATGGCAGCAGTATCGCTGCTATTGAAGGCGGCAAGGTATTGGACACGAGCATGGGCATGACGCCCCTCATGGGCTTGGTCATGGGTACGCGCTGTGGCGCTGTGGATGCCGGGGTGGTTTTGCACCTCATCAAAAATGGCTATACTGTCGATGAAGTCGATGTTATTCTTAATAAAAAGAGTGGTCTGCAGGGGGTGTCCGGGATCAGCAGCGATATGCGTGACATAGAGGCTGCCTGTCTTAGCGGCAACAGTGATGCCCAGGAAGCATTCGACCTATTCATACATCGTCTATTGGTATATATAGGCGGCTATTATTTGCTGCTTGGTGGTGCCGAGGCTATTCTTTTCACCGGAGGCATAGGCGAAAATAGTCATGCCACACGCAAGGCTTTAATAGATGCTTTGGCAGTCTATGGCTGTGAGTTGGACGAAGAGGCCAATAAGAAGCGCCAGGTAAATGCTATCATCAGCAAGCCCGGTTCCAAACTGGTTGCGGCAATCATCCCCACCAATGAGGAGCTTATGATTGCTCAGGAAGCTATGGAGCTTATCTGAGCTAATGCATACTTCAGAAATAGAGGTCTGTTAGATCGCAAGACGCTCATTGTTGATTATAGGGCGTCTTGTGAAGAATGAATAACTGATTACCGACAAAGTAAGATTAAGGAGTTGCCATGTCCGGATTAATGAAGAAGTTGTTTCCGAAAGCCAGCGCCGCTGGTATGAGCATAGTTTTACCTGAGGGGCAGGATCCCAGGGTAATGCAGGCTGCCAAGATGATTGCTGAAAGCAAGTTGGCGCAAGTTAAAGTATTGGCCAGTCCCGAAGAGGCTGCAAAGTCTATGCAAGGTCTTAGTTTTGCTGGACTGGATATCGAAATTATCGACTATCTTAATTCCAACAACTTCGAGTTATTGGCGCAGACCTTATATGAAAGACGCAAAAGCAAGGGCTTGACCGAGGAACAGGCTCGCGAAATGTGCAAGAACCGGCTTTATTTTGGCAATCTGATGCTGAATCGCGACATGGTCGGCGGCTTGGTAGCCGGTGCAGTAGCTTCCACGCCAGATATGCTGCGCAGTGCTTTCCATTGCATAGGCACCGCTAAAGGCATACGCATAGGAAGCAGCTGTTTCGTTATGGATCTGGCCAGACCTACTGAGTCCGGAGATGAAACCCTGATCTTCGCAGATTCCGGCGTTAACCCCAATCCCAGTGCTGAGGAGCTTGTGGATATCGCCCTCAGCACCATACATACGCACCGTGCCTTGATGGACAGCCAGCCCAAGCTCGCTTTCTTGAGCTATTCAACCAAGGGCAGTGCCAAAGGCGAACTGGTAGATAAGATGAGCCAAGCTGCCGAAATGACTGCCGAGCGTATCGCTGAACTAGGCTTGGATGCTTTGGTGGACGGTGAATTGCAGGTTGATGCCGCTCTCGTGCCCGGCATTGCTGCTTCAAAAGCAGCTGGCAGCCCCTTGCAGGGTGCCGCCAACATACTTATTTTCCCGGACTTGAATTGCGGTAATATCTGCTACAAGATAGTGGAACGTCTTGCCGGAGCAGACGCCTACGGCCCCATCCTACAAGGACTTGCCAAACCGGTGAACGATCTGTCACGCGGTTGTACAGCTGAAGACATAGTAGGTGTGACGGCTATTACCATCTGCCAAGCCCTGGTGTCATAAAATGGTTGTAGTTAAGAGCTGACCCGGGTTGCACTCGGAAAGAGAAACCGCCAAAGCCGCCAAGAGTATTTTTCTTTTACTTGGTAAACTTGGCGGTTTTTTATTGAACCGCCAAGTCGCCAAGAACGCCAAGGAAAAGCGCTCTAAAGGGGTTTCATTATCACTTGTCATCCTTCTTCGGTTATTTCCAGGAAGACCTGTATTTTTTTCAATGGTTCTTGCCCCAGTTCGTATTCCAGTGGATTGGCATAGATAAGCTCCAGCATAGTTTCGCCAGAATTGAATGCTTCGATTTGGAAAGCAGCCAAAGGATTGCTTTTCTGCATATATCTGGGCGGTTCGTAGGGTACGCGCAAATGTTCTATGTCTATTTGACAGAAATAGTCGTCATAGCTTGCAAACCAGATATAGCCACTATCCACGTTTTCTTCTAATTCAAACTCAACAATGCTGCCTACTGTGGTACTAAGGCGGAATTGTTCCGGCAAATCCGGCACGAGGTAATAGGCTGGTGTACGTAACACATACCAGCTCTCGTAATAGACACGCGGATACCGCGGTAAAAAGTAGGAGTAATACCAGTAAGGACGCCATGAACTGTAGTAATGGCGCCTCTTGTGCGGCAGCGGACGATGGTGATGATGGCGCATGCTGCCGCGACGTGCCGCCCTGCTGGGCTTAGAAGGTCGTTTGTAGTCCGGCTTCTGTGATGATTGAGGACGCCTGTCACTGCTGGATCGCCAAGTCGGTTTGTTGGGTGGTGCAGTCGGCTTGTTCTTATCTGACGTACCTGGCGGTTTTAGACTGGAGCCGGGAGGCCTTGTGCTGTTGTCGCCAGGTTTCCGCCATGCCGGTCTGGGTTTAACCGCTGCCGCTGGCTTGTTCTTGTCTGATGAACCTGGCGGTTTTATATAGGGACGCTCAGGGCGTGGCGGCCTTGTGTTGTTGCCGTCAGGTCGTCGCCAGGTTCGGTAGGGGGTGACCGTTGTATTCGGCTTTTTATTATCTGATTGTTGTGACGGTTTTAGGTTGGGTTTTGTCGTATCATTATCTGATTGCTGTGATGGTTTCACATTAAATCGCGGAAACTTTCCACTGCTGCCAGGCCGCTCGATTGGGCTCTGCCTCAGCCTGTTTGACATAGTGGGCCTGTTGCTGTTGTCCGGTCGCTGCTGCCGGTTGATATTAGTATTATCTTGGCGCGGTTTCTGCTTAGTTGAACGCTGGAGACCGCCATTTGCAGGCCGTTTTTCATCGGATTGTGGCTGGGACTGAATTGCCGGGCTGGATATTGGATTGGCGGTATTGGGCCTGTTGCCGAATATAAGTTCCTCATTTATACGGGGTGGGTGGGAACTCTGTCTACGTGTCTGTGCACGTTGCGATGTACGGCCTGCGGCCGACATGGGTACAGAGAAACCACATAAGAGGGCTGTTACCAGTAAGAGTTGACTTGTGTATCTGTACATGTTCCACCTCCTTCGAGTTGCTGCTTTCCTAACCGGTAAACGTAAAGCAAAGCGATTTATTGTTTGTCATTTGTCATTTGCATTTGTTGGCGGTTAATGGTCAGCACTCAGGTAGGGTGGTGCCAGTTTTGTGGTGGCGCGCATACTTGCGCCATATCTGCTGATTTTATACGGTCAAAAAAAACGCCGGCGGCGCAAGGAGCGCGACCGGCTTTCATAGTGAGACAAAAAGTTAGACTTTGAGTTTGCGCACATTTTCAGCAAGTTTGCGTCCAGCGCGGAATTTGACTACTTTGCGAGCCGGTATCTTTACTTCTTGTGTAGGATTGTTGGGGTTACGTCCGACACGGGGTTTTTGCGTGACGATTTCAAAAACGCCAAATCCGCGCAATTCGATGTGGCCGCCCTTGCTTAGTTCTTCGACTATGACATCGAGGGTTGCCTGCACTGCGTTAAACGCCATTTGTTGAGTCATGCGAGTGCGTGCTGCTACGGCAAGAGCGATTTTACGTTTAGTTAAAGACATTTGATTTTCTCCTTTTTGCTTGCTGATACCGGCGGGTTATGATGGAATTGAAATATTGACTGCTCTAGAGGGTCTTACCGCCTCTTTGATCTTGTCAACTATGCAGTCAGGAACCAACTTGTCAGTCAACAAGATGGCAATGGCGGTATTTTCTTCAGTGTTTCTGGGTGCGTGAATATCTTCGATATTGATGCCTGCTTCTGCGCAGAAGGAAGTTATGCAGGCAAGGACACCGGGACGATCCGGATATTCGACGATCAGTATGTTGCCTTGTGGCACCAGGTAGACGCGATTGAAGTCATCAATTCTAGTAATCATCAAGGTGTTTTCGGCGATAGTTCCGCGTAGGCTGACCTTATTGGAACCGGTTTCCAAGTCTATGGTCATGGCATCACCATAGCGTTTTCTTTCATCCACGTTGCGCGATTCATATTTGATGCCGCGATCATTCAGGAAGCTGGCGGCCTCTTCAGGGTCTTGTTGTGGATCAAAGTTATCACAAAGTGCCGAGCTGATGGGAGCGATAAACCATTTGTCGTAACGATTTAAGTCGCCGTAAAAGCTGCATCTGATTTGATTGATCGGTGTATTTTTACCGATCAAGCAGCGTGCAACGTAGGCCAGTTTGTAGGCCAGCTGTTGGAACTTGGCGTCAAGCCCATCAGGTATACCCTTATTGACCACAAAGTTAGTGACGCTTTTCTCGAAGTAATCCATGAGCTGGGTTGCACTGCGCTTGGCTGCGACAAAGTTAGCTTCATATGTATTGGCGCCCAAATGCGGCAGCATGATGTCAGCAATATCAGCGACCGGTTTGAGACCGGGGGCATCCTTAGGATAGACATCGGTGCAGAAAAGCAATTTCTTTTCTGCTTTCAGGCTGCGTATATCATCCTCATTGACCACGCCGGCCCGCGAGCAGTTGATGAGCAGGCAGCCGGGCTTGACTTTGCTCAGCAGATTGGCGTTGACTATGCCCCGCGTCTCGTTATTTTCGGGTAGATGCAGGGTGATAATATCAGCATTGCTGAACAAGGTTTCCAAGTCTACCAGCTTGACATCTATTTCTTCGGCTTTCGAGCTTGAGATGATCGGATCATAGGCCAGCAATTTCATTTCAAAGCCGACAGAGCGTTTGGCCACCAGCTGTCCTATATTGCCCAAGCCTACTATGCCCAAAGTTTTGCCACTCAATTCCCGTCCCATGAATTTCTTTTTTTCCCATTCGCCGGCTCGAGTGCTGATATCGGCAGGTACCAGATGCCTATACGCTGCCAGAGCCATAGCGAAGACCTCTTCAGCAACGGCATTCGAGTTGGCTCCTGGCGTATTCATGACATCGATATTTTTGCGTCTGGCATATTTAATATCAATGGTGTCATAGCCTGCGCCTGCTCTGACAATGCAGCGTAGGTTGGGCAGTTTGTCGATGACCTCGGCTCCGATTTTTTCGCTGCGCACGATCAGAGCCTCACAATCTTGATTATTGGCGATGAGCTGATCTAATGCGGTTTCGCTATCTTGTACTACTTGATAGCCTCTATTTTTCAGCGTTTCGGCGGCAACCGAATCCAGTTTGGTTGGTATGAGTACCTTTTTCATTGTAAGGTTGTCCTTTGAAGGTCAGAAAATTTTCGTTTTGGGCAGAATACATGTGAAAACTGCATGCAGTTTTTTTCATCAATAAGCCTGACCTTCCTTTGGAGTCAGGCTTACTGTATTACAACTGTGGCACTTGTCAAGCCGCCAAAGCAAAGAATTCTACGAGTTTAGGCAATAAAATGTCTGAATGCGCAAGAATACGATAGGCGGCAGGGCAGGGGAAAAGGCAAGAGGCGATTTCAGCTTTAAAAAGCGGAAGCATCCTTGTTTTGACGGTGAGACAAGCGTGTGTGCGTCTCGCCGCCAAAATGACATTATTTATCCACCTAAGGCCTGAAGCAGTATGCCGGCGGCCACTGCGGAGCCGATAACACCAGAGACATTCGGCCCCATAGCGTGCATAAGCAAGAAGTTATGCGGGTCTGTCTCTAAGCCTACCTTATTGACTACGCGTGCTGCCATGGGCACTGCGGAAACTCCGGCTGCACCGATCATGGGGTTGATCTTACCACCACTGAGACGGCACATCAGGCGCCCCAGCCACAGTCCGCCGGCGGTGCCAAGGGAGAAAGCTACGAGCCCTAGTACCAGGATGCCCAAGGTTTCGAAGTTCAGGAATTTATCAGCGGAAAGTTTGGAGCCTACACTCAAGCCCAAGAATATAGTTACTGTATTCATCAGTGCATTTTGCGCTGTATCACTAAGGCGGTCCACGCACATGGCTTCGCGCATCAGGTTGCCCAGCATGAGCATGCTGATCAGCGGGGCGGCATCAGGAAGCAGCAGGCAGCAGAGCAGGGTGATGGAGATGGGGAAGAGTACTTTTTCCAGCTTGCTGACCTTGCGCAGCTGGCTCATGCGTATGTTGCGTTCATGTACCGGTATTATGGCACGGATGATGGGCGGGAAAATAATTGGCACTAAAGCCATATAGGAGTAAGCTGCTACCGCGATGGAGCCGAGCAAATTGGGGGAAAGGCGGCTGGCCAGGAAGATGGCTGTGGGGCCGTCTGCACCACCAATAATGCCGATAGAGGCGGCGTCTTTCAAGCTGAAGTGTATAAAGCTTTCCGGGGTCAGAGTGCTAATCAGCACTGCTCCGATCATTGCCCCGAAGATACCCAACTGCGCTGCAGCACCCATCATTGCTGTTATAGGATTGGCGATCAGCGGACCGAAGTCAGTCAAAGCTCCTACACCCATAAAGATAAGCAGTGGGTAAATGCCCAGATCGACGCCGGCGAAGAGTATACCCAGTATGCCATCCGGCCCGGCCATCTGCGCCAACGGGATATTACTCATTACTGCACCGAAGCCAATAGGCAGCAACAGAAGCGGTTCGAAATCCTTGAAGATAGCAAGATAGATAAGCAC
>JAAZKR010000036.1 GCA_012799725.1 Oligosphaeraceae bacterium | reverse complement strand
AGATACACCATTGCCGGGGCAATAATAAATGCCGAAAAGCATTTGGGCAAAGGATACGATTACGCCTATAGCGAAACAAACGACCAGTTTTATTGCAGCGAGCTGGTTCGTTTTGCATTTTTAGATTCGCTCGGAAAGCCGGTTTTTGAAGCGTTGGCGATGTCTTTCAGAGACCCTGAAACCGGCAATATTGACAGCTATTGGATAAAACATTTCGAGAAACTAGGCAAGCCAGTTCCCGATGGCGAGCCGGGAACAAACCCCGCAGACATGGCACAATCACCACTCATTGAAATCGTGCACACATATTATTGACCTAATTTGACAATGGACTGATATTGTTTGTCTACAGGAAACATAGAAAAACGCAGAAAATTTACAGGGAGTGCAGGCAATCAGACAAGTCAGACGGGTAGGACAAGCTGATTTAGGCACAGCATTGCAAATTTTGCTTGTTGTTGCCTTGTGGGTTTGTGGGCAGTTGGGTGTTCATTGTTTTTTTATTGTTGCAGATTATATTGTTTGGATCCACCCCGTTTTCATTGCCCCTTAATTTTTGTTGCAAAGTGCATCGAGGTTTTTTCATGGCGCACAAGTATGAGCTGGTTCCACAAGATGTGGCTCGGGTAGACACGAAATATCGTCGTATTGTGACAAAATTGCCGGTTCCGGAGTCGCTGGAGATATTTGAGCGTCTGGCTGCATACGAACCGGTCAGTATGGCTGGCCAGCCTCCTATCATTTGGGATCGTGCCGAGGGATTCAATGTCTATGATCGCTGGGGCAATATGTGGCTGGATTGGTCCAGCTGTGTGCTTATCAGTAATGCCGGGCACGGCAGAGCTGAAATTCGTCAGGCTATACAGGAGATCATGGACAGGCCTTTGTTGGCTACTTATGTTTTCCCGCATGAGGGCAGGGCGCAACTTTGTCAAATGCTGTCTGAAACTGCTCCTGAGGGCATGGACAAGGTCTTTCTGCTTTCTTCCGGCTCAGAGGCAACTGAGAATGCTATTAAGCTGGCGCGTACCTATGGTGTGCGTAAATATGGGCCGAAAAAGCATGTGATCATATCGTTTAGCGGTGCTTTTCATGGACGCACACTGGGAGCACAAGTGGCCGGTGGCATGGAAGGACTTAAAGACTGGATCGTCGAATTGCCGGGAGGCTTTTTGCAAGTGCCTTTCCCAGACGGTTTTGTGCAAGAGGACTGTAGCTTCGAGGTCTTCCTGCGTACATTGGAAGAAAATGGGCTGAATGCTGATGATGTTGCCGGCGTAATTACCGAATCGTACCAGGGTATAGGACCTAATTTCCTGCCGGATGATTATGCGCGCCGCCTGGGAGAATGGTGCCGTGCAAATGATGTGGTGCTGATTATGGACGAGGTGCAGGCCGGCTTCGGACGTACCGGTAAATTCTATTGCTGGCAACACTATGATTTGACTCCGGATCTGATCTGCTGTGGCAAGGGTATTTCTTCCAGCCTGCCTATCTCTGCCGTGATTGGGCGTAATGATATCATGGATATGTATGCACCTGGCTCTATGACCAGTACACACTCAGCAAGCCCGCTGCCGGTAGCCTCCGCTATCGCTAATTTGAAAATACTGAAGGAAGAGAAGCTCACCGAGCGGGCCGCTGAATTGGGGCCGGTATTGGGCAAAGGGCTGGACGAGCTGCAAGCGCGGTATCCGCGAAATGTTGGACGCGCACTGCATCGCGGGCTGGTAGGTGGCCTGCTTATGGTCAAGCCCGGTGGCAAAGAACCTGATCCGGGAACCGCATTGGCTGTCAACGAGAAATGCCTGCAGAAGGGCTTGCTTATGTTTGCGCCCGTTGGCTTGGGCGGAGGCTGCATCAAGATCGCACCGCCGCTGTGCACTCCGAAGGACGCCTTGCTGGAGGGGCTTGAGGTGCTGGGCGAAGCGTTGCAGGAAGTGCTGGGCGACAAGAAGCCCGTTTGACAATGCGAACACCGCGCAATATGCGGAAAACTTGCGTGAACCGGCGCTAATAACCCATATTTAACCGCAGAACACACGGAACACTTGGCGCGGACTGACCGTCCGCAACCCAGTTGAAAGATTCAATTCACAGATTTCACAGATTATATAGATTATACAGATGCCGCAGATTTTTTAGGGCTCACTTTGAAGATGCGCTCCTAAGATAAGAAAACTGCGCTCTAAAAAATCTGCGCTAATCTGAGTAAATCTGCGGATAAAGTAAAGATCTTTCCTAAAAAAACAAGAAGTTGGGAGATAGGCTGGTGCAGCTCTGAAGGATTAGCCGGATCGGTCGGATCGGTCAGTCAGCTCGTCGAAAATATCTGGTATTATTTGACTTTCATTGTAGTTGTGTACAGAAATCATGGATAAATTGATCAACGAGGTACTTGCCGGGAGCAGAAGCGCTGAGTTGCGCCAATACGTCGAGAATCTGCTGTTAGAGATTTGTCGGGTAGATACATCGCCTTTTGCCGATGTGAGCTTGATGCGTAAAGCTGAGGCCGAAGTATTCAACAGCCTGGAACGTGAATTGAGCCGATTGCCTTATGCCGGTGCACGCATGGAACGTCGCCTTATCAATCCTGAGATAGCTAAGCATCCGGGATATTCGCAGCTTTATTTCACTAAGACTCCGGAAAGGCCCGAGGGTCTGAGTCCGGAAGAGACCTATGCTGGACGCAGCAATCTGCTGTATTTTGTGCCTGGTGAAAACGGGGTTGAGGCCAATGGCGTGGCACTGAATGCGCATATCGATGTGGTCAAGCCATTTGTGCCGCCGTATCTGAAAGATGGTATTGTTTTTGGCCGTGGTGCCTGCGATGACAAGGGGGCGGTGGTTTGCATGCTTACTGCTTTGAAGCTGTTGGCAGAGGTATTGCATAAGAATGATAAGCAGTTACGCCGTAATGTGCTGGCTATGCTGGTCATTGAAGAAGAAACCGGCGGCAACGGCTCGCTGTCGCTGGCTATAGACAGGGAGCTGAAGAAGCTTTATGACAGCATCTTGGTGCTGGAGTGCTGCAGCAATAATATCCATCCGGCAAATCGTGGAGCGGTCTGGTACAGGGCTGACCTGGAGTGCCCCGGTGCCAATCTCTTGGAAATGGCTGCTTTTGTGTATGAGCGCCTGGAACTGGAGGGACGCGCCATCAAGGCGGAAAGTCGACATCAGCTTTTCCCGCAAAGACCGGTACAAACCTGCCATGGAATGCTGGGCGAGTACGGTGAGCATCCTAGTCGTATCTGTGGTGAGGTCGCATTCGAGCTGCATTTTGCGGGCGAAATTGATGCTAGAGCGCAGGCCTTGGTTGAGGACGGCATAGAGTCGGCGCTGGCCGACTACTTGGCTTTGTATGGCGACAAGAGCAAGGTTATAGACCCGAGCAGTGGCAAGGCCAAGGTAACGAAACATTATGAATTGCGCATAGAAGGGCACAAGATGGTCTGCTTGGTGCATGGCAGCACCGGGCACATGGGCTCCATTATGGAGAATGACGGAGCCATCACCAAAATGGCGACCATGTTGCGCAGAATTTTCCGCATGAAAGAACAGCTGGCCAAGACCAAGGCCGGTGCGCCTGAGATGCGTCTGCATGGTGAGGAACCCGGTTTGTCGCTCAAGTTGGAGGGCGGTCAGGGCTTTGTGCCTACTCACCACATAGACGAAATTATGCATCGCATGCGAAAAGCTGCCATCGAGGGTGCTGCCAACTATCTGCATTTGGCTGGATTGAAGCAAAAAGCGGATGATTGCGTTACTATGAGCTATGACAAGCTGCACAATGCCGCTTTCGATGGGGATCCTGATTCGCCACAGATGCGCAACGCTATTGCTGCCGGCAAGGCCGCCGGCATTTGGCGGGATGGTCAGGCAGTGGCCGGTTGGACCGTGTCTTGTGATTCCAGGCTTTTCGCTTTCGAGTATCCGGAAATGCCGGTGCTTACTAGTGGAGCGGGGCTTTTGCAGCATGCCCACGCAGATAATGAGCAGGTAGAGGTGGATGAATTGTTGAAAAGTATAGCCTTTATCGCACTTTACTTGCTGAAAGAGGCCGGCGTCTGCAGTAAGACGGACAAGCCGTGAATGCCAGCTCGCAAACTGCAAGGCAGGTGGATGCAGTGCAATACTTGTTACTTAAGATTTTTTAACCACGGGAAACACGGAAAGCGTGGAAAATTTGTAGGGTTGTTGCTTTGACAAATGAGCTTGCAATCGGAATTTTGGTCTGGTTTGTTGTTTCTCCGATTGCTTGGCGTTCTCGGCGGTTGGTTTCTCGTCATTGAACCGCCAAGGACGCCAAGGTCGCCAAGGTCGGCAAGGTCGGCTTTATGCAGTTGAGTCGTCTGTGTGGTTACAAAGCGTTAAGT
>JAAZKR010000257.1 GCA_012799725.1 Oligosphaeraceae bacterium | reverse complement strand
CTGTCCGTATTTGGCCTGATGAGCGTTACGGGGTTGGAGGAGATGACTCCATCACAACCGCCTGTCGGGTTCAGGCTGGAAATGCTGCTCTCTCCCCCTGGGAGAGGGGCTGAGGGTGATGGTAGTCATAGTCGCCTTTCGGCTTCAGTCCGAATCGGAAGAAGCTCTGATTGCTGGTCAGGGGGGGAAAGTCAACCGCTTTTTTTAGGATGGCTCATAATGTGGAGTTTGTGGGAAGCCCTTGTGGGCGCTTTATTTTGCCGGTGGGATGTCTCCGACTCCGTCTAGCGTGAAAGCCGGGCCATATCCGAAGCGGATCAAGTCTTCATGGTGTGTGACGCCGGAAAATACGAGGACGGTTTCCAGTTCCGATTCAATGCCGGCGAGTATATCGGTATCCATGCGATCGCCGACGATCACCGTCTCTTCCGGGTTACATTTCAGTTTCTTCAGTGCGATGCGCATCATCAGGGGATTTGGTTTTCCGAGGAAATAGGCCTTGCAACCGGTAGCCATTTCTATAGGTGCGACCAGTGCGCCGGTAGCTGGGACGATACCGTGTTCAGTAGGGCCGGTCATGTCCGGGTTAGTGCCTATCAGCTTGGCACCGTTGCGTACCAGAGCCACGGCAGTTTCGATCTTTTCAAAATTATAGGAGCGCGTCTCACCGACGACTACATAGTCAGGGTCGACATTGTTCATCGAGAAACCGGATTCATAGAGGGCTTGGATGAGTCCGGCTTCACCTATGACGTATGCGCTGCCGCCGGGCTTTTGGCTGGCCAGGAAGGCAGCCGTGCAGAGTGCGCTGGTATAGAAGTGGGTTTCGTCTACATCAAGGCCTAGACGAGCCAGCTTCTGGCTTAGCTCCCGTGGAGAACGCTCGCTGCTGTTGGTTAGAAACAGGAATTTTTTCTGTTCTTGTTGTAGCCAGTTGACGAAGTCCTTTGCGCCGGGCAACAGGTAGTTGCCGTGATAGATGACCCCATCCATATCGCAAATGAAAGCTTTTTTGTCTTGTAGAGTCTGCATACGCTTCCTTATTTCAGATATCTGTATTAGTAGATATAAACTGGAATCTTAAACAAAGCGGTCATATGAAAATATATCATGTATTGATAAAATTTGTGTTAATGCCAGGTTTGTTTGCTGTGAATTTGCCGGTTTAGCGTAGTTGATTGTTAAATCGACTGATCTATTATAGTGCTTTGGGTACAGTGCCTAAAAGATTCCGAGCGTGTTTTGTCCGCAGATTACGCAGATTTTCAGGATGTGGGCGGGCGCAGGCATTTTAGTAGCACAAGGTATTTCATATTTCATCCAAATCATAGCTGATTTGGAAGTTACTGGTAATACGCTGTACTTCATCGATGCTGGTATATCCCAGAGCGACTTTGGCCCAGCCGTCCTGGCGCAGTACTTTCATGCCGCGTTCTATGGCTGCTTTGCGCAATTCGCTGGTACCGGCATGGTCGGCGACCATATCCTGTATTTCGTCATTGAGCAGGAAGAATTCGTAGATAGCTACGCGCCCTCTATAGCCGCTCTGATCACATTCAATGCAGCCCTTGCCCTTCCAGGCTCGCACATCTTCGGGTGCCAGTCCGACGGTATCGGCGATTTCGGCACGCACCCTGCGCGGTATCATCTCGTCTTCGATTTTGCAATGTTTGCAGATACGACGCACGAGGCGCTGAGCAATAGCGGCGACTAGCGCGGAGGCTACCAAGTAAGGCTCTACGCCCATGTTTATCAGTCGGTTGACCGCGCCTACTGAGTCATTGGTATGCAGAGTGGAGAGCACCAGGTGTCCGGTCAGGGCAGATTGTATGGCTATGTCAGCAGTTTCATTGTCGCGAATTTCGCCGACAAGAATGATATCGGGGTCATGCCGCAGTATGGAGCGCAGGGCGCTGGCAAAAGTAAGACCGATCTCAGCATGCATTTGAATTTGCGAGCTGCCGCTGAGTTCGTACTCTACCGGATTTTCCACAGTGATGATTTTGCGTTCCGGGAAAGTATTGCGTACGTATGCCAAGGCGGCGTAGAGAGTGGTAGTCTTACCGCTGCCGGTAGGGCCGGTTACCAGAACGATGCCATGCGGTATGGATATAAGACTGGTGAGTAGCTTAAGCTGATATTCACTTAAACCCAAATGGCTCATCTCAATAAAGATAGCGCTGCTGCTAAGGATACGCAAGCAGATAGTTTCGCCGAAACGAGTTGGTATGATGGAAACACGTAGGTCGGTGGCTTCGCCCGCACGCATCAAGCGTATGCGCCCATCGTGAGGCAAACGTTTTTCAGCGATATTAAGCCGCGCCATGATCTTCAATCGAGAGACTATAGCCTCGTGCAGCTCCAACATGCCTAGCGGCGTGGGTATTTCGCGCAGCATGCCATCTATGCGGTAGCGCAGCTTGATGAATTCGCGGAAAGGCTCTATATGTATGTCAGTGGCGTGCTGGCGTATGGCGTCTGAGATGATCTCATTGACCAGCTGTACGATGGATGCATCGCTGCTGTCATCTTGATCCAGGTCTTCTACTTCGCGATTGTCAAATGTGCCTTCAATCTCATCAAGACGGGTGGCTTTGCGGTCTTGGCGTATCTGTATGACCTTTTCTGCTCCTAAACCGTAGAGTTGCTTGAGATAGAGGTTGATTTGAGCGGGGGTGGCAATCACTGGTTCCAAGCGCAAACCAAGCAGCAGGCGCAGGTTTTCGCGGTCTCTGATGGCCGGTGGATTGGCAAAAGCGGCTTTCAGTGTGCCACGGTCCAACTCTATAGGCACGAATTGATAACGCAGCGCCACTCGAGCGGAAACTTTTTGCACCGCCTCGTCGGAAAGCGTGACTTGATCCAGCAAAACAAATGGAATACTGCTGGTGTGGCTTAGGGTTCTATATAATGCCTCTTGCCCGACAAAGCCGAGTTCCAACACTGCCTGCTGTGCTGGTATTTGGGCACGACGCATACGGCGACGTACTTGATCAGCCTGTTCTTCAGTGATCAGCTTTTGCAGCAGCAGGGCCTCGAGCAGGTCCATGCCTTCCATATTGTGCAGTTCATTCATAATAACGTGTCAAGTGAGCAAGAAACCTGGGTAGAGCAATTCCTTATTCCAATTAAAAATCAAATTGTACTATTCTCATCTAATGTTAATTAGACTGTGTCCAAAAAGAATCCTGCCCACATTTCATCTGCAGATTACGCAGATTTCCAGAATTAGGAATCACGATGTACTGTTTTCCCGGTACGGCTCAATGAAAACAAGTTAGCCCTCATAACTAACTATCCCCCTTTTTTGGGCATGATCCAATTAGGTCAGCTTGATTTAAATTGGTATTAGTGAGCCATATACCTTAGGGCATGCTTGTTGTCCCGATCGAGAATTCCGTTTTGCAAGCGGCGCCTGCGTCTATTGCGGTATTGTAAATTTGAAATTTTTGTTTCTATTGATCTGAAAGGTTTTATTGTTGTCTTTGTCTTCTAAGCTTAAGTTTTCGATATTAATGAACTCTTCGTTAAAAGAAAGCACTTTGAACAGTTCGAAGACACTTTCGCCTTCCTTTAAGATAAATGTGGAATCCTTTACTTTACTGCCTGTGTCGCTGGCTAAAATAAAGGCCATGGGTTCATTTTTCAGCCCCTTGTAAAGCCCTCTGTAGGTGAGGTCTATAATCCTGGGTGGCTTGGGCGTCTCTTTTTTGTTTTCTGGCACTTGTTTGGGCGTCTCTTTTTTGTTTTCTGGCACTTGTTTGGGCGTCTCTTT
>JAAZKR010000256.1 GCA_012799725.1 Oligosphaeraceae bacterium | reverse complement strand
CCTTTGCGGTTATCTTTTTTCCCTTCACCCCAAGGTCGCCAATCTGTACATTGCATCATAGTCTATGGGATGGCTGTGAAAGCAAAATGTTTTAATCTGTTTTTCTTCCGGTTTTTATTAACAACTTATGTCTTCGATTCTTACAGACCGGTCTCAACGTAGCACCGATGGTATCGCGGCCTTGATCCCGATCGCTCTGCCGATGATCATATCTAACATCTTTGATACCGTCATGATGTTTGTTGATCGTCTTTATCTTGCCTATGTTGGCAAGGAGCATATGGCCGCCTGCATGAATGCCGGTTTAACTTCGGGTACTTGCACGGTTTTCTTTGCAGGTGTAGCATCCTATGTTTCAGCTATGGTAGCACGCAGCTACGGTGCTCGGCAATTCTCGCAGTGTCCACGCATAGTTTATCAAGGCATGCGTTTCGCACTATTCTCCTACCCGCTGGTATTACTGATCGGATTAATCGCCATAAACAGTTTTACCTGGGCCGGACACAGCAATATGCAAATACAACTTGAGGAGACCTATTTTCGCTGGATGCTTTTCGGCGGCACCCTGCTGTCTTTGCTGCGCACACCATTGGCTTCTTTCTTTTCTGGCATAGGCAAAACTTCGGTGATAATGAAGGCCAGCTTTGTCTCCATGCTAGTAAATCTGCTTTTCAATTATCTGCTTATCTACGGCAAATTCGGCTTCCCACGTTTGGAGATCAACGGTGCGGCCATCGGCACTCTGCTGGCCAGCCTAGTATTGAATATCATCTTGGCAATTGCTTTCCAACGAGAAACACGCAGTAAGGAATACCGTTCTGTGTGTCCCTGGCGCTTTGATGCCGCAATCAGCAAAACCTTGCTGAAATTTGGCATACCTACCGGAATGGACTATTTTTTAAGCACTAGCGCCTTTAATCTTACCATAGCAGTCTTTCACGGCTACGGTGCAGACGCTGCTGCTGCGGTCACCATTGTAATGAATTGGGATCTTTTAGCTTTTTTCCCCCTACAAGGCGTACAAGTAGCTATTACCACTCTTGTCGGTCAGAACTTGGGTGCAAAAAACATTCCGGCTGCTACGCGCACTGCCTATTCAGGTTGTAAGTTAAATCTGCTTTACAGCCTGTTTATTTTGCTGATCTTCTTGGGCATGCCATCTTTGCTGGTCAGTATCTTTACGCCTGAAAGCGGCGGCATAGACTATAGTCAAGTGAAAAAGCTGGCTGTTCCTATGCTGCGTTGGGCCGGTTTCTACCTGATTTTTGACAGCGTCTATATTTCCTTCAGCGGTGCGCTGCGCGGTGGTGGTGACACTCTCTGGGCTATGATCATAGGCCTGATCTTCCATTGGTCTTTGGCTATCAACGTGCTGTTGACTACATACTTGTTTAAGTTTTCGCTCATGGGCAGCTGGATAGTCTGGGTGCTTTCATCAGTCACCGGCGGTACACTTATCTACTGGCGCTTCCGTACTGGCAAATGGAAACATATCAAGCTAAGCAGCAACGAAAACGAAGCAGAGGAAATAGATATAGCTAGCCAACTGCAGACCAGCAACTGAAGGACACCAATATGGCGATTTTCCCTTGGCAACACGTATACTTTTCCGGCTGTGGTGGCGTCGGCATGGCGGGATTGGCGCACCTGCTCTGTGACGATGGCTTGAAGATAAGCGGCAGCGATTTGGTCGAGTCCAGCTTCTTGAACTCTCTGCGTCTCCGTGGTGTTTCTGTATGTTTATCGCAGACCGAACGGTTGCCTGCCGACATAGACCTCTTTGTTTATTCAGCCGCCGTGCCACCGGACAATCCCGAACGCCTTGAGGCTAAACGCCGTGGCGTGCCCAGCTATAGTCGTGGCGCATTTCTGGCCTTGCTGGCTACATATTTTCCTGATGTTATTGCCATTGCCGGCTCACACGGCAAAACCAGTGTAAGCGCCATGTTGACGCATATTGCACGCTGTGCCGACCTGTCGCCGGCATACCTGATTGGCGGCGAAGTGCAGGGTTGGCCCTGCAATGCTGCCCTGGGCGTTGGCAAATTTCTCATAACCGAAGTTGACGAAAGCGATGGCACGCAATCCCTGCTAAAAGCCAGTCTGGCCATCATCAATAACATCGATGACGACCACTGCTGGAGCCTTGGCGGCGTAGAAGCGCTTGAACTCTGTTTTCGCAGCTTTGCCGAAAAGGCTCAAAAAGTAATTTGCTGGAGCAGTGCCAACACCGAACGTGTTCTGGCAGGATTAAATCAAGTAGAATTTTTAGAACCTGAAACAGCGGTTGATTGTAGTGGATTGCCGCTTTTCGGCCAACATAACCGGCTTAATGCCGCCATTGCAATACAAGCTGCCAAGGAATTAAAAATTGAGCCGGCATTTGCGTTGCAAGCATTGCAAAGCTTTCCCGGAGTCGCAAGAAGACTCAGTCTGTGTTGGCACAGTGCGGACAGGTCACGCATCCTGATTGAGGACTATGCGCATCATCCCGGTGAATTGCGCGCCTGTATTACTGCCCTGCGCGAACAATGGCCGCAGCATACCCTGCTGATTGCTTTTCAACCCCATCGCTATGAAAGAATAAAACGCTATGGTGAAGAATTCGCCAATCTTCTGCAAACAACAGATAAAGTATGGGTGGTTTCACCTTTTGCAGCCTGGAAGCAAGATTGTCAAATCGCCGATCCTCAACAAATAGTAAAAAATATAAATAGCGCTCAAAGTAAAAATAAGGCAGAATATATCGCCAGTTCGCAAGCACAAGATATCAGCGCAACAATAATAGAAAGTATAAACAAATATGACAAGTTTGTCCTCGCAATCGTGGGTGCAGGCAATATAAATAGCTGCCTGCAACCACTTAGCGAGTATCTACAGAAATTATATGACTTTGAAAACTGAGACGGACGAGAAAAGAGGCCTAGCCAAAACAAGGCCTAAAAATACCATTTCGCCCGCCGTCTCCTTTATTCGTCATCCTCGTCGAAATCGTCGTCATCGAAGTCGTCGTCATCGAAGTCGTCGTCATCGAAGTCGTCGTCATCATCAAGAGGAGGACTAATAAAAGGCAAAGGAAGCTCATCGCCCTTTTTCTTATCAACATACTTACTATAAGGAGTTTTTTTCGAGCGTCGTTCCTTTTTAAAGATGAAATCGAAGTCATCGTCGTCATCGAAGTCGTCGTCATCGAAATCGTCGTCGAAGTCATCGTCGAAATCATCGTCGTCGAAGTCATCATCGAAATCATCGTCGTCGTCGAAATCGTCGTCATCGAAGTCGGTGCTGTCTAAACCTTCGAAAAACTTAGTGATTTCTTCAAGTACCTTCTTATCGATGTCCTCATCATCCATATCGAGAAGCTCATTGAGCTCCTCATCATTGATATCTCCGCCCTGCAGCAGCTGCAGCATCAACATATTTATTATAGATGCATTAATATTACCTGGCCAAACATCCTCAACGTTTTCGTCCTCTTCAAGGCCAAGCCATTCTCTGGCCTCTTCGTAATCAGGGTTTTCCGGATCTTTTGCCGTTTGCAGCATGGTTGCGAATCCCCAGGGGCCGCCGCTATTTTCGATTGGACTATTTCCTTTGGCATCTACACAAAACAGCAATTGATCAGGATGATAATCTTGACTAACCGGACTAACCTCCACGTGATGTGTCCAATTTTCGTCAAAATCATATACATAGGTGAAAGTTTTATGTCTTCCCAGTGCGCCTTGTAAGTCATATTCATCAGCGGGGCGATTGTCGCGAGCATCCTCGTCATACTCATCGCTATCCACATACTTCAGGCTTCCGATTTTGAAGCAATAATCATCTCCAAAATCCCAACCCATCACACCCTGTAAAACCTGATGCAATTCATCAAGCATGATATCCGCCGGCACTATCAGCTTGCGCCAGCAGTCATAAGGCATATCTGCCAGCGTTACCAACAATTCGTAGCGTTGCATTTCAAAACTCCAATTACGAACAACAAAAAACAGAACATTGCTAATTATATGCCCGAAAAGCAGGCCTTGCAAGTAATCAAAGGAAAAAACACATAATTATGGGTCTGTAGCACTGGTTTAAAGTGGCAATACATGGGACTTATGGAGCTGACACTCCTCATTTAACGCTTTGTAGTCACACCAGAGACGCTACTCCGCAAAGTCGGCATTGGCGTCCTGGCGGTTAAAAAGAGCAACCGCATAAATTTTCCGTAATACTATCAATAGATTTCTTCTTTTTTGTGAGATTTTTACTTCATCCGCAGATTTACTCAGATTAGCCATAGGGTGCTAATCAAACGAAGCCGGCTATTATCAAGACAGCCGGCTCCTGTGATGCCTGCTTCAAATATATCAATTCTGACTCAGTAACCGAATTTGGCCTTAGTCTGGGTTTTGCGTATATCGTGTTCTTCGGCCCAGTCAAACTTGAAAGTTTGCAAGTTCACCAAACGCATGGTCAGTTTATAGTAGGAGTCGCTAACCCTGGAGCTAGACTCGGAAATCTCCTGCACTACGCCGGTAAGTATGTAGTCCGGACGGTCTTGCATGCCTATAAGCTGTGCTTTGCGGGATTCGTCACCTATGCCGCTCATAATATCAGCAATGATTTGTACCAAGGCCTCATTATTGGCAGGCAAGTCCATAAACTCAAATTTGTCGGAATTAATCAGTCTGGTGCTGATGGAATTAGTGATGGCGTCCAGCTTCAAATTCAGCTGTCTGGTGTCATTGACGAGCCCTTGCACACTGATAACTGGTCTTTTGCCGTCAGGGAACTGTTCGGCCAGTTTACGGTTAAGCACCGGATTGCTCAAAAGCGAATCAACCATGGCAACAGCATTTTGCTGTAAATCGTAGGCACCCAACTTAGTGCTAATTATACGCGCCTCTTGTGGATCAGCATAGCTCAAATGAGTACGGCAGCTTAAAAGAAAAGCAGCACTTAGTGCAACAAGCAACAAAGCGGTAAAATTGTGATTCAACATGATGTCCTCCAAATAAAAATTGAAATTCGACTTATGGTATCCTTCTGAAATAAACTAAAAACGCAGCCGCTTCCGGATAAGGAGAAACCGCCTGCAAATTTGCGACTTCAGCACCATGCAGGGTTTTCTGCTGCCAAGTGCGTTTGCCCGGAGAAATCTCCATGCCGCCAGCGTCAAACCATAAAAATTGGTATTGCAGCGGCAGGCTGCGTTTCTCCAGGTTCTGTACCATGATCTGAGCGATGATAAAGCCATCGGGGTTATGTCTGGTCACTGCATCCAACACCTGCAGCGAGGAGGCCAGGCGATTGTCGTCATAGCGCACCTGTGATTCACCGGTGCTGAGATCAACCCGGGTGCCAAGCCCGGCAGTCGTCGGCGACTGACAAGCAGCCAACAAAAGCAGACAAAATGAGAACGCACACAAATAAAAGTGTCTTTTCATAAGGCTTCCTTTCCTGTTTATCGGCATTTATTGTGACTGAGTAGTGCCTATGGGGCCATAGATAATGGCGGGCAGATTTTCGGGAATCACGCTCAAGGTCTGCAAAGCGCCGTCCCAACGGAAATGGCTTTTCTTGAGAAATTCCAAGTTGCCATCAGCCATGGCACGGCGGGCATAGTCCACGCTTGCCCCTGCGTCCAGGATGCGCTGTTGTACAGTGAGGAAACTTTCCCTGTCTTTCCAGCGTGCATAACCCTCCGGTGACATCTCCAGATTTACATCAAAACGGCTTCCCTCCCGAAAAACGGCCTGCATCTCAAAAGGCAAGAAATATGGGTAGGCAACCCGCATTTTATGCAGGCCTTCAGCAATCCTTATCTGCACCACCGCTTCGCTGATCGTACCCAAAGCCACACCGTCAATCTCTAGAAAAGCACCGGGCACATTGCAGGCAAAAATCGCAGTAACCTGTGGCACCTCCGCTACCGGAATGCTTTGACGGCTGACAATTTTCTGCATGAGCCATTCTGCTCCGGCATGCACTGTTTCTTCCAAGAGATTGTGAAAGACATCTTCAAGGTTGTTGGCCAGCATTTGTGCTGATTGCGGCGGGCTTTCCGTAACCACATCTTGGCTGGCAAAAATCGCTCCACTATTGCCGGCTGCAATACTTAAGGTCATGCCCATCACAAGACGTGTAAAAGTAGTTTGCGGCTGTAGACCGGTTTTCTTGCTGGTCACGCGACGCAGTGCAGCAGTAATATAGTAGTCCGCCCCCAAGAGCGCAGTCATGCCGGTCACTGAAGCTTCCGGCATGGGTTCGCCTTCAGGCGTCCGGTTTTGAGTTGTGCCTACTACATTAGCGGGGTTGATCACCATCAGCCCCAAGTTAGTCAGAGCGCTGCTGAGCAAGTCCGTACAGGCATTCATATATTGCTGATACTCAGGCTGTACAGAATGATTCTGCACAAACAACGCCACCTTGAATTGCGGCGGTGCCGGTGGTGCAGGCTCATTTTTTACTTCCACCGTGATGATCTGTTTGCCGGCAGTGGATAAGGGAGTGGGAACTACAGTAATATTAGGCGTGGCTGACAGCGACTCGCCTTGCTGCAACGCAGGACTAACCGTAATCTGAGTGCTTTGGCCGTTAGTCGCGCCCTGCCCTGGACAAATGCCGCATAAAAGCAGCAGCAAAAGAAAAAAGTATTGACGCATAAGGAACTCCTGTTTTTAATGATGGGCTGTTTTGACAAGATTTTTGTGCATTCGGTTAAGCCGGCTATACCGGCGTGTTCTATGCAGTTGAGAGGTACTGCACATGTTAATTGTTCGTTCAACATGTAGTTGCGCCCCGGCGTGCGGCGGTGACAAGGCACGCGAAACGAGGCGGT
>JAAZKR010000255.1 GCA_012799725.1 Oligosphaeraceae bacterium | reverse complement strand
TTTGGCGCATCGACATATTTTGGGGGTTAGCTTATGAGCTTGGGCATCATGTCAAGTTTTCCACAATGGAATAGGATTGCCAATCGGAAGCTGGTTTTGCTTCGATAACCGCATGCAGCTCGCTTGATGGCCTCTATTTTGCTGTTCAATCCCTCAGCCAGCGCGTTTGTGATGCCATATTCAACTGCGTTCATGATGCCACTGAAATGAGCCTTTAGAGTTTTCGCTGCCTTCCTGACATGCTCAAGTCTTGAGTGGGTTGCCCACCAATGCCATTTCTTGAAGGCCGGTTCAAAATCCGGCGGGGGCAATGACAAGGCGTCTCGCAACGCATCCTTTATCGCCCAGGCCCTTGAGGTCTTCACGGCTATTGCGGCGACTTTGTCGAACTTGTCCTTGTGCTTTGCGGGGAGGTTCTCACGGGCGTAAAGGAAGCAGAAGCGGCTTCCAAACATGAGCTTCCTCTGCTCTTCCGAAAGCTTTTTCTGCTCTTCTTTCCGGGTCGAGTCAACAGCCTTGTTCATGATCTGGACGACGTGGAACTTGTCGAAGCAGATGGCCGCATTGGGGAGGGTATTCCGTATGACCGAGGCATACCCGGCGCTCATGTCCATTGCCGCTGTCCCCACGTCATGGAGAATGCCCTGGTTTTTGGTAAACCAGGGACTGACATGCTCCATTTTTCTGGAATCGATGACATCATAGACGCTTTTTGCCTTCTGGTCGCAGATGATGGTAAAATACTTGTGCCTTGCAAAGACTTGCTTTTCGTCTATTCCAATTTCTGACAGGGGCTTCTCCCCGCGCCGCTTCAGCCCTCTTTCCACCGCCAGGAGGCGAATGCGCTCCAGCTTCCTGACGCTGACGCCTGTCAGCGCCTCCGCGCCCTGCATTGTGCACTCCTGCATGGTTCGAATGCATTTGCACTCAAACTCCTCCGTGATTGAGGTCTGTGGCGTGGCGAAGGGAACCCAGGCCGTGATTTTCCCGTGCAGGGGGCATTTGACCCTGGGAAGCCTGGCATGAAGGAATGTCTGGTAGCCGCACGTGTCCAGGTGACGCCAGGTGCGTTCCGGCAGATGCTCATGGACACTATGCTCCACCATGCATTCGGGACAGCGGAAACGGCTTTCCCTATGCCTGAGCCACACATCGACCCTTTTTTCGCCAGGGAAGCATTCTACACTTTCAACATACCATGGCGCCGGCAAGGAAAGCACATTTTGATAGAAGCTGACAAGATCCATTAGCCACTCCTTGTTTCAGGAACCAGGGACATAATGTAGCATGACATCGGCAGGCAACCGCTATTTTCAGGCAGAAAACTACTGTTTCATGCTTAACATTAGTTGGGGCAGATAAAGGTGAATGCTGTGGCTTTGTGCAGGAAATCACCCCCAAAATCCGTTGAAGAGCCCGTTTTTTTGGTGTTTTAGTAGTATTGTACCAGAAAGCAACACATGGCAAAGGGCAAAGGGCAAGTCATTCTAAGAAATGCATCAAAGTGGGGAAACTGACCCATCACGCCGTTCACCGGCGTTGGGTCTATCGCTTCCTTACTCACCCAAACCGTAGTTCTCCATGACATAGTCCAGATCCTTGTCGCCTCTGCCGGAAAGATTCACCAGAATGGCCCCTTGTTCCATCTCTTTAGCCAACTTCATGGCATATGCCACCGCATGGGCGCTTTCCAAGGCCGGAATTACGCCTTCCAAGCGCGAAAGCCTGAAAAACGCGTCTATGGCCTCCTTGTCGGAAGCGGTCACATAATTCACCCTGCCGGCGTCTCTCAACTGGCAATATTCAGGCCCCACACCCGGATAGTCCAATCCACTAGCGCAAGAATACACCGGCGCAGGATCACCTTTTTCATCTTGCAGCAGATAGCACTTGAACCCGTGGATAATGCCAGGCGTACCATAGGTCATGGTGGCGGCGTGTTCACCGGTTTTGCTGCCGGTGCCTAGCGGCTCAACTCCGTAAAGCTTCACGCTCTCGTCATGCAAGAAGCCCCGGAAGATGCCCATGGAGTTGCTGCCGCCGCCCACACAGGCGGTAACCGCCTCGGGTAAATTGCCGGTCATCTCCAGAAACTGCTCTCTTGCTTCTATGCCCACAATTTCTTGGAAATCTCTAACCATCATCGGAAAAGGATGCGGCCCGACTACTGAGCCTATGCAGTAAATGGTATTGATCGGGTCTTTCAAGTATTCAGCAAAAGCAGAATCAACCGCCTCTTTCAGTGTACGCAGACCGAAACAAACCGGCACCACCTTGGCACCTAGCAATTTCATACGCGCTACGTTGGGAGCTTGCTTGGCAACGTCTACTTCTCCCATGTGAATTTCGCACTCCAAACCAAAATAAGCCGCTGCAGTAGCTAAGGCAACACCATGCTGCCCAGCACCGGTCTCGGCGATCACACGCTTTTTACCCATGTACTTGGCCAGCAAAACCTCTCCCATGCAATGATTTAACTTGTGAGCACCACTGTGATTCAAATCCTCACGCTTTAAATAAATACGAGCACCGCCCAAAAAGTCAGATAAACGACGACAGTAACTCACCGGAGTGGGACGACCCTGAAAATGCTTGCGAATGTAACGTAGCTCAGCAATGAAGTCAGCTGAACGGCTGATGCGACGATAAGCCTCGTCAATCTCGCGTAAAGGCTCTACAAGTACATCAGGAACATGTACGCCACCATAAGCACCAAAATAACCCTGGCGGTCAGGGCCGGAATAAGCAGTAGACATAAACAAATCTCCTATGATAAAAACACAAAACAACCAAACGAACTAGTCTTGTTGTTTCGATACAATAGTACATTAGAGCAAAATTGCAAGCCAATATGAGTTTTTTTTGTTTCCGATGGAAGAAGCTAGTGCCTCTGTCCTCCGTAGCGCTGGTTTAACGTGGCAATACATGGAACCTATGGGGCCAACACTCTTCATTTAACGCCCCGGCAATCATACCGGACTTGCCCGTCAGGGATACATCCCTATAAATTTTCCGTACTACCATTCCCAAACTTCTTGTTTTTTAGGAAAGACTTTTACTTTATCCGCAGATTTACTCAGATTAGCGCAGATTTTTTAGGGCGCA
>JAAZKR010000254.1 GCA_012799725.1 Oligosphaeraceae bacterium | reverse complement strand
GCAAAGGACGCAAAGATAACCGCAAAGGACGCAAAGGACGCAAAGATAACCGCAAAGAACGCAAAGAACACGAAGAACTTGGCGCGGCCTGATCGTCCGCAACCCAGTTGAAAGACTCAATCCACAGATTATACAGATGCTGCGCTAATCTGAGTAAATCTGCGGATAAATTAAAAATCGAAAATGGCCTTTTTTGGAAAAACGGTTTTGTTAAGCGTGAAATTGAGCCAATTATGCCGTTTTTTACCGCTTATGTGATGGCTGTGTTTAAAATGAATGAATTAAGTGATGAACTCATCCACTGTCCTGCCTATCTGCATTTTTTGTTCAGCGTCATACCACTATTTTTAGCGGTGTATTGTCAGTATTTATTACGCTTGAGCTTCGCGTCGGAATTGCAAAGCGATGAAAGAGACAATACCTTATAGGGTTGCCATGGGATTGTCGAGGCGGGGCTCTCGGCCCATCATTACTTTCTGCAACTATAGTTTTACAGCTTATCCTTGTCAAGTCATTTTAGGGTTTTTGGCGATGTCAAAAGAACGTAGATATCTAGTAAAGACTGAGTCCGGCGAGGAAATCGGCCCTTTGGATCAGGATGCGTTGATCCATTTGACACAAATCGGCACGATCACGGTTGAGGCTCGTATCCGTAGCGTTTTGGTGCCGAGTTGGGAAAAAGCCGTGGACTTGCCTTTTCTGAAGCCGCTCTTGCTTGAGCAGCAGGCTAAGCGCGTGATGGACGAAAAAGTCTCTTGGTGGACGCATATCAAAAATCGTGCCTTGTTCCGTGCAGAAGATGCCGTGGTTATAGGCAGCCTGGTGAAGGTACGTGCCGAGAGTTTTGAGCGCGCTTCCATAATCTCACGCATTCTCGCTGCTATCATAGACTTGCTTATTGTTATTCTTGGTTGTGCTTTGTTTACCGGTGCATGCTATTTGGGACTCAAACGCGGCGTACTCAACGCTGATAACTGTGCTTATCTCTTGCTTTGCCTGTGTTGGTGCTGGTTTATTTTCTATTACGTCTACATGATCGGAGTCAAGACTCAGACTGTAGGACAAAGATTTTGGGGTATATTCCTCATTAGAACCAACGCCATGAAATTCTATGTGGGCAGGGCTTTCTTCTACATGATTTTCATGATACCTTTCGGACTGCTTACTCCCCTGCATGTTTGGCTTATGCCGAGCAAAAGAAGCTGGCAGGAGCTCTTGACCGGCACTAGGATGGTTCGCCTCAAGCTAGCTGATAGCAGCAAGATACGCTAAAGGATACCAGACGGCGGGCAAGCACGTGCATAGCGAAACTAAAAACATTCAGATATCAAGCCGGCGCGTCATTCCATGGCGTCTTTCCCTGTATGTTTTCAAAGAATTCATATTGCCGCTGGTCTGCTCGCTGCTTGCTTTTTCTCTGCTGTTCCTGCTCAATGACCTGTTTGATGACGCTTCCGATTTTGGCGGCAGGGCTGTGCCCGTCTTGGTTGTGTTGAAATACTTTTTATGCAAGCTGCCGGTGAATTTGCTGCATGTGATTCCGGTTTCGGTGCTTTTAGCTACCAGCTTTATGACCGTCATGCTGGCGAAAAATAATGAGCTCTATGCCATGCGTTCGGCTGGGCTTTCGCTAGCGGTATGTGCTACGCCGGTATGGATTAGTGCGGCGCTGCTTAGCGTTGCGGTTTGGTGGCTTTCTGAGAGCCTGGTGCCACGCTGTCAAGAGACAATTATACAGATACAGCAGGAATGGCTCAGTAAGAAGTCTAGTAAAAAACAGGCTCTAAAGCTGTTCAAATATATCCCGGGCCATAGAGATTGGTTCTTTGCGGACTATCGGGGTGAAGGGCGTTCAGGCATGGTGGTTCTGCGTCAGAACAATCCGGAAGGCAGCACCAATTGGGTTCTCGTGGCCAAAGTCGCTGGCTACGAGCAGGGACAGTGGCATTTCGAACAGGGTGAAATCTTCCGGTATGAAAATATAGACGGTACTAAACCTAAAAGACATGCGTGCGAAGTTTTTGAACAGTGCAGTTTGCAGTTGCCGGAAAGTGCAGAAACCATTGCGGAGCAAAGTAAGGCGCCGGAGACACTCAGCGCCTTTGAGCTGCGCAATATCATCAAAAGTGGCCTGTTAGGCAGTAAACAGATGGAGGGGCAATTACGCGCGCTGCTTTGGCATCGCTGGACCTTTCCCTTGGCTAGTCTGGTGGCGGCGTTTTTTGGTTTTGCCTTGACCCTGGGACATGGTCGCAGTTCTTACATGAAGGGCTTTGCAAGCGCTGTTGCTACCTTGGTTCTATATTTTGTCTTGGCACATTTTTTTTTGGTGCTGGGTAAAAATGGTTGGGTGCCGCCTTTTCTAGCCGGTGCCTTTTTCCCTTTGGCTTTTTTGGTTGCCGGCCTGGTTTTGGTGCGACAACGGCAATGAGCATGGCAAAAAAAAGATTTTCACGTCTGCGTATAAGCATTTGGTGTTTGGAAGCGGTTGCTTTGCTGGCTTGTCTAGAGCATTTTGTGATCCGTCCCAAATTACTGGGCAAAAAAAAGCCCAAGCCCAAAGCGGCTCAAGAGCAGCTTGTCAAGCGTGGTGATGTGATCCGGCCTTTGGCTGATGATGCCTTGTTACCCGCCGCTTTACAGGAGAGTTTTCCAGCCTGGTATCCGCCACCGGCAAGCCTGAACGAAGAAGGCGAACTCATGCTGCAACGCCAAAAACAGTTATCCCAGGAGCTGCGTTTGCCCATAGAGACGGTCAATAGCATAGGTATGAAGTTTCGTTTAGTACCGGCCGGCGGCTGTCTGATTGGCAGCCCGGAAAGTGAGATAGGGCACAGCCCGGTGGAAGTGCAGCATTATCGTGAATTCCCTGAGCCTTTCTACATGGGCATGTATGAAGTCACTCAAGAACAATGGGAAAAAATTATGGGGGCCGAGAATAATCCCTCACATTTTCGCGGTGCGCAACAACCGGTAGAAGAGGTGTCTTGGTACGATTGCCAGGAATTTGTACTTAAACTCGCGCGTCTTGAAGGACTGGATGAGCGTGCCTACCAGTTGCCCAGTGAAGCCGAATGGGAATATGCCTGCCGCGCCGGAACCAGTACCGCATACTGCTTTGGCAATAACCCAAAAATGCTGGGCAAATTTGCAGATTTTGCTGACAACAACTATAAGCGTCCCAGACCGGTAGGGCAACGCCTGCCTAATGCCTTGGGGCTCTTCGATATGCATGGCAATCTTTGGGAATGGTGCAGGGACTTGTATCAAAACTATCCAGGCGACTTTAGCCCGGAAGGTGAAGTCAATTCTTGGCGTAGTATACGCGGTGGCAATTGGCATGTAGGGGCAAAAAGCTGCCGTTCGGCAAATCGTTGCCGCTTGCCGGGGCCAAGCGTCGGCAATATGCTTGGCTTCCGCATAAAACGAAATATTAACCTGGCAGAATTACAAGCGCCGGCGGAGTCTCTTAAAAATTAGGCTTGCAGCCATTGTGTCTTCGTTGATGCCGAAGGGCGCTTAGGAGGTGCTGATCTTGCAAGAACAAAAACTGCATGAACTGTTGACATTGTTACGCCAGGCCAAAAAGTGCTTGGCATTTACCGGAGCCGGGGTCTCTACTTTATCCGGCGTGCCTGACTTTCGCGGTCCGCAGGGTGTGCATGCGCAGCGTGTTGGTGACTGGACGGTGGAAGAGCTGCATGATATCGAGGTCTTTCGCCGGCATCCAGACGTTTTTTATGCTTATGCCAAAAATAGCTGGTATCAACTCGATAACTTGCCGGCAAACGTGGTGCATCTGACGTTGGCACGCCTCGAGGAAATGGGGCTGCTGCAAGCGGTCTATACGCAAAACATAGACATGTTGCATCAGAAAGGCGGTAGCCGCAGAGTAGAAGAAATACATGGCACAATGGCCACGCATAGCTGCTTGGAATGCGGAGCAAAATATGGCTTTGCAGAAATCAAAAGGACGGTGCTGGAGGATCAGGTGCCCTATTGTATACACTGTCGAGGCTTGGTCAAACCGGATGTGGTTTTTTTCGGTGAGATGCTGGATCAGGGGCTCTTGAACCGTAGCGTGAGGGATTTTAACGAAGCCGACCTGGTGCTGGCGCTGGGTAGCAGCCTCACGGTGCAACCTGCTGCCAATATGCCCATGCTGACCTTGCAGGCCAAAGGAAAGCTGGTGATTGTCAACAGTCAGCCCACTCAATATGACCGTTTTGCCACCCTGAAATTCGATGACCTCGCGGAGGTTTTTGAATTTTTAGAGAAGAACTTGTAAATAAAAACACATGTGTCCTACAGGCGCAAAAAGAATCCGCAGGACAAATAGGAAAACAATCCTACTGATCTGATTGATCCACACTGTCAACATTGTCCACTGCTTATGGGACGCATATAGGAAAGAGCACATTTTTGGGAGTTGATTATGGAAATCAGCAGCTGTTTGAGTTACCGAGCCATCCTCGATGATTTTCAAATTTTGTGCAAAGATGATGGCAAGTCAATTTTTAAGGTCTATTATTGCAGCATTGTGGGGCGGCCTCAACCGGAGCGTTATGAATGGCGATATTCTGCTCTAAGTAAGGAGAAATTTGCTGCTGATTTTTTGGCCATGCCCTGCCAAGGCATAGGTTTTCTCACTGCCTTTCCTCATATTTGCAAGGTCTTTTGTTATGCCTCCAAATCCGAGACGCTACAGTATGTTTGCGCCTTTAAGCCCGGCGATGGCAGTCCCATCGGCCTGGAGCGTGATGCGGGTTACTATGAGTTTGCATGTTTAGCTGAGGCATTATTGGCAGCTGACGAGTTTAGCGCTTGGGCCAGTGCTGACAGCGTGGAGCAGTATTTGCAGCAACGTAGTTTTCTCGATAGCTTCAACATTGAAAACCACGCCAAATTGCAAAAGTACTGGAATAGTTAAGATGCGTTTTCGACCCTGTATAGACCTGCATGAGGGAAAGGTCAAGCAAATAATCGGCTCTAGCCTTGACGAACAAGGGCAGTCGTTACAGACCAATTTTGTCTCCGGTCATACCCCGGCTTACTTTGCGGAACTTTATCGTCGTGACGGTTTAAGCGGCGGGCATGTCATCATGCTCGGCGCCGGCAACGAGGCTGCGGCTGCTGAGGCACTGGCTGCTTATCCGCAGGGGTTGCAAATCGGCGGTGGCATAAACCCCGACAACGCCTTGTTTTGGCTGCAAAAAGGTGCCGCCAAGCTTATCGTCACCTCGTACATCTTCCCGGATCAAGATTTTAGTTTGCCTAGACTGCAGGAACTGAGCGCCTTGATTGGCCCGGATAAGCTGGTTCTGGATTTAAGTTGTTGTCATCGAGGGGACTATTACTATGTAGCCAGCAATCGTTGGCAAAGTCTGACTTCGCTGCGCCTGGATGCGGAAAGCTTTAGCAAGCTGGCGCGATACTGTTCGGAATTTCTCGTCCACGCCGTGGAGGCAGAGGGTAAACAAGCCGGCATAGATTTGCAGCTAGTCGAAACCTTGGCTGAATACTGCCCGTTGCCGGCAACTTATGCCGGGGGAATTGCCGACATGCAGGACATCGTACAAATCGGCAAAGTAGGCAAAGGCCGCATTGATTTTACGGTGGGCAGTGCCTTAGACATCTTCGGTGGCAAACTGCTCAAATACGATGATCTGAAGGCTTTTAGATAAACCTAAAAAAGCAGTTGACTTTTCCTCTTGACCGATAATCAGAGCTTCTTCCGATGCGGACCGAACCCGAAGTCGCCTGAGCCCTGACAAGAGCCGCACCATGCATAACCTGGGTGACCGAACCCGGAGGCCAAAAGGCGACTATGACTACCCTCACCCCCACCTCTCCCAGAGGGGAAGGACAGCATTTCCAGGCTGGGCCTGACAGACGGTTGTGATGGAGTCATTTCCTCCAACCCCGTAGCGCTCATCAGGCCAAATACGGACAGAGGCCAAAAGTCGCCTGAGCCCTGACAAGAGCCGCACCATGCATAACCTGGGTGACCGCAGCCCGAAGGCCAAAAGTCGCCTGAGCCCTGACAAGAGCCGCACCATGCATAACCTGGGTGACCGCAGCCCTGGAAGGGTGAGGGAACCCGAGGCAAGAGCCCCCCCCCAAAAATCCGCGCCTGGAAGGCGCCACATCATGATGAATCTGCCGTATCGGCTAGAGAGGAAGCCGAGTGAGGCCATTTCGAAAGAGCTTGTATGGCAACGATTAAAGAAAAATTTCCAGCAAATCTTTCATAACAAGAAGAAATCGAGCAATAGCCGTACGGAAAACACCCTGTCACCAACAGGGCGAACAGCATAAATCTCGCAACTATCTTAGAATAAAACCATTAGGACTAAGCCTCAGCTTTGACTGCTTTTTTAGGATAATTGTTCTCAGGGCTTTCGCTGTTGTGACAGGCCTGATTTTAATGAACCTTCCAATCCTTTGCTTTTATGTCACTTCGGCTCAACCATATGTGCTTTAGCGTCGGGCTGCTGCTTTGTTGCAGTCTACGGGCGCAAAGCCCGCGTGAATTCTATGCCCAAGACTTCTTTTTGACGGCGGAGGTCGATACACTGGCAGAATTGGAACCGCTATCTGCCGGGAGGTCACAGATTGAGGTTTTACTGCAAGCCCATGCGCCGCCCGAGCCTCAGAGCGTTCCTGAGGTTCTGTCTACGCAGGCACCCCATCCAACCGTACCCTTGATTCTGTATCTGTTATTTTTCTTGTCCGGTCTATTGCTGTTTTTTTCCGGTGTCGCCCATTTTTGGTTTTGGCTTCGGGAACAATTCCGTGCGTTGCGTCTGCGCCATCAATTGCGCCGTTTACAAGAAAAGTATCAAGCCGACTGTGTAAATCCCTCTTTCAAAGTGGAATTACGTGCTTTATTAGGGCTTGCGCCTGGCAGTGATCAGAGGCAAATAATTACGGCTCTGCCAAAAAAGCAACTTGGCTTATTGCGGATGCTATTACGTCACGACGCAAAGTTTAAACCTTGATTTTTGAACACAGTCATACCATAAGCGGGTAAAAAACGGCAAAATTGGTTCAATTTCACGCTTAACAAAACCGTTTTTCCAAAAAGGCCATTTTCGATTTTTACTTTATCCGCAGATTTACTCAGATTAGCGCAGCATCTGTATAATCTGTGTAATCTGTGGATTGAGGCTTTCAACTGGGTTGCGGACGATCAGTCCGCGCCAAGTTCTTTGCGTTCTTTGCGGTTATCT
>JAAZKR010000253.1 GCA_012799725.1 Oligosphaeraceae bacterium | reverse complement strand
CGAGGTTACGCATGGTGCAGCCCTTGTCAGGGCTCAGTCGCCTTTTGGCTTCAGTCCGCATCGGAAGAAGCTCTGATTATCGGTCAAGAGGAAAAGTCAACTGCTTTTTTTAGGTTAATTCCCCAGTTTTTCAAAGCAAACTACTATCTTGCTGATACGAGGCGTGTTGATTGAATTAAATGCTCCCAGTTTTAAACGATACTGTATCCATGGTCCTGAAAAGAAAAACTTGTCTACTCTCTGACCTGAATTAAACCAGGTATCGGTTCCCGTAGGTCCCAGCCATTTTGCGGAACATAAGCCTGCTTCATCTTCTGCCATGCGAAACTGAATTTTCACCCAGGTTTTCTCCGGCACTTCACCCTCCCAGTATACGCTGGAAATACCCATTCCATCTGGGATCATCTTTGGGAGACTGATGTAATATTCATCTGGGCTGCGGTTAAGAATATTTCCAACATCGACATTCCCCATACTGTGCGGTCCTGCCGTTGGAAGATTCACGGTATTTTTTTCATTAAAACCTTCCGGCCCGTTGTACCAAACAGTCGAATATGCCATATGCTCGCCTTGCACTTTGTGATTGGCTACTGCTAAATCGATCCACCCATCAGCATTGAAATCGGCAGCCATATTGCCGGAGACAGCATGCGTCCGTAGCGGCAATCGATCCCAGGGCAAAAAACCGCGTCCTGCACGATTCCAGTATATATATGAGTCCAAATCCCTTTCACGGCCATTTTCGTACGAGGCTATAAAAATGTCCAAAAGTCCGTCATTATTAAAATCTGCAACTGCGATGGAATTGATCGCATTGGATGGCAATTGAGTACATCGATCTTCCCGGAAACCATCCGGCCCGCCCCAATAAATGTAAAGGAATGCGTTGTGTGGTTCCGAGACAGATTGGGTATGACCGCCAAACAGCAATTCAGGATAGCCATCGCCGTTTAAATCGGCAACTTTGGCATTGCAGGCATGACGTACATTAAAGCGCTGTTTGTTTTCAAAACTGAAGCCGTTGGGTCCTCCCCATAAGACAAAACTTACATCTTCGTTGATCAAAGGAATAATCAAATCCAACCAGCCATCACCATTCAAATCAGCCAGTGCGAGGAATCGCGGTTCACTATATGCCTTGCCATTCTCTTCCATCACGATTTCTTGGACGTGATCATTGGAATACCCTTTCTCCGAACCAAAAAATATCTTGATTACGGAGTTATCGAATCCACAAAAAACCAAATCCAGCCACCCGTCATGATTTAAATCTCCGCAGACAACACCATGTGCACGTGTTGTGGCAAGGGTCTGCGGGATGCGTGAAAATCCCTGTTTTGTCTGTAAGAAAACAAATGATCCAGGATCAAGCCATGGGGAGAGCTCCGCAGCATTTGCAAATGCCAGATCAGGCATGCCGTCGTCATTAAAATCACAACAAACCATATCCGTTGAACCCCAGCCTGGCAATTCAAGCTTGGACGGCTCATGAAATCCATCCGGGCCGCCGATATATACACAATTGTCAGGATTACCGATCAGACTGCCGCTAAGCCGGTTGCCAACAACCAATGCGGGGCGTTTATTCTTTCCAGTTTTCACAACAAGAATTCGATATGCATTGTGTGCCGGAATGGACAAAGGCTTTGGCAATGGCTTGAATCCGCATGCGCTTGTTGGATAAATCAGCACCTCGTGAGTATATGATTCGTAAGAATGGCTTTGGCAAATTGCAATATCAAGACCGCCGCGATCTGAAAAATCTGCCAAGACGACATCACAGGCATTCATCGTTTTTATTGGGATTCTATCTTTTTGCCGCCATTGCAGTTTTTGCTCTGTGTGCCCAGGATATATCCAGGAACACTCAAGCCCAGTGGTATTGTCACGACATGCGACAACTAAGTCTATGCACCCCCGACGGGCGATATCTCCAGCCGCAATCCCCATAGGATTTTCACAATCCAAAAAGATCGGTTCACCTAAAGTACGCTGTTTGTATGGATAAAGCCAAGCCCCCTTGCAACGAAGGATCGCCAGAAATTGCTGTCCATCCCAATCAAATACTTGCAGCAGTGGCGTAGGTTCTTCCACAGCCTGCCGGTAATTGTCCCAACTCCATTCCACTTTCTGAAAGTCGGCATCCGCCGCGCATAATTGCAAAATCGCGGAAAAATCCAAGCCATTTTCAGTGCCAGGCACACACAAACAGGTACCATCTTCTTTTCGAATAAGCAAATCCGAACAGAGATTCATTCTTTCCTTAATGGCAAGCAATTGCTTTACATCGGAAATGTCATAGGACTGGCACTCCTTGTTCCCAAAACCATTATCTGACTGATAAAAAACCTGCAATCTTCCTTTGCTGTAAAAGACCAGATCAATCTTGCCATCTCCATTAAAATCTCCCGCTGCGACAGCAGTGGACAAGGACGCTGGCAGATATTTCAAATAATGATTGTTCAGACCTTCTTCAGACCCATAGAAAATAACGGAATTATTCAGGAGAGTCATACCATCCCAAGTACAAGCCCATACCATGTCCTCCCAGCCATCGCCGCTAATGTCCGCAACAACTCCGGAACAAGCACCTCCAATATGCAGTTTTATGGATATTTCCGGATGTAGCAAAGGTTCGGGATAGACGTCGACCGGCACAAATTCTTCGTGATTTTGGGAATTACAGAAGACCAAATCGGCATAGCCGTTACGAGTGATATCGGTTTGGTGAATGCGCTGTAAAACGCCCTTTTTTGAAACATAGATATTCTGGCCGCCATTGCCAAACTCCCCCGCTCGAAATGCCTCGAACCCTTGTGTGATCCAAGAGCTGCTACAGCTTTTTTCACGTTTGTCAATGCCTGATTTCATTTCTTTCGCCTCATTCACGTTTTATTTTGTTATTCAAGGATACCAACGGCACATTCAGCCGTCCGCGATAGTGCTTTGTCTTCTCCTCCGACAAGGAATATTTTATTATCTGTGATCATCCCATCGGCAACTGCACTATATGGGGTGTGCCCGCCATTAAGCCAAGCCGATGATTCGGGATGAAAAAACAGAATGCGATCCGTTGTGATGGTTGTGCCCTCGTTAGTTGTCATGCAATTGACGATTAAAATGATCCATTCTTTCCAGGGGAAAGCGAGTGCAGACCTCATAGGAAAAGGCATGTCAGGCAAACGTTTCCAATGGTTGCCGGCGATATCAAAAGTCCAACAATCCGCAAGATTGCAAATTTGCCGGTCTGCGCCACCAAATACAAATAATTTTCCTTGCCATGCACAAATGCCCGCCAATGCCCGACCTGTTCCTGGCATTGGGGGTTGTTCCTGCCACCCAGCCTCCGGATCCAATGTATTTAACACTGCAAAGCGAGAACTGGCAGTCTCCCAGTCATTGGATTTCAGCAGCCCACCACAAGAAAACAAACGCTCGCCAACGGCTGTTGAAGCCGCACCATACGGTGGGGCTGCTGTATCTGGCAAGACCTTACACTGCCAATTCGAGGTAATTAAAAAAGTATGCGCTACATTTTGATTTCCGGTAGTATTGCCGCCGCTTACAATAACAGTACGATCAACCACAGTTCCAGTGGAATATCCCGTTGGGTAAGGAAGCTCCCCGACCGTCGCCCAGACATTTTCCCCACCCTTTAACTGCAAGATTCGATTGTACCAGATTTTGTTTCCTCCTACCCAATTTGTCCCTCCAATGACCAATGGCTGACTCTGGTAGGATACAAGCAAATGCCCACCGCTGTTTTCTGGCAAAGGAGGCAAGGAGTGCCAACGAATTTCGGGAACAGGCGGCACTGCCAGGCAACCAATGCAGAGGCCAGTTATAACGCATGCAAGTAGTGTTTGTTTGGATGCCATTATAGAAAGGAGAAGCAGAAACTCGGTCATCTGGAAAGAAGCTGCAGATTTAAAAGCGGCGCACTGTCCCAGTTGCGATCTGCGTGGTGTGGAGAGATCCCTGTCCACCCTGCCATTCAATCCTTAAATTCCCAGATGGGAACTGCTGTTCCAGGGTGGCTGACCTCTTCAATATACGCACCGGCCTGCGGAGATGGCTCTGACACAATGGTTCGGGGGTCATCTCTTTTGAAACCAGAAACGAAGTGCGGGTCGCGAACCCGGTAGGCAATCACGCCATGCTCTTTCCCATCCGCCAGCCTCAGCACGGTGCCATTGGGGTGATCGACATTCCAGCTATTATTATAGCCTTTGCCAAACTGCTCGACAGCATCACAGACAACCAGCGGCTTCATCAGGCCATTCTGCATGTCGTTGATGGGCCACATGTACAGCACATTGCGCATCAGATGACCTGGCTTGCCCTCCAGAATGGGATTACCCATAACAAAAAGCGTAGCGTCTGCTGTGCGCCCCAGCGCCATGGGACCAGTACGAAGCTGCTCCACATAGACGATGTGCTCCCAGGTCTTGCCATTGTCAGGCGAACGCCAGACATTGATGTCTTGCTTGATGTCATTCCCCCAGGCAGGACGCTCCTTGTTCTGACGCCCATCATCCCGCGTCGCAAAAATCAGCCTGCCCGAACGGTCACGTACCAGGCTGGGTTCATAGAAAGTATGCTCTTCTTCTTCACTGGATATGGCAATGGGCGTAAAATCCATAGGCCTCCAACCGCCATTGCTATAACTCCAACGGCTGACGCCGCTGGCCTGACGATAGCTTGCACCGCTGCCTGAATCTGCCTGGCAGGGCTGAAGCAGATCAGTGCCATCCGGGATAGCGGTTGTCATGCCGATATTGCGGATTTTCCATGGACTGTTTGGAACCGGCAGCAAATCGTCCAAAATCTGATGCGAAACAACTTTGAGTTCCTTGCCGTCATAGGACAACTGAAAAAAATCCGTTTCGCCGTTGATGGGGGATGTCTCATAGCTAAACGTTCCGTTGGGGCCGGCAGGGAAAGTGACGACCTGCCCGAGGGCATAGCCCGTGCCCGCATGAGGATGGGGAGTTCCATTTATCAGAGCGCCATAGGGAACAAAGCCCCCGTTTACGGGAAAACGGATAAACTGCCTGGGAGTATTGTTATACTTGGCATCCGGCTGGACACCACTGCGATTCAGTTTGAACGGTTTGCTCTCGGAAATCCTGTTCAGGTCGTCAAACAAGAAAATGTCATTGCCGTCTTCAGCATCGTAGTTCCAATAGGATTCGTAGATGGCGCGATTGACAAAGGCGCCGGCTGTACGCGGGCCAACTTGGAATGGCATGATAACGGCATAGCGTAATTTGTCATTGCGTGGCTGCTTTCGTTCCTCGATAGGACCCAGCCGCATGGAGCCACGGGTAACCGTCAAGCCTGGCATAGGTTCGGATAAGACCTCAGATACTGGTCCACGGGGAAGGACACGACCTTTAGAAACCTCGGAGTCCCAAGTGATCTCCAAGTCGTCAACATAGGCCGTTGTGCCTGCTGGCATGCAGTCGATAAACTTGATAGCTTTGAATTGATCGTCACCCAAGAATGGATATTTCCGACTCAGCGCCAAAACCTCTCCAGATTCATCCAGAAGAGTCGCTGCATACCTCTTCGCACCAGCATTAAACTGGATGCTGACCGTGAAAAACTTTTTTGTCGGAACCGTTATTCCTCTGGACGGTTTCCAAATAAAGGCCTTCTGCGTACCGACATAGCCGCTCAATTCACCGTCAGCAACAAACCTAAACCCGCCAAATGGCAAACTGCCATCATTGGTAAACCAGACCGCCAGACTGCCTTTTTCAGGCAGATAAAGTGCAAAGCGAATGGAAAAGTCATGTTGACTGGGAATTGCTGTCGCCTTAAAAAATGTCAGGTTGGTGCCACCGGTTTCCTGCCGAGTGATTTTCAAAGCGTGAGGTGTGGAAGCAACCGGTGAGGTCACAAGTTCAAGTCCGGCATTATGGCCTTGATGTTTCCACGCGCCCGGCGGCTGATCCGCCGCACCTAAATTTTCCTGCATCAAGCCCGGATTAAAGACAGTCGTATCATCAAAATTCTGCTTGATGTACAGAATCGGTTCCGCATGTAATAACGTTGAAATACCAAGCAGCAGGATTGAAATCAGGGCAAAAACTGGCTGGTAAGACATAAAAACACTCCTTAGCAATATTGGTCTATTTGAATAAAATTACCGCAAAGAAAGCAAAGAACCGCAAAGAGCGCAAAGAAAGCAAAGAACCGCAAAGAGCGCAAAGAAAGCAAAGAAAGCAAAGAACCGCAAAGGACGCAAAGAGCGCAAAGAACCGCAAAGGACGCAAAGAGCGCAAAGAAAGCAAAGAAAGCAAAGAACCGCAAAGAGCGCAAAGAAAGCAAAGAAAAGGGATGAAAAAGAGGCTTGGCGACCCTTGCGACCTTGGCCCGGACATGATGGATTTTCAGGCCTTAGAAGGTGATAGAATATAATTGAGTATTTTGTAAAATGAGTTCGATCTGGAACTCTCCATCAGGAAGCTGTTCAAAAAGCGGTATGTGTACGCTATCCTGGGCCAGCAGGCGTTTTTGGTAGCCGGGCAAGAGTTTGCCATTGGCCAGCAGGCGCACTTCAACAAAGCCGCCATCATTGATGCTGGCATTCATGGACAAGGCACCCTTTCCGATGACAGGCACCGTCAGCATATGCGCTTTTTCAGCACCGGCTTTTGCGGCAAAAAAACCATCCTTGCGGTAAACCATCACCCCTATGCCGCTGGTGGCATTGCGGGTATGCTCGGCCAGCTTTTCCCATGACCCCTGGAAGTGCTGCTGAAAGAAAGGCCAGTCTTCCAGATGCCTGGGTTCGTAGCGGCGGCGCATGTATTCGGCAGTGTAATTGGACACGGTGTTCTGACTGCTATGGACAATTTCACTCTGAAAATGGTAATGGTCATTCACCCAGTACATCAGCTGATAGATTTTGCCATTGCGTTCAACCGCCGAAGTACTGGCATACCCTCCGGCGTGAAACCAGTCTCCCAACGGTCCATTGGGCATCAATTGCGGCTTGTCCTGAAAACGTGTCCAGCGGAAGCCATCCCAAGTATAGATCAGTTCCCAGGAAATCTGCTGATGGAAAGCGTCATAGCGGTTCAAAAAAGCCACCCGGAGACCGGCGCCATTGGGCACCCGAAAATGTGCTCCGCCATACTGCTGGTCGGCCAGAGGTTTATTGTCGGATGGCGGCGCGACATAATTCTGTTCCCAATGGACCCCGTCTCTGGTTCTCCAGACTGCGACAATACGGGCGCGGTCGTAGAGATTGTCATAGCGGGCAATATAAGGCATATAGCGCATCAGATGACGCCCGTGCCCGTAGCAGAAAGTCTTGCCGTCATCCTCGAGCCACTGTCCAAAACCAAGGTCACTGCCTGAATTGGTAGGTTCCAGGGCGCCGGAAGGCGGGAACGTATCTACAAGCGGAGTCCTGGTCAGAACAATTGCCTCGCCCGGGCTGCGGTACCATACAGGCCAGACTGTGCAAGGTGCCGGTGTCAGTATCTTCCAGTCGTACTTCCGGTAGCCGACAGTTCCTGGCGCTGCCGGACTGATCATCAGGCATCGGATCTGATTGAGATTAACCGGCCCATGCTTTTCCGGATCATAAAAATGGTATTCGATGTTGCCATCGGGGCCGGGCTTCTCATTCCAATCCGGTTTCGCAAGAGGCGGGATGCCACCGGAAAGCGGCGACTTTTGCGGTGGTGCCTGTGCCGTTCCCTCGCTGATTTCCCAGCGGTCCAGGCTGTCATCCAGAGCCACTGCGTTGTAGCGTTTGGTCGAAGCAATCTGCCAAAGCCGGTTCATCGTATGAAAATTCACCCGGATACGCCCATCCTTATCCAAGAAGATCTGTTCGCCCATTTGGATGAAGGCATCATCGTTTCCGGGGATGCCCCGGGTAACCAGATGCCGCTCGGCCACTGCGGGGATGAAATCGATTCCGCTGTACTTTTCCAGGAAGAAGCCGTCCGGGAAGAACATTTTTTCCCCGGTCATATCCTTGCGTGGGATCGCCCGGCAGGGCGGCGAAGTCCGATGACGCAGCAGACGCTGAATCGCTATGGGCTTATCCCCCTGTTTGACGGAGGCATCGGTAATCGATGTCAGGTACTCGCCATTGGGGAATTCACGCAGGTCATAATAAATACTGGTGCGTCCGGGTGGCAATTCCAGCTGGCGGCTGCCGAAATCCTGTTTCGTATTGCGCTCCATCAGTGAGATATCCACCTTCAGCGTTGAATCCGTGTGGTTGACTAAAGTCAGTTCCGCCTTGTCGTGTCCTGCATACTGCATGTCATAGACTGGGAGCCGATACTCGGCATCCAGCTTGTCCGACCAGGCTTTGTGCAAAGCCCAATGAGAGGGGCCGGCAGGAGGATAGACTTTGCAGCCAGTCAGAGTTGCCGCCGCAGAAAACTGCATTGAAAATTTCAGAATTTTGGAAAGCGGCTTAAATTGCAGATAGCCTCCGGGGCCAAAGGGGAGATTTTCACCAATTTCGATCCAGTGGCCGAGAGAATTCAGGGCACGCAAAGTTACGGGCGGCACGATATCATCCTTTGTGGTGACCAGCAACGCACCTATCGTCGCTTCGGGGGAAAATTCCATTTCAAATGGAACTCCAGCGAGTGCGTCAAATGGTTCACCGGCCAGCAATCCGGCGAATCCGGCATGAGCTGAAGTGGCGGCGGCGGCCAGATTTATGCGGCCAGTCAATGTCGGTGCATCGGCCATCTCGACCACCACGTCATCAATAAAGGTATGGCAGCCTGCCGGCAGGATATTGATGAAACGAATTTCATCAAAGGGACCCTCAGTGAGGAAAGGAAATCCATCCGTGCTTATCTCTTCTTTGCCGTCGGGGGAAACAATCATCAGGCGATAGCTTTTTTCCATGGCATTGAAGAGCACCTTGCATTCCACCCACTGATTCGCAGGAAGGGCTTGCATTTCATCACAAGGTTGCCACCCGACACTGATATTGTAGGCCTTGGGCTCATATCCTGCTTGCAGGAGAATGCCGCCCATCGGCGCATTGATCCCATTCTTGTAGAATTGCAGTACGATGCCATTGCCTGTCGGAAGATAGCTGCTGAACCTTAACGAGTAATCATATCCATCCAAGGGCGAGACCCTTAAGGCAGTATATCCGACGGATTCATTGCGCATGACCTTCAGGGCATGGGGCGCGGAGGCAACCGGCTCTGTCACCAGCGTAAAATCTTCATTGGTCGATGCCACTACCTTCCAGGCCCCCCCCAAGACTCCGGAAGTGTCCCCGCCGTCTTTTAATGTGCCGGGCGCAAACTGCGCAGAATCAAAATTCTGTTGCAGGAGTAATTTGGCTGTAGCTGGCAGGCTGATCAACAAGATGGCAACACACAGCGCCGGTACAAATGAACGGGTCTTCATCACTGCTCCTTCCAGCATCAAATTTTCAAGATAATTCCGCTCTTTCAGGCCTCGCTAGATGACTTTCCATAAGCGCGAAGCCTGAAATTCACAGCGTGTGCGTTAAAATAGCACCTTGTGAAAGGTAGTATTTCAAGGAAGTACTATCATAGAAATTTGTCGTATCGTAAATATTCCGATGGAACATACGTACCCGGAGTGCTTCTACATGACCATCAAAATGTGCTGTGTTGGCACGTTCAAAATGGCGGACATGGAGCGGATAGTTGGCACCATAAGTTGGCCATTGCATAAACTTACCACTATAGTAGCCTGCCGTCTCCGTCAACATCGGAAATCTAGCAGGTTTTGATATTCTCGTGGTTACATACCAAACGAAACCATTGGCAACTATTTTCCATGGGCTGGTTGTTGTTATATAGTTGTCTGTGGTTGCGTAGCAATGAAATGGCTGATTGCGGGAGGTGCTTATTTCCAGAAGCTCGAATTTGGGCATCATGCTGGGGCAGCTGATGATTTTGGAATTCTCCGGAATATATTTAAAATACATATACACTCCCGGCCATACCTGATTGTAAAAACATCTGTTGCTGCTGCCGGAGGTCGGCCAAGTCCATATGTCATCACCACTACCCTTGTAGGCAAAAACTATTCCATTGTTGTCGTCCCCGTACATCATAAAAGCTGTACTAACGGTTTTCTGGTTGCTTGTGCAAGTGATGGCGCGGGCTCTCTCACGGGCCTTGCTCAACGCAGGAAGCAACATCGATGCAAGAATAGCGATAATCGCTATGACGACCAGCAGTTCAATCAGCGTAAACCCAAGAGATTTCAAACCGTCTTTAAATCCAATTTTCATCTTTTTGCCCCTTTTCGTATGTATTTTGCATGCTTGAAATGTACGGAGATATACTAAAATGGTTAAACTGGTCAACCAGTACCATTATAAAAATAATAGGCTTTTCCAGTTTGTCAAGAAAGAAACGGAAAAAGCGAAAAATCCTTGGGGTGGTTGCTGCCCATAAACCCATTTTAAACCAAGAAAAGTACCAAAAGACACCTAATTAGTAAACTTAAAAAAGCAGTCAAAGCTGAGGTTTGGCCCTAATGGCTTTATTCTCAGATAGTTGCAAGATTTATGCTGTTTGCCCTGTTGGCGACAGGGTGTTTTCTGCGCCGCTATTGCTCGATTTCTTCTTGTTACGAAAGATTTTGCTGGCAATTTTTCTTTAATCGTTGTCATACAATCTCTTTCAAAGTGGCCTCACTCGGCTTCCTCCCTGGCCGATACGGCAAATTCATCATGAAGT
>JAAZKR010000252.1 GCA_012799725.1 Oligosphaeraceae bacterium | reverse complement strand
GCTTGTTTTCCGGGTTCAAGTCAATGCGTGAGGGAGAGTTCAACAGTGACTTAAATCCATCCGAGCTTATATACCAGGCCGCCACTTTCATTCCATTGGAAACCACCCAGATGTTCCGGCGATTCCCGGGGAGCATCCGGATTTCGGCGCCATATACGCACTTGTCTGCACCCGATGGCAATATTTTCACACGTCCGTCCAATGCACTGTCGGCATCGGACATCGGCAAACTTATGGCGGCACACTCGTCAGGCACTGGCGGTTGCGCAATCATCGGATCGATTTCCAGCATCAAATTAGCCAGTTTCACGCTGCCAGGCGCACTTTCCACACGGACAGAACGCCATTGGCTGCGGGTAAAGGAAGAAGAACCGGCCTGTGTTCCAAGCATCAGCGATGTGGTGCCGCCATAGAGGCGTCCGGCTGCGTCAAGGTCGGCATTGGCGGCGGCGGTATATCCCGAGGCAGTATCGTTTTGCCGCCAAACTTTCTTGCCGTCTATCTCGAGCGTCAGCCTCGCTCCTTCCATGGTCAGATTGAATGTGTGATAGATACTGGTATCAAGCGGCATGTGGAAGCTTGTACCCGGCAGTCGCACTTTTCCCGGCAGCAATTCCAGCACCTGCGCATAGCCGCCATTGGCAAACCGGGTCCAGGCGCCATCCCCTTCGGCGCGTCCCTGAAAGACAAAACTGATGCGGGTAAATTCTTCCATGCCGAAACGTTTGACCAATCCATTGAGCTTTGAAGTCCCTGTCACAATGTAACTGCCATCGTCCTCTCCTGTAAACGCATCCTGCCCCTCAGCACCGAAGAACGTGAGTTCAAAGTCGGAGAGCTTCTCTGCTTCCCAGACGAGGCAGGCATCCCCTTCCCATTCGCCCGCTTCGATGGTAATCGTATTCCTGCCGGTACGCAGAGCTTCAGCAGGCACAATATAGCTTTCATAGCGATCCAGATGTGCTTCCGAATGCCACTTTACGCCGTTGGATGAAAGTGTCAAGTTGCCGGATGGCCCGGCCAGGCGGTCGATGTAAGCAATAATGCGGTCGCCATTCTGGGGTTTTTCTCCCAGTTCGATAAAATACTGCTGCTGCGTCCCAGGGGCGATGGTACATGTACACCACTCCGTCAACTGACGGTAATCATGGTAATCTTCCGGCGAAAATGCATATCCACGGGGTATCTCCCATGCGTAGTCGGTGGCAAAATAGCGTCGGGGCTCGTTCTCCAGCGTTTTTTTCGACCAGCGACTGGCGATGCGCATCTCTCCGGCATTGGTAATGTTATACTGGTAGACTCCGTCGGCTCCGCCGCAAAGTGCGGTATGGGCACGGGCTGCGTAGGCTGCCCGGCACCTGCGGATGAGCAGACTGCCATTCTCTTTAGACGCATAAGGCCATGGCGAGCCATTGAAAGCGTAATATTTTACATCGTAACGATGCGCCAAAGCAGCTATTTCTGCCACCGTGCCTATGCGAAAACCGTCACACTGCTGGACAATGTCCACCAGTCCCTCTTGAAACCATCGTTCCACGTCATAGCCTAATTTACGGCAGAGCTTCATAGAATCCGGCAGCACCACTGACAAAAGCAGGCCACGCCCCCGCTCTCGGCCTTTTTGGTCCAGCGCTGCACGTATCTCCTGCATTAAGACAGTCATATCATTAAGCTGCTGGTCTGTCGCCGTTTCCCCTTCGGCGGTATTACGGAAAATGCGCAGATAACTAGAGAAATCCAGGTCGATTCCATCCACGTCATATTTTTCCAGTACTGCTTTCACCAGTGCAAGCTGGCGTTGGCGAAATTCAGGATGGGAATAGTCGATAGAACTCCACCAGCCGTTGCGAGGGCTTTGAGTATGGTCACGCCCAAAAAGCAGATGGCGATGTTTCTCTTTCCAGGGAGAAAAGAGAATAGACGGCTTATCGGGCCGATGCTTGACATCATGGGTATCATTAAAACGGAAAGAGAAGAAAAGCTCGATGTTGTTCTGGCGGCAATATTCCAGAATCCACGCAAAAAAATCGTGCCCATGTTCTTGCAGTTCGCCGGCTATATTCCGGCAGAAAGTATTTAGCGGGTCGGCAGTCAGAAAATCGGCGCCCTCCAACGGGATCGTGAAATTTCCTTGTCCCGCCGATATCGGGCAATACATCAGCGCAGTAGGTACACCGTTGTTCGCCAGCCAGCTGGTGCG
>JAAZKR010000251.1 GCA_012799725.1 Oligosphaeraceae bacterium | reverse complement strand
GTGATCATGTATGATGGCGTTTGCAGGATTAAAAGCACACTGCCCCATTTGCAAGATTAAATGCACATATTGCAATTTGCAGAATTAAATGCACAAAAAGCGTGCGTTTAACTTTTCCAGTTACATTTTTTGCCTCCATGTTAAAAATGACTCGCAAAAGCCATTTGGGGCAATATATTAGTTTCTTTCCTGCTCAGGCAAAATTTGCCTGATTTTATTCATCATTTCAAAGAAAAAAGCGAGGCAAACTGGTGGAAGTCTTTGTCAATTCCTTGGTAATTACCATTCTGGGCATAGGGTTTGTATTCATATTCCTGCTGATTCAAGTAGCCCTGACTAACGCCGTGGCTAAATTTGCCGCCAAATATTCCTACCTGCTGCCCGAACCGGAAAAACCAACCCGCAAAGGATCGGCTGCCAAGCCTAAGAACACCGGTGACGAAGCCGAAATCGTTGCAGTTATAACCGCTGCCGTACAGGCTCATAATACACGCTGATTTTTTTGTATAACCTAACCAAAGTCTATTACTTACACCACCAAAGAGGAAGCTAAATGAAGAAGATACGTTTCTTGGACACCTCCTTCAGGGATGGTTTCCAGTCTGTTATCGGCGCACGCGTTATCACCGCTGACTTTATCCCAGCCCTCGAGGCAGCGGTAGAAGCCGGCATCAATCATATGGAAGTGGGCGGCGGCGCACGTTTTCAAAGCCCGTACTTCTATTGTCAGGAAGACGCCTTTGATTCCATGGACTTGATCCGCAAAACCGTAGGGCCGGACGTAAACTTGCAGACCTTGGCGCGCGGTATCAACGTAGTGGGGCTGTCCTCACAGTCTAGCGACATCATCAACCTGCATGCCAAGCTGTTCAAGAAGCATGGAATTACTACCATACGTAACTTTGATGCGCTCAATGACGTGCGAAACTTGGAGTTTTCCGGCCGTTGCATCTATGACAACGAGCTGCATCACCAGGTGGCAATCACTCTGATGGGACTGCCGCCCGGCATGCAGGACACTTACCCGCACTCCGCAAAATTCTATTGTGACATGCTTGAGAAAATCCTCGAGAATAAGCTGCCTTTCCATAGCCTCTGTTTCAAAGACGCCTCAGGCACCTGCACACCGCAAGTCATTAAAGACACCGTGAAACGCTCCCGCGAGATACTTGATGCCGCCGGCATGAAAGATATCCCCATTGAAATGCACACACATGACACTGCCGCTATGGCGGTGGCCTGCTATATGGCCGCTCTGGAAGGCGGCGCAGAGATCATCGACCTGTCCATGCGCCCCATGTCCGGTGGTACCGGACAGCCCGATATCCTCACCATGTGGCACGCATTCAAGGGCACTGAATATACGCTTGATATCGATTACGAGAAAATCCTGAAAGCAGAATCGGTCTTCGAGGAATGTATGAGCAAATACATGCTCCCCCCGGAAGCCAAGGAAACCAATCCGCTCATCACGCTTTCACCTATGCCCGGTGGCGCACTCACTGCTAATACCCAAATGATGCGCGACACCAAATGCCTGCATCTCTTCCCAGAGGTCATTAAAGCTATGCGCGAAGTTGTCGAGCGCGGTGGCAGTGGCACCTCGGTGACGCCGGTGTCGCAGTTCTATTTCCAACAGGCTTTTGCTAATGTTACGCAAGGCCCCTGGAAAAAAATCACAGACGGATACGGCAAGATGGTATTGGGTTACTTTGGACGCACCCCATCTACTCCGGACCCGGAAATAGTTAAGCTGGCCGCCGAACAATTGGGGCTGGAACCGACTACTGAAGACCCGCGCCTGCTTAATGACAAAGACTCAAGCCTGGGCATCGCTGCTCAGGAAGCCAAACTAAAGGCCAACAACCTACCCGTAACCGAAGAAAATATCTTTATCCTGGCTTGTTGCGAAGATAAAGGACTAGCTTTCCTGCAGGGCAATGCCCCGCTGGGAGTACGTTATGCAGACGATGAATCAGAACAAAAGGGGACAAAAGTGAGTAAATCAGCTAATGGCAGTGGAGCTTATACAGTAACAGTTAATGGCAGAGCATATCATGTCGTGGTCGGCCCGGCCGGCGCAGCCCCGGCGGCAACAAGCGTAACATCGGCAGCCCCGGCGGCCCCGGCGGCTCCGGCGAGCGCCTCCGGCAACGAAATACGTACCCCCCTGCCCGGAACCGTCCTGCGCGTTGTCGCAGAAGTAGGACAGAGCATCAAGGCCGGCGACGAAATCATCATCATTGAATCCATGAAAATGGAGCAGCCCATCAAGGCCGATGCAGACGGCGTAGTCCAGTCCATCAATGTGGATACCGGTGACACCGTCGAGGCCGACCAGGTCATAGCAGTCATCTAAAGCCTGTATGGGGCTTTTGCCCAGATAACAGCGCATCGTCAGGCGCACGTAATCCGAGGTCTGTCCCGAGGCGCGTCATCGTGGCGTTATGCTTAAATAAGACGCGCCACCGCCTTCCCCCCTTGCAGGCTCCGTCAAGCAATTCTCCCAACCACAAGCTCTCAACCCGTAAGGAATTCCATGAAAATACCTGCTTTACCTTTGATGGCAGCACTTATTCTGCTCGGTTCGCTCTGCTATGCGCAAAATCCTGATAATGCCGCCCGGCGTTCTCCCTATGCCCTTCCAGTCGCCAGCAAGCAGGATATCGCAGCAGCAAACAACTCATCAGTCCTGTATCGTAGCAGTGACGGAGTTTTTGACTGTGTGCAGGATGCCTCCGGCCTTATTTCGGTACGCTATGTCTGGCCCAATCCGGCTGTGATCTACCAGGCAACAATACGTAAAGGTCAGGATGTCTATCCTAGACGATTGCTGCTGGAACTCAAGATAAATAACACCTATGGTACTGACGTCAATGGCACCCCTATACCCAGCCGCAGCAAACCCGAGGTCAGAAGCGGTATTTCCGCTCGTATTGTTGAGCTGGGTGAGAAATTCTCGCTTGGTCAGACCATAGAACAAGGCGATGAGCTTTTTAAGATGCTGCCCCAAGTCGTCGCGCATAATTCGGTAACCCCCGGCGCGGAACAACGCTTCCATTTCATCCCCATGCTAAAAGGATTGTGGCGCAGTACCGGTATCGCTGACTTTATTGAGATGACCAAGCTGGAATGGACTTTGGGCATAGGCCGTCTGATCATGATTGTAGTCGGCTTGGTGCTTATCTATCTTGCTATCTTCAAGGATTTCGAACCGCTTCTGTTGCTGCCTATTGGCTTCGGTGCAGTAATGAGTAATATCCCGTTGGCGCAGATGGCCGGGCCGGATGGCATACTGGGTATAC
>JAAZKR010000035.1 GCA_012799725.1 Oligosphaeraceae bacterium | reverse complement strand
TGCTTTTTTTAGGTTAAATGAAGAGTGTTGGCTCCATAGGTGCCATGTATTACTACGTTAAACCAACGCTGCAGAAAACTGAGGCATTACGTTATTTGAACATTTTTCGGACGCCCTGGCTGAAGTGGCAGAATTGCTGGAATTTTGCCTGGTATAGTTCCGCAAATTCAGCCCGTGGTTTGAAGCATTGGGTATTTTCTGAACGCAGATGCGGGAGTTCTGCAACGCTGATGTTTTCAATCGCGCTTTGCGCCAGCAGTGCCGCACCGCGGCAGCCGCATTCCTTGACCGGAGGACATGACAGCGGCTTGTTGAGAACATCCGCTTTCAGTTGCACAAGCTGCGGGTTGGTGCAACCGCCCCCGGCAGCCATGAATTGATCGATATGGATTCCGGAAGCCTCAAGGATCGAGAGATTCAGCTTCATCTCGAGGGCAACGCCCTCGAGCATTCCTTTCAGCAGTTCGCCTCGTGAGGTCGTCATTCTCATGCCATAGATGCAGGCGGGGGTCGTTTGATCAAAATGGGGAGTTCCGGATGGGGTAAAATAGGGCAAAACCTGCAACGAACTGGGAGCCGTCGGCATTTCAGCGATGAGGGAATCGTAATCGGCACCGCCTCCAAAAGTGTTTTTGAAATAGTCAAGTAGATTGCTGCCGGTCAGACAGTATGCTAATGAAGTCCAGCTTTCCGGCAGCGGAAAATCATACGTGCACAAATTGTTTCTGAAAAGTTCCTCCGTCAGGATTTTTCCCGGAATGACTGGGCAAATACATTCGACCGAACCGGAGGCGTAGAAAGCCTCACCGGGATGGCAGACACCCGCGCCAAGCGCACCGAGGGTTTGATCGTGCCCACCGGTCACAAACTTGACACCACGGGGCAGCCCGAGCACAGAGGCCTGCTGGTCGGGAATGCGTCCGACAATACTTCCGGACGGCAGCACAGTGGCCAGTTTATCTGGGGCAAGCCCGATGGCTTCGAGTATTTCATGACTCCAGCCATGGGTGTTGATATCGAAGAGCATCGTCCTGCCTGCCAGAGACCATCCCATGGCAGGTTCCACGCCGAGTGAAAAGGCCAGCAGGTCCTCAAAACACAAAAATTTCCAGGCATTGGCAAAAACCTGAGGTTGGTGCTGCTTCAACCATAAGAGTTTGAACAAAGAAAACAGGGTGGATGAGGTATGACCAGTGATGCGGTAAAGTCTCTCGGAACCGAACTCGGCGGTAAACAGGTTCATGCTTTGCAAAGATCGGGAGTCGGAAGAGACCATGGCATGGCAAAGCTCTTTGCCATCTGTTCCTATGGGAGTAAAAGCTTCCCCTTGACTTGATGCACAGATGGCCGCAACCGGCTCCGGAGCGGCCTGTGCCGCTTCTGCAATGACCTCATGGCAGCTTTTGATGACAAGGGCAGAATCAAGCTCAGCAAAGCCCGCAGCGGGTGAAAGCACTGCATAATTGCGCACAGCCCGCTGCGTTACCGCCTGCCCCTTGGCGTTGAATACGACTGCCTTGCAGGAACTCGTTCCAATGTCAATGCCAAGATAACTCATATTTCCGTTTCCCTGTAGCCGAGGTAGCGTGTAAATGCTTCGCGGATGCTTTTGGCGTGCCAGCCTTCGGTGATGCTGACGTGATGGCGGAACCCCCCGTATCCAATCCGGTTGAGCTTCTGCTGCAAGCGGTCCACCTGCGCGACTCCTCCGCAACCAAAGAAATCGTTCGGGATTTCATCTTCGGTGAAGCGCCCCTCCCCAGTGTAGAAATGGATTTGTCCATCTAGTGTAGTAGTGGAGGCAAAGGTGAAATTCATGGGACGGATACGCCCGACATTGCAGCCGAAACCAGTTCCTGCTCCAAGGGTTTTGGCAAACATTGGGTGATCGACGATCTGTCCTTTGGCGGTCATCAGCGTTTGCGGCACTGGGCCGCAATGGAACAAGATGCATTTATCCTCTTCGTTTTCGTAGTTGTTGTTCCAGTCCAGGCACGCTGGCGGGACGCCGGAAGCCAGTTTCAATGCCAGCATGGACAGGGCATTGGCGACATCCAGTTCACAGGCTGCGGGAATTCCACGGTCGTTCAGTTCGCTGAGGATAACGCATGGTGATACCTGGATGGTCTGTTCCAGATCAAGCCAGCAGCGCAAGGCCAGCGCATCAAGCTGATAATTCTCGATAAAGGAGTCCAGAGCCAGCGAAAGCTTGGCCAGGGTTTCCAACTTATCCTCCGGCACTTGGGAAAAATTGGTGTATCCTTTGAGAAAGTCCATTTTTTCCCGGCAGGAAGCCGAAGAAATCTCTTTCATGGCCAGCAGCAGGTCCGAATTGTCGAAGACTTCCGTTGTAATTCCCTTTTTTTGCAGCGCCACTTCATCGAAGCGGATGGTTTTAAAGGCCGTCGGGCGTGCGCCGATGGCTCCGATGCGGCAGCGTTTCAGGCCGGCAGTAATGCGGCAGACTGCGGCAAAGGCTTTGATGTCTTCGCCAAAACGTGGGTCTGCGGGAGACAGCGTATGCGGTTCCCAGGCGGTAAATGGAATGCCGAATTGTCCAAAGACATCCATTATCGAAAGTTTTCCGCAGAACGCATCCCGTCGCAGCGCGAAATCCATTTGGTTCAACCGATCGGGATAGGCATGAATGAAGATGGGCACCTCGCAGTCGCGCATGGCTTCAGCAGCTCCACTTTCATCACCGAAGTTGGGAAGGCAGAGAATCACACCTTGATATTTGCCCTGGTTTCTTTTCAGGAAATCGGCATAGATACGTCCTTCGGCAAAGCCCTCCACGGCACCGTAACGAGTTAGGGACTTATCCAGTGAAATGGAGTTGAATCCGAGTTCATCGAGCCGGCTTTTAATTTCCGTTCTGGCTTCGTCAATGAGGGCTTCCGGGAAAAAACCGCGGTTTCCGAAAAAAAGTGCGAAAGTTGTTTGATGCTTCATGATTCTCTCATCCTTTGAAGAGGTTGCTGCTGTTTACGATTGACAATTCACTTTTAAGAAGTTCACATGTTGTTTGATAGACTATATCTTGTGCGGCCTTGATTCCCTTGTCAAGGTTTCTTTCATAGGGCTGCCGGATGGCGGTGCCAACATTGATTTTGGCGATGCCGTTGGTGACCGCTTTTTGGATATATTCTTTTGGGATTCCTGTTCCGCCATGCAGAACGAGGGGGATGTTCGCTGCGTCTTTAAGCCGTTTCAGGTGGTTGATGTCGATTCGTGCCTGTGGTTTGTCCTTTTGCTTCCCGGCAGCGGATATTGCCCCATGGATATTGCCAACGGCCACCGAAAGCCAGGAACAGGCACTCTCCTTGACAAAGCGCGCCGTATCTTCCGGCGCAGTAAATCCTTTGCGGCTGCGGAATAGCTCCTCATATGGGGGCAATGGACCGGCCTCGTGCCCCATGACCGCCCCCAATTCCGCTTCGACCGGAACTGTTCCCGCAGCCAATTGGACGACCTTGGAGGTCATGGCGATATTTTCATCCAGGCCAAGCCGCGAGCCATCGACCATTACCGATTCATATCCAAGCTGCAAGGCTTCGCCAATGATCGAAAGAAAGTCGAGGCGCTGGCCATCTTCATCAATTACCGGGACGTGGTCTAGATGCAGTCGCGTGTGCTTTTCATCTTTGACTTTTTCATATTCATCCCGGATCGCCTTCAAGCTCCTTGCTTCAAATTTATGGAATTCAAGGTTAGCCACCATGATCAGCCCGAAACTGTTGCAATCCCGCAACGCGCGGACAACCGGCTCCATCATCGGCAGATACGGAATGTTGAAACCGGGAACGACAATCCCCTTTTCATACGCGATGCGGATGATTTTTGAAGTGTCAAGACGCGACATAACTTTTTCCTTCTGTACCTATAAGAAAATAATATAGCCCCAAAACAAAAAAACAAAATAGAAGACTATGCAAAGACAATCTCCGGAGATATTGCAAACCTGAATCCGTGAAACAGCACCCAGAAAAAGGTCAAAGCAATTGATAACCTGCTGGTTTATAGTGATATTATATGATATCACATCAAAAAACATTGCTCTACTAACC
>JAAZKR010000250.1 GCA_012799725.1 Oligosphaeraceae bacterium | reverse complement strand
TTTGGCGCTTCGCGCCGGGGAAACCGCTCGAAGAAGCGCTGGCAAGGCTTGAATGAATCATCCCGAAAACCAAAACAGTGCCAGCACAACTTCACAGAGGTTCAGTTATCTGAAGACAGGCAAAGCAACTTGACCTCTCTTGATGATCTGCAGAAAAAGTCGTCAATCGGGCTTGAAAGCCAGGATTATGCATAGTCAAGGTCTTACAGCACAACCTCTTAAATAGAGCCGCCACTCGAAGCCTTGTCCTGAAAATCTGCGTACATCTGTGTAATCTGCGGATAAAATGCTGCCTGAATACTTTGGGACGGGGTTGGCTATTTTTGGGAACCGCGCTCTGTAATCTATGGGACGGCTGTGAAAAAACAACTCAAGAGACGATTTTATAGCACTAAATAATTAAAGAAGACAAGATGAAGTTGGACATTGAGGGGGCGGTGAATGGCTTGGCTGTCAATCCATGCTACGCGTGGGTTCCCAGCTTAAATGAGCATGGGTCGGGTTGATACCTGAGATTTTTACGGTTTCAAAACCGCCTGAGAGTTTGATGCATATACAGGAAATTCCCAGGACAGGCTGTAGAAAATTGATTTATATTCCAATTGATTTATATTTCACGGACATGCTTTAAAAACAATGCATTCGGCAAAAGGAAGAAAATGAAATTAAATACCCTTTTTCAAGACAATGCGGTCTTTCAGCGGGACATTGACATTCCGGTTTGGGGGCAGGCGATCCCCAATCACATGCTGAAGGCGCTGTTCGGCGGGACTGAAACTTATTGCAAGGTGAATGCCAGTGGCGATTTCATCCTCTATCTTCCTGCGTTTAACGCGGGCGGCCCCCATACCCTGACGATCATTGACACAGAAACCGGAGAAAGCATCACAATCAACAACATCTTGGTCGGCGAAGTCTGGATCGCCTCCGGACAATCCAATATGTCCTATCTGCTGGAATCAGATTGGGCACTCGATGGAAAGCCCTATGAGGAAAAGCTTGCCTGTAAGCAAAAGGAAGAATTCTGCCAGACCATTCCCGATTCCTCAAAGTTCCGTTTCTTCATGGTAAAGGAATTGGCTACCGGCTGCCTGGAGACCAATGCGGAAGCTGCTTGGATGCCGATGGATCCAGAACATGCGGGAAAATGCTCCGCCGTTGCCGCCTGGTTTGGGCGTTTTCTCCAGGAAAAACTGGATATTCCCGTCGGGATGATTGTCTCCGCCTGGGGCGGTACCTGTGTGGAAGCCTGGACCAGCCATGAGGCTCTGCTGACCAATCCTGATACGGCCGATATGGTTGCCCAGGTTCGGAAGCAGATGCGCAACAGTGCCAACTGGGAAGAATTTTCCCATGATGAGATGGCGTTGCGGATTTCCAGGCCGGACCCTGGCAATGAAGGGGTCGGCTGGCAATGGGCTGAACCGGAGTTCGATGATTCGGAATGGCTTGTGATGCGTATCCCCGGCAGTTGGATTGGGCAGAAAATTGGCGGCAATGGTGCAGTTTGGGTACGAAAGCGCATCTTTCTTCCGAAAGATTGGGCGGGAAAGGACATCATACTTGAAACTGGTGGCATCGACAAGCAGGATATCACATATTTTAATGGTGTTGAGATTGGACGTACCGGAAAAAATATCGATACACAATACTGGGACACACCCAGAAAGTATACGATTCCCGGCAACTTGGTGCATGCCGGTGGGAACACTATTGCTATCCGTGCCTTTTCACATCTTTGGGAAGGGAAGTTTTGGGGGAATTCTGACGCATATTTCCTCCGTCTTGCCGGTACTGACAAGACTTGTACGATTGCCGGTCTGTGGCGTGCAAAGGCGGAATATGACTGGGGCAACCTGGCTGTTAAGCTGGAATCGTTCCGCTATGGAAGCGGTAATCCCCATACCCCCGGAATCCTTTTTGGCAGCATGATTCAGCCTCTGCTGACATACGCAATTCGCGGGGCAATCTGGTATCAGGGCGAAAGCAATACACAATCCATAAAGAGGTCCTGCCAGTACTTGAACAAGTTGAGGACAATGATCAAGGACTGGCGCTTCCGATGGGGCGTCGGCAATTTCCCGTTCATCCAGGTACAGCTGGCTAATTACAGGGAGCAGAAAGATGATGACACAAACGCAATCTGGCCATTTCTGCGCGAAGCTCAACGTGTACTATGCGATGAATTGGAAAATGTTTTCATGGCGTCTGCCATTGACATTGGTGAAGCTCAGGACATCCATCCCCAGGACAAGAAATCTGTTGGGAAACGGCTGGCAGCCAATGCCCTGGTCAACGTCTATGGAAAGGCTGGAGTTCCCTGTGGCCCCATGTACCGCAGTGTGCGCAGGGAGCGCAATGAACTTCGTATGTTCTTCGACTATGCCGATGGTTTGATGCTTGCCGATGGTGCGGCCTCTAGTTTCTTTGTTCTGGACGAAGCAGGTGTTCCATTTGTGGCAGATTCGGTGCGCATTGAGGAAAACACTCTAGTGGTTTCAAGTCGGAAATGCGATTGTCCCATAGGGGTACGCTATGCTTGGGCAGACAACCCAAGGGCGACTTTGTTCAATGGCGAGGGACTGCCAGCTTCCTCGTTCAGCTCTATTGATATGCTGAGGTACAAGGTCTAAGAGCTGTGCATGATATTATTCCTATAAACCTAAAAAAAGCAGTTGACTTTTCCTCTTGACCGATAATCAGAGCTTCTTCCGATGCGGACTGAAGCCGAAAGGCGACTGAGCCCTGACAAGGGCTGCACCATGCGTAACCTCGGGTGACA
>JAAZKR010000249.1 GCA_012799725.1 Oligosphaeraceae bacterium | reverse complement strand
CAGAAAAGAAGCCGGGTGAATCCACCTCGAAAGAGCTTGTATGACAACAAGTTAAAGAAAAGTTGCCAGCAAATCTTTCATAACAAGAAGAAATCGAGCAATAGCAGCACGGAAAACACCCTGTCACCAACAGGGTGAACAATATAAATCTTACAACTATCTGAAAATAAAGTCATTAGGACTAAACCTCAGCTTTGGCTGCTTTTTTTAGGATAAACAGAACTAAAAGCAGATTTCACAATGTTTGTGGAATTTATTATGCTGGCTATGGATAATTTGATGCATTAAAGCTACCGCACATTCACAATAAATTTCTGATTACAGGCTGGGCTATATATTCAATCTCTCGATGCGCTTACCCCGTCTATGGATTCGCCAGAGCGGATAGGATGCCGGTTGTAATTTTGCCACTGAAAACTGTTCAATAAATGCTTCCGGACTAGAAAAATCGAAATTCTGCAAGTCTTTTGGCTCATAGTTCCACCATTCTGTCGCCAGCAGTTTTTCGATGATCTCCGCCGAGAATCGGAAGCGTATGTGCCGTGCTGGCACTCCGCCTACAATTTCATAGGGTGCGACATCCTTGCAAACCACGGCACCTGCCGCAATAACTGCACCGGTGGCAATCTTGACACCGGACAGAATAATGACATTGCTGCCTATCCAGACATCATGCCCAATTTGAGTCGGCGCTTTTATCTTCCGCACAGCACCATCGGGAGAGCGATGCCGGTAAGCAAAAGGATGCGTGGATACCAAGTTCAGCGGATGATTAACATCACCGCAACGCAACGAAGGACCAATAGCGCAAAATCGCCCTATTTCTTGAAAGGCCGCAAAATGGCAGCCGGAACGTATATAGGTATGAGCACCAATCCGGGGAATTATACCAGAGCGTGTATTCAGATCTATTTTATGCAGCGAAACAGGTGACTCAAGATCAATCGACATTTCTGGAGCAAGATAAAGACCATTAGAAAGGTCAATCCCCAAGCGCCTCAAGCGGTATTTCAGCAATAACATGCGAAGATTCATTGATTGTCCTTACGGTTCTCGGAACCATTCCCTGTTTTTTTAGTCTGTTTTTGTCAGCAGCAAGGCAGCCTGCGTATGTTACTGCAATACAGAAAAAGCCTGATCCTAACTGGCAAACTGATGGAACATTTCTAAATCCGGGATGATAAACCACGAAAGCCAGCAGCCTGAATTTATCAGATGCCCCAATAGCCTGTAAGAGTCTATAGCATGCAGCAGCGCATAGATTTCACCGGGAAAATTACAATAGTGGACTTTCACAGAAAACCACAGCACTTACGATCCTAGACCAAAATTGGAACTGATTTAAAACCTGAATGAGCCCTGCTGCATCAAACAGGCATTTCTGCATGCCAAATCGTCTAATTGAAAAGATTATATGATTTTTTCCAAAAATCAAGCTGGACAATCGTAAATCATTCTGAAAATCGACAGTGAGTGGCAATCGGTGATATCCTCGTGCCAATATAATCGAACGTTATTTTTTCTTCATCTAACTATTGACCAATAATTTAAGTGTGGTAAAAATCATATTGCTGAAATTTGGCTTGTGAAAACACAGTGGCACCTTCCAGCCCGAATGGCTGCATAATAACAATCCCCGGTGACCGAGCCCGGAGTGCGGGGAAACCGGGGGTGGATGGCACCCCGAAACCGGCGCCGGCGACACAAACGAACTCCTGCCAGAAGCATTTTTTACAGGATCACCTATGGCAAATCCACTGCTCCCCCTGTGGCGCCCTTGCGGGCGCTGCCTCTTGGGGGAGTTCCCACCCCGGGTTGCGTCGCGCTTCGCGCTTCCTCACCCGGGGTTATTTTTGTGTGGCGCTTCGCGCCGCTTTAGTTTAGCCCTTCAAGCATTCTTCCCGGTCTTGATAAAGGCGCTTCATTTTTCACTTTTT
>JAAZKR010000248.1 GCA_012799725.1 Oligosphaeraceae bacterium | reverse complement strand
TCAAGCGAGCTGCATGCGGTTATCGAAGCAAAACCAGCTTCCGATTGGCAATCCTATTCCATTGTGGAAAACTTGACATGATGCCCAAGCTCATAAGCTAACCCCCAAAATATGTCGATGCGCCAAATTTAGGGTTGTGGCTCTGACGGATGAAATTGCTTGCAGATTGGCAGTCTAGTTGGTTGTTTTATCTGACAGCTCGGCGGGTTGGCATAATATATTACGCTGTAGGCGTTTACCCATGCTTAACCCCGTTCGAGCCTAAGGTAGTGCCTTGTAAAGGCACTACAATCTTTCGAATCGGTCGGATAAAAGAGAATGAAAACGCCCTGACCAACATGGTGAATGGAATGAACTTCACAAAACTCTGAAAGCAAAGGGATTAGGACAAAAAATCAGCTTTGACTGTTTTTTTAGGGTTAATTGTAAGCTTTTATTTGAAATGATGCACAAATCGAGTAAGGTGCATGCTGATGCAGGAGAGAAAACAGATCGATCATTACCGGTACTTTTTACGTAATTCGTGTGCAACAGCAACCAGATTAGTCAATGATGGCATAACCTCCGCCCAGTCACGGGTCTTAAGGCCGCAATCCGGATTTACCCAAAAGCGTTCTTTCGGGATAAATGCGCATGCCTTTTCCAATAGCGAAACCATTTCATTCTGAGAAGGTATGCGTGGACTGTGAATATCATACACTCCGAGACCGATCTCGGTGGGATATTCAAAGTCACGAAAAGCTTCAAGAATTTCCATTTTGCTACGACTGGATTCAATGCTGATAACATCTGCGTCCATATCGGCAATAGCCCGGATGATCTTATTAAATTCGCTATAACACATGTGTGTGTGGATCTGCGTCGAATCTTTTACAGAGGAAGTGGCCAGTCTGAATGAAGCAACCGCCCAGTTAAAATATTCGTCGCGTTCACGCTCCTTGATTGGCATTCCTTCGCTGAATGCAGCTTCATCGATCTGAATGATTTTAATACCAGCTTGCTCAAGGTCATCTACCTCGTCACGAATCGCCATGGCAATCTGTTTACAGACTTGGGAACGAGGCATGTCGTCGCGGACAAAACTCCAGCAAAGAATCGTTACCGGGCCGGTGAGCATTCCTTTCATCGGTTTTTTTGTAAGTGATTGCGCATATTTGATCCATTCAACGGTCATTGGTGCAGGTCGTGAAACATCGCCGTAGATTACCGGCGGTTTGACACAACGGCTGCCGTAGCTTTGCACCCAGCCATTTTCCGTGAAGCAGAAGCCGTTCAGCTGCTGACCAAAATATTCAACCATGTCGTTGCGTTCCGGTTCTCCATGAACTAAAACATCAAGCCCGAGTGCTTCCTGTTTTTTGATGACATCAGCAATTTCTCTGCGCAGGAACGCTTGATAGTCAGTATTTGAAAGTGTGCCGCGCTTGAAGTCACGACGCGCACGGCGAATTTCCGCTGTCTGCGGAAACGATCCGATGGTAGTTGTTGGAAACAACGGCAAAGCCAGCCATGCCTGTGCTTGCTTGCGAAGCTTATACGGGCTTTTACGCTGATACATATCGTCCGTTATTGCTTGAACGCGACTGGCAATTGCATGGCAATGCAAACGCGGATCAGTATGACGGCTTTGAATCGCTTTCCGATTTGCTTCCAATTCAGCATCATATGCAATTCCAGATGCGATATTTCCGAGCATTCCGACTTCGACGCACTTCTGAACAGCAAATGCCATCCAGTTTTTGATTGTCGAATCAAGTTTGATTTCATTCGTAAGATCAACCGGGGAATGCAGCAGCGAGCAGCTTGACCCGATCATCATGCGTTCGCCAAGTTTCGCCTGGATTTTACGCAAAACTGTCAATGACTTTGCAAAATCGTTTTTCCAAATGTTGCGGCCTTCAACCATGCCGGCAGAAAGAATCATATTTTCAGGGAATTTTGCCAATATTTCGTCAAGATTGGCACCACCACGAACCAAATCGATATGCAATCCAGCGCACCCAGAGGCCAGTGCGATATCCAGATTATCATCCAAGGCATCAAAATAGGTTGCTAACAGGAGTTTTGCGCTTCCCGCTGCCGCATTGAGCTGCTGATAAACATTTGCAAAAGCGGCACGCCCGCCCGGTGCTAAATCGGAAGAAAGAATCGGCTCATCAAGCTGAATCCATTCACATATTCCGGAAAATTCCTGCAAAACTTCCGCATAAACTTTAGTGACTGCATCGATTTTTTCCCAGCAGTCAAACCCGTTCTTTCCTTTGGCAAGCGCCAAGAAGGTTATGGGGCCAACCAATACCGGTTTCGGATTGAAGCCTGCCTCAATGGCTTCATGCGTTTCATTGATTATTTTGCGCCCGACGAACTTTGGCTGAAAGTCTTCTGAAATTTCCGGAACGATATAGTGATAATTGGTGTTGAACCACTTGGTCATTTCCATGGCGTGGATGCCGGTCTCCTGATCACCGCGCGCCATCATGAAATAGGTTTCTACCGTGTTTTGCGGAAGATGGCGGAAGCGTCCCGGTATGGCATCCAGCATGACGCAGGTATCGAGCACATGGTCATAATAGGAAAAATCTCCAGTTGCGACAAAGGACAGCCCCGCATCCTTCTGGGTTTTCCAGTTGTTCAGACGTATAGACTTGGCACACTCATCAAGCTGCGACAGTGATTGTTCGCCCTTCCAAAAGGCTTCAAGAGCCTTCTTTAATTCTCGATGGGCGCCTATTCTCGGGAAACCAAGTACATGTTTTTGCATTCTGCTGCTCCTTTCTGTTGATAACGAATGGAGCATAACAGCTCGAAATTTGAGCATACGAAAAATGACCCTGCGGAATACTCCGCAGTGCCTGAATTCTTCGCATCCTCCGTCTAAGGAGCCGTTCAAAAATAAAGTTTACATTTCCAGTTTCTTTTGGCTGCCTTTCTCCTATTCTGTCAGTCGCGTATGTGCATACGCTCCTTTCAGAACAGGGGAAAAACAGCTCAAAACAACTACAGAACTGTTGCCTTTATTTTCGCACGGCCCCTAATCGCGAGACAGCCATGCTCTATCCTGCCATGGCGTCTCCTGGCTTCCGATCCGGTTGGATGCCTCTGTCCCAACGAAAACTTTAGTTTACATTTGGTAACAGGCATTGTCGAAATCTTCCCATTTTCACAGTGATTTCGACTGGTTATTTATCGGTTACAGTAGCGCGTCTGCGCCGGATTTGCACCGGACTTCCGTTTCATGGCAAAACGATAAACTTTTTCTTCTCATCCAAAAAATCATCACAGATTTAAAGCACAAGAACGATAAAATAAGCTCCTGTAAAATTTGGACAGAACCCAGAACATACTTCAGAATTTCGAGATTGCAAACTCTAATGCTCTTTGCCCAGCGATGCGGAATCAAAATTAGTTCGTGAGCCTCCCCTATATTTTGAGTTTTTTTTCAAGCCGTGCACAAAATAGTTCGCGGCTTTTTTTTGCCCGTCTTTTTTGATTAG
>JAAZKR010000247.1 GCA_012799725.1 Oligosphaeraceae bacterium | reverse complement strand
TAAAAATCGAAAATGGCCTTTTTGGAAAAACGGTTTTGTTAAGCGTGAAATTGAACCAATTATGCTGTTTTTTACCGCTACGGGATGACTGTGTAAAAAAAGCAGTTGACTTTTCCTCTTGACCGGCAATCAGCACCTTCTTCCAATACGGACTGAAGCCAAAAGTCGCCTGAGCCCTGACAAGGGCTGCACCATGCATAACCTGGCTGACCGAACCCGGAGGCCAAAGTCGCCTGAGCCCTGACAAGGGGCACACCATGCATAGCCTCGAGTGACCGAACCTGTAGGGTGAGGGAACCCGAGGCAGGATCACCCCCTAAAATCAGCGCCTGGAAGGCGCCACTTTTTTAGGATAAAGCAATAGCGGCTTTCTTGCTCGCGAAAATATGCGAAGAACCTTGAGGTGAGTTACAGGGTGCCAATAAGCTATATTTCTTATTATCTGCGCAATTTCTTGAGCTGTGATTGATGACGTTCGAGTCTTGGCCCCCGAGAGCGTTTAGGGCTTTCCCTGGCTATGGGCTTGGTTGTAGGCAGTTTGGCAGCTATGCTTTGCAGGGCCAAATTGGCACTGGAGAAAGCGGCTTGCAAGTTGTAGCCGCCGGTAGGGCCGTCTATGTCTATGACCTCACCGGCAAAGTAGAGCCCCGGGCAGCGTAGCGATTGCATACTGTTGGGGTCTATATCATTTAGGCTGACACCACCGATGGTTACTATCGCCTCTTTCAGAGGGCGTATGCGTGGTTTCAGCAGTGGCAGGCTTTTCAAGTTAGCGAGCAGGTGGTTCATATCAGTAGCTTTGCCGCCGGCGCGGAGTTCAGCGCCAAGCTCTGTTGCCAGGCGTTTATCCAATCCCAGCTTATACAGTAGTTCCGGCAGTGGCAGCTTACTTTGCTGCAATTGTCGCAACTGCTCGCTGAGGCGTTGCCGGGGCAGGGCGGGCAGCAGGTCCAGATGCAATTCGAAATGTTGCAGTTTCTGTCTGGCGATGATTCTGCTGGCATCGAAGATAGCGCTGCCACGCAGGCAATTATTGGCGATCAACAGGTTGCCATTTAGTACGGCAATCGGCCGCCCTTGACTGCTCAGGCTCAAGCTTACTTCGGGCAGATCCAGCTCTTGTGCCTTGGTTTGTTTTTGAAAACTGGGATTATCTACTTCCATGCCGGCCAAGCCGGGCCTGTAAGGCTCAATGCGGTGTCCCAATTCTCCGGCCATGCGTTGACCGTCACCAACGCTGCCGGTTTTAGGGTACGACACCCCGCCGCTGCAAAGCAGCACAAACCGGCTTTGGAGGCTAAACCGAGGACAATGCAGCTGAAAACCACCTGCAACCGGAAGGATTTTCTGCACCGGGCAGTTAAGCAACAGCGGCAATTCCAGATCGCGCAGGCGGTCGGTAAAGCAATGCAGCACATCGTCAGCTTTGCCGGAGCGCGGATATATGCGATTACGTATAACAGAGGTGGGCAATCCCCTTTGCGCCAGCCAGTGGCGCAAGTCTTCCGGTCCAAAGGCTTGCAGAGCCGGCCTGATAAAGCTGGCCACCGGCTCGCCGTAATCGGAGAGTAGCTCCGCAATGCTGCCTTTCTGACTCAGATTGCAGCGGTTATTACCGCTGAGTAAGAGCTTTAAACCAGGTCTGTGCCGACGTTCCAAAAGAGCAGCATTGATACCGGCCTCGGCGGCACGGCAGGCAGCAAACAAGCCGGCAGCCCCGGCACCTACAATAAGTAAATCTGCATTCACAAGCATAGAAAAATAGGCTAATCAAAACCAAGCTTCGGTTTTAGATACGAAGTCCGCAGATCACGCGGATTTTTAGGGCGCAATTTGAAAATCTGTGTCCATCTACGTAATCTGTGGATAAAATCGTTAAAATCTTCCCAAAAAACAAGTTCCGGCTAGTAGCATTGCGCACGGCACCGTAAGATTGCGCCTAGTCAAGCAGATCAGCTTCCCATTCTTTGTTTAGCATGGCGTTTTTGGCGGCGTCACATTCGGCATTTTTGCGATTTTTGCCTAAGCCACGTGCGATTTCCCGCCCTTTGAAAATGACCTTGACCTCGTAGATAGGTTTATGTGCCGGGCCTTCGGCGGAAACGCAGACATATTCCGGTTTTTGCTGATGTCGTGACTGACAGTACTCGAGGAGCATGCCCTTGGGATTTTCTTTCAAGCCCAGTGATTGCAGGCATTCCTGCGGCTTGGGCAGAAGGCGTAGGCAGGCATCTCTGGCTTCCTCTAAACCACCATCCAGGTAGACTGCGCCCAGAAAAGCCTCGAAGGCATCACCCAGAATGGAGGGTCGCTCGCGTCCTCCGCTCATGTTTTCTCCGTTGCCCAGCAGCAAGGCCTTGTCTAACTTGAGTTTCAGTGCGTAGGATGCGTTGGCCTGTTCCCGGGCCAGCATGGAGCGGGTTCGTGACAGGATGCCTTCCTGAGCATCTGGCAGCCCCGTGAACAGAAAGTCACTGAGCACTAGCTGCAAAACCGCATCGCCGAGGAACTCCAGCCTCTGGTTGCATTCATAAGGCTCGCTTTGCTCAGCTACATAAGAAGAATGCCTGAGAGCGGTCAACAACAGATCCTGATCCTTAAATTTATATCCGGCCAGCTCTTCGATTTCATCAAGCATGGCAGACATTTCAGTATCTTTTAGATTGAAAAATTTCATCGGCAGGTTATTGTATTTACGGCTGCAAGTCGGCTATTGATCTTAAATTATTACCGATCTTGGTATTTTCAACAACGGAGCATTAAATGTACGAAGCGTCAGATTTACGTAAAGGGTTAAAAATCGAGCTTGACGGCGAGCCCTACATAGTGTCCGATTTTGATTTTTGCAAGCCCGGCAAGGGACAGGCACTATATCGCTGCAAACTGAAAAATATGTTGACCGGCAGCACAATGGACCGCACTTTTCGCTCGGTGGATAAGATAGACCGCCCCAACTTGGAAGAAAAAGAACTGCATTTTTCTTACGAGGAAGGTGACGGCGTCTATGTCTTCTTCGACAGTCGGACACACGACGAAGTCCGCATAGATGCTAAAGTTCTGGGTGACAATGTCTATTTTCTGGATGACGATATGGCCTGCTCGGTGCTTTTCTACAAGGAACGCCCCGTAGAAATCACCTTGCCGTTTTTCGTGGAAAAGAAAATCGCTGAGACTGAGCCGGGTGCCAGGGGCGATACCGCGACCAACGTGCTCAAGCCGGCAAAAATCGATAATGGCTATGAGATACAGGTGCCGCTTTTCGTCAATGTCGGCGATACAGTGCGCATAGATACACGTACCGGCGCGTACGCCGACCGTGTCAGCAAAGCCTAAGGCGGCTTGAACAGTGCGGTTATGGACGGGGAGAGCAAATGCCAGCAATTTTTCAGATAAGTCAGATTGCCTGGGTATTGCCCGGTTCCATAGCCGGCGGCAGCGCCTTGCCGGATGAGAGCGTCTATTTGGGCAATGATGCCCAAGCCAATGCGGAATTGCTCAAATTTTCCGCCAAGCCTTATTTAGACTCAGTTAAAGGCTATTTAGACCCGGGCGGTCATCTTGCCTTGGCAGCTTGCAGTTTACTGCGCAAGAGCAGTGCTTGGTTGCAAGGCGAGTCGGCACCGGCTGCGGATATAGGGCTGGTTTCACTTAGCCGCTTTGGCGGTGCCAGCTCCGGGTTCTACTTTTTTGCACAAATGGAGCAAAAAGGCCCACGCTTAGCCAGTCCCATGATATTTCCGCACTCATATGCCAGCAGTGCCGGCAACTTGGCAGCTATAGAGTTTGCCTGGAGCGGAGCGCACATGGTCTACTTTGGCAAACAGGACTGTCGCGAAACTCTGGAATATGCCGCTGCCAGATTAACGCAAGGCAGCATCGAGGCCATGGTGATTTTGGTCTACGAGGCCGTGCCAGCCCAGCTTATGCCGGCTGAACGCAAAATCCTTAACGGCGCCATAGCCATGCTGATGATGAAAAGCTGCCCGGAAGCGGCAGCGCTGCGCTTCAATTTGCCACAATTGCGGCAAATGCAGCCAGTGTATTCAGAGGAAGGCAGCCTGCAAGATATGCTGAAAATGCTGCAACAATTAAAAAATATAACCGAAGACAAATAGCGCGGCTTTTTTGAGGGGGGATGTGGCGCAAGCATGCGCCACCACAGAACTGGCACGGCTCCAGAACGCTAAAGCGTTTTATCCTGTCCACCCTGTCCACAGCCGTTTACATGCTGAAAATCTGTATAGTCTTTGGTATTTTATTCTTTACTCGTCAAGCTGCCTGTCGCTTACAGATAAGCTTAGAGCAGTTCGGGTTGTTTGCTTGCTGCGCTTTGCAGACCGAAGCGCTTTTCGCCTTTGGCGGTGACTATTCTGCCGGTGGGGGTGCGCATCAGATAGCCTTCTTGGATCAGATATGGCTCATAGACGTCCTCGATGGTACTTTCTTCCTCGCCCACAGCTACAGCCAGACTCTTCAGGCCCACCGGACGCCCCTTGAATTTAATCAGGATGGCCTCCAGTATGCGATTGTCCATTTCATCGAGTCCATCTTCGTCTATGTCTAATTTCTGCAATGCTTGTGCCGCCAGTTCTTTAGTGACATTGCCACCATTAGGGCTTTTGACCTGAGCGTAGTCCCTTACCCAACGCAGCAAATTATTGGCAATGCGCGGAGTGCCGCGGCTGCGCCTGGCAATTTCAAACAGCCCTTCGGGCTCGGCACCAATGCCGAGCACCTTGGCGCTGCGAGTGAGGATGGTTTGCAAATCCTCCGCCTTGTAATAGTCCATGCGGCAGGGCATGGTGAAGCGCGAGCGCAGGGGTGCGGAGAGCTTGCCCTGTCTCGTGGTTGCGCCTATGAGGCAGAATTCAGGCAAATTCAAGCGTACTGAGCGTGCCCCGACGCCCTGTTCCAGCATGATATCAATAACGAAGTCCTCCATGGCGCTATAGAGATATTCTTCGATTTGTATGGGCAGGCGATGTATCTCGTCTATAAAGAGTATGTCGCCTTCATCCAGGCCGGTCAGCAGGCCGGCCAAGTCCCCGGGTTTTTCTATAACCGGCCCACTGGTTGCTTTGATATTACAGCCACGGCTATTGGCGATGATGCCGGCCAGGGTGGTTTTGCCCAGACCCGGCGGCCCGCTAAGCAGGATATGGCTCAAGGGCTCGTCTCGACTGCGAGCTGCCTCAACCATGATTTGCAGGCGCTCCTTGATGGATTCCTGCCCGGGGAAATCGTCGAATGATTGCGGACGCAGGCTGAGTTCAAAACTCTCTTCGCGGGTATTAAGTTCGGATCTGATAAATCTTTGGTTGGGCATAAGAGCTGCCTTGTTAATTAATGTGCAAAATTTTGTGATGGACTTGGGTACCCCGGCGCGTACAACCTATTTTTAACCACGGAAAACGCGGAAAACCCGGAAGTTTTATAGGGCTGTTGCTCTGACGGGCAGGTCAGACAGGCCGGACAAGTCGAAGCCTGAGCCCTGGCAAGGGCTGTACCATAGCAACCCGGGGTGACCGAACCCGGGGCAGGATCACCCCCAAAATCAGCGCCTGGAAGGCGCCGCATCATGATGATTTTGCCGGATCGGCCAGCGAAAAAGCTTGAGGTGGGGTCTCCTCAAAAGACCCAGACCCTCTAGGAAAGACTTTTACTTTATCCGCAGATTTACTCAGATTAGCGCAGATTTTTTAGGGCGCAGTTTTCTTGTCTTAGGAGCGCAGCTTCCTTATCTAAGGAGCGCATTTTCAAAGTGAGCCCTAAAAAATCTGCGGCATCTGCATAATCTGTGTAATCTGCGTAATCTGTGGATTGAGTCTTGCGGATCTTAGTCCGCATTCAGGCGTTTAGCTTAGCTAAGGTCTTTCGGATCAGTTCAGAGGCGCTCAGGTTATCCGGTTTTGCTTCTTCACAGACTTTCAGCACCGCTTTACTGGCCACGTCTTTTTTGTAGCCCAGTGTTTCCAGGGCGGCCACGGCATCGGCAGCCTGGTCGCTTAGTGTGGGCATGCCGGCCGCAAGGGCGGTTGCCGGTGCCAGTGCTTCAAGCTTGTCGCGCAGTTCAACCACCATGCGTTCAGCGGTTTTTTTGCCTACGCCGCTGATCTTGCTTAAGGCTTTCAGGTCACGTTCAGCGATGGCTTGACAAAAATGCTTGATCGACATGGAGCTGAGCACATTCATGGCCAGTTTTGGCCCTATGCCGGGCACGGCATTGAGCAGGATGCGAAACAAGTCCAGCTCTTCCTTGGAGTAAAAGCCGTAGAGCTGCAAGATGTCCTCGCGTACATGCAGATGGGTATGCAGGCTGACTTTTTGCTGCAATGGCGGCAACCGGTCTACGGTGCTAAGCGGCACCAATAGAGCGTAGCAGATGCCCTGTACTTCGATGAAGGCTTCAGTTAGGCTGTTTTCCACCAAGACCCCGGTGATTCTAGCGATCATACGTCTCTTCCCTTGCCGATAAAATTAAAGGCTGCGCTGCAAGGCAACTACAATACCTTGTATAAGCAGGTTTTCCAGTGGCAAAAACAGGGATTTGTATTTTTTGTTAGCCGGCCTAAGCTCCCATTGCCCTTCGCTGAGAAACAGGGATTTGACTGTGGTTTCACCGTCAACCAGCGCTATGACTACATCACCGATGGCGACATCATGCGATTGCTTGGCAATGACCAAATCACCATCCAGAATGCCAAGGTCTTTCATGCTCTCGCCCTGTACTTGCAGAGCGAATAACTTGCAACCGGCAGTACGTTTGCTGATCAGGCTGGGGTCTATGTATATCTCGCGCTCTACGTGCTCTTCAGAGAACAGCGGCGCTCCAGCACTGATGCGCCCAAGCAGTGGTATGCTCAAGGTCAGAGAAAAGTGTCGCCCCGGCTTGCTGTTTACTACGCTTAGGCTGCGTGCCTTGGAACTACGAGTGAGCAGGCCTTTGCGCTGCAAGGCGCGTACATGAGCAAACGAGGTGGTGGAACTGACCTCAAAATGCTCAGAAATCTCGTTGATGGTGGGCGGCATGCCCTGAGACTCGGAAAAATCAACGATGAAATCCAACACTTCCTGCTGTCGCTCGGTTAACTTGCTCATGTCATCTCTCTCCATGCTAAAATTTGTTGGCTAATATTTATTCTAGTATGTTTCGGCAAAATAGCAAGTCGAAAATGAAAAAAAAGTGATACTGTGGAAAACTTGATGTAAAACTTGGGCGCGGTCGTAATGCCTCAGTTTTCTGCAGCGTTGATTTAACGTAGTAATACATGGCACCTATGGAGCCAACACTCTTCACTTAACCTAAAAAAGCAGTTGACTTTTCCCCCTTGCCCGGCAATCAGAACCTTCTTCCGATGCGGAATGAAGCCGAAAGGCGACTGAGCCCTGACAAGGGCTGCACCATGCATAACCTGTTATGAAAAAGTCAAGTGGTGTTGTGAACTAAAAGGTCTGATTCCTGAAGTTTTCTTCTAAAGTATGTCGTCCAGTTTTGAACTTTTCCAGGACTTATGACGCATTTTCAAGGGG
>JAAZKR010000246.1 GCA_012799725.1 Oligosphaeraceae bacterium | reverse complement strand
GGCAAACAGCATAAATCTTGCAACTATCTGAGAATAAAGCCATTAGGATTAAGCCTCAGCTTTGGCTGCTTTTTTTAGGGTTAATCATGATGTAGCTGTTTTGCGAGCTGTGGGGCTTCACAACAGTTATGAAACCTGAGTGTGGCGGTTGTGTTTTTTTTGTCATAATATCCGGTCAAGGAGTATGTGCGGCGACCTGGAGGGCTCCATGCATAAATTTCGGTGACTGAAGCCCGAATGAGGAGGCGCAGGATGCGGAGCGGTCCGTGGCACAATATTCTTTATCGTGGCAGTGATATTTGGATAGAATCTTTTCCGCCAGCTGCAAATACTTCCGTTTGGTTATTCAAGACAATATGCGCTGAGCCTTTGCCGGAGAGTTCAGCAGTGAAACGGCCATCCTGTAAAACAACGTTTTTCAACTGTGCCTCATCGGATAATTTTGCGGCAACCGGGATTTTTACTAAAGCGGCGCAATATTCCGGCTGCAATAGCAGGCGGCAGACAGTTTCGCCTTGGGCTCCTGCAAAGGTCACAGGATAATCTGGAACCTGTTTGCCCTGTTCATCATAGACAAAAGGTACGCAAAGGGCATTTTCGCCTTTCCAGGCGTATTCTCCGCTGTAGATGGTCAAAATCCTTTCCTTGCCAATCAGCCAGCCGCCATGGATTTCTATGGGGGTAAAAGGGAACATGACGGAGGTAATAGTAGGGCAGGCCGCCAAATTATTATAGTGATAATATAGAGTGCCATTACGCAGCGCATTCCGGATGTCTGCAATATGCCCTTCTGGGGTGATCGAGTAATTTTGAAGGTCCCCCAGCTGAATCGGAGTGTACAGATGCGACAGATAGACCCAATTCGAATAAAAGGTTTCTTCAAAACGCGGGAACTTGAATTTGCGTTCGCTGCGGGTTTCCGGCGAAAAATTAGCAATGAATAATTTTCCACGCTGGTTCAAAACATAGTCCATCACCTGCATATTAAAATCCAATTTCAGCAAGGGGATAAAGCCGATTTTTCGAACCGGTTCATGGTTTTCATCCAGTTCAACGGATACCTTGTCCCACATATTATATGTGCGTGTAGACTGAGTATAGGTGAATTCGTCATGATAAATCCCATCCGGATTGTATTCATCGATTAGTCTCTGCAGAAAACCCATGAATTTGCGTCCAAAGGCATTTTCGGTCGTGGGAATAAAGAAATTGTATGGTGGATACTTTCGGGAAGTACCATCTGCTTTGCTAATAACGCAATCACTGTATTTTTCATGATCATTTAGTTCATTTGAATACTGATTGTGCACATAGACAAAGCGTTTCAGTTCAGGCAGGGCGCTCTTGGCTTTGCTCAATATCTCACCCAAGAATTGCCGCATCGGTTCATTGTTGAACTGGGTGATAGTATTTGGAATCAGCCTTCCGCGTGATTCTTCATCAAAAAAAGAGGTGCTGAAAACGGCGGAGCCCCTCTTCGCATATTCGCCGCCAAGATGACTCCAGAAAAAAACGCCCAGTGAATTATATTTGAGACCGGCTTTCTGATGAAATTGCCACGCAGCTTCAGGCGTCCAATCACGGAAGAGATTCAAGGAAAGATGGAAGCCGCCGTCAATCGTAAAATTGACATCCCAATCCCGACGGACTTCATTGATGAAATCAAAGTAGTCCGCAGACATAAGCGGATAGACAGACCATTCAACGGTCCTGCTTTCACCGGGCGAAAGGGCAAAGGTGTCAGTCCGTATTCCGGTTTTTCCATTCTTGCAATACTGCAGATTCTGCACTCGGAAAACATCATCCTGGGCAATCAGCGCAATGCTCTGATTCAATGATTTGTCGGCGAGAAACACCGATGGATTTCTGCCGCCAGCATATTCCTCACAGTTCGGAGTGGCATCTCCCCCCAGATAGATGTCTGCAAAATCGCTGTCTGGGCTTTCATGGCGGATTTTGACGCCGATAAGTTGATCGGACAAGCTCGTTAAGGTATCAAACAGATCAATCCGGTTTTTTTGTCGAACGATTTTCCTTTCAACCTTATAAAATGGCGTTTCAAGGCTGTTTTCTGCTCCTATGGCAGCCCATTGCCCTCCAGGCACGGAAAACAAGGAGTGAATGGGGGTCGATTTTTCTCCGAACCGGACGAGTAGCCCTTTATCCTGCACATCGAGTTCATATTTGACAGAAGGCAGGTCTTTCATCTGTATATAGTAGTCAGACTCTTTAGCAGGCCGTGGTATCAGACTGGGCGTATCATCCTGAATCACCTTGAAGTTCCGCACTCCCAAAGCCGGTGCCCGCTTTATGTTCATCTGCTTGTAATATCCGGAGATATCTGCTCCAAAACGAATCTGTATGCTGTTTTCCCGGTCATGATGTACCAGATCAGTAATATCCAGCAGCATACGATATGCTTCCGGATTGTATGGGGAAAAGCGTGATTTGGCACCATCGTAATCCGGAGAATACAGTGCGTACCATTTTTCGCCAATATCGGTTAGAAAGCGTACATGGTCCAGATGTTTAGCTGTACGGGATTTGTTGAGCAGCCTGGTATGCCGCCTGGTTGCCATGCTGGTTATTGGTTGCTTATTGACAAGAATCCCCCAACAAGGCGCCCATCCGCCCAGATAAGGAAAATCAAGGCGCTGCTCGAATGAAACAAGCACACGGGCGGGTGCGACAACAGCAGGAAAATTCCATACCTGACTCTGCCGATCATAAATCAACACTTCCTGTGGAGACTCAATCAAGATACGCTCGGTAACAGCCAATAGGCAAAAGGCTGGAAAAAGCAGGAATAAACCCAGTTTGTTCATGAAATTGACTCCTTGCCAGTACAGGTCAGATGTCCAGGCGATTTCAAGTGCTTACATAGAGGTTGTTACATCAGTAGACCAAAATAGAAATGATAGGTATCCATCCAGTCTCCATTGATCCCCCTGTAAAAATAATCCCGGAATTTTCCCATTTGCAAGGCTTCAACATGTCCATCGGCAAAGAGGAAATTGCATGCCTTGGAATGGCGCAGACTGGTCGTGCCACCCCAAGGATAATAAACCAGATAATGCTGCCAAGTGGCTTTTTCTGTGGTTAAGGCGGTTACCGGGTAGCTCGTGTTACATTTGATGCTGTCTGCATAGAGCGGATGCCTGCTTGCGTTTTTGCCCATATTGTCAAGTTTTAGCGATTTCAGCACCTTCCCGTTAGCATAATAGTCAGCACCATAGGTTATAGAGTAATCATCGGCAAAAAAACCATGCCTGCCGGAGGTCTCAGACCCCGGACATAGAAAAATCGTGCGCTGCCCCACGCCGGGCTTTTTGATATAGCCCGCGTTAACATAAAACCAAGCCCAGGGACGCTCTAGGGTTAAATCATAGGTGGGAGGCAGAGTGTTGTCATTGTCAGAATTGTAGAGATTCGCAACCTGACCCATTTGGCGAAGATGCGAAATACAGGTCGCCGCAAGAGCTTTCGAACGAGCCTTGCTCAAAGCCGGCAATAACATCGAAGCAAGTATTGCAATAATAGCAATAACCACTAGAAGTTCAATTAACGTGAATCTTTTCAGCGACATTTCACAGTCTCCTATTCCAATGTTTTAACAGATAGCAGGGCATTTATTTGATTTTTTCTTTTTTTACAGCCATCCCATAGACTATGACGTAATGTACAGATTGGCGGCCTTGGCGGTGAAAGAAAAAGATAACCGCAAAGGACGCAAAGAAGGCAAAGGACGCAAAGATAACCGCAAAGGACGCAAAGGACGCAAAGATAACCGCAAAGGACGCAAAGGACGCAAAGGACGCAAAGATAACCGCAAAGGACGCAAAGGACGCAAAGGACGCAAAGGACGCAAAGGACGCAAAGAAAAGGGGATAAAAGAAGCTTGGCGACCTTGGCGGTGAAATTAAAAATCGAAAATGGCCTTTTGGGAAAAACGGTTTTGTTAAGCGTGAAATTGAACCAAT
>JAAZKR010000245.1 GCA_012799725.1 Oligosphaeraceae bacterium | reverse complement strand
GAACCCGAGGCAGCGCCTGGAAGGCGCCACTTCATGATGAATTTGCCGTATCGGCCAGAGAGGAAGCCGAGTGAAGCCACCTCGAAAGAGATTGTATGACAACGATTAAAGAAAAGTTGCCGGCAAATCTTTCATAACAAGAAGAAATCGAGCAATAACAGCACGGAAAACACTCTGTCACCAATAGGGCAAACAGCATAAATCTTGCAAATATCTGAGAATAAAGCCATTAGGACTAAACCTCAGCTTTGGCTGCTTTTTTTAGGTTTATTCAGATCACAGCCATCCCATAGGCAGCAAAAAACGGCATGCTTAACCCTGTTTTGTGCTTGCCCAAACTGTTTTTTCAAAAGGCCATGTTCGATTTTTGTTTTTCCCCGCTCGATATAGAGGCCGCAGGCAGGATGGGCAAGGCAACTCGATCGCTCCTGCTTATCTACAGAAAAAGTCGTCAGTCGGGCTAAAAAACGGGGTTATGCATAGTCAAGGCCTCACATCTCTTAAATGGAGCCGCCACTCGATGCCTTGTCCTGAAAATCTGCGTACATCTGTATAATCTGCGGATAAAATGCGCCCGGAACCTTTGTGGAAGGAGTCTGCATAAGACCATTTACGAGGCGGCTGCCACTGCGAGGCAGGTAATGGACTGGCCTCACAGCGGCACGGGGAAACTGATAGTTCCTCAGTCTTCTTCCTCTTCAAGCAGCTTGGCAGCCTCCTCCTGTATTTTGGCGGCAAGCTGCGCCGGCACGGTCTCGTAGCGTTCGAATTTCATCTCGAAGCTTCCACGTCCTTGAGTCATGGAGCGCAGCTGGGTGGGATAGCTATAGCATTCCGCCAGTGGCAATTCGGCGCGCAGTATCTGCATGCCCTCTTCGTGGTCCATGCCCAGAATCCGTCCACGCCGTGAATTCAAGTCACCGCTGATAGCCCCCATATACTCTTCAGGGAACATAATAGACAGGCTCATGATAGGCTCGAGCAGCATGGGTTTTGCCTTTGCCATAGCTTCGCGGAAGGCGCCGCGGGTTGCGATCTTGAAAGCCATTTCTGAGGAGTCGACATCGTGGTATTTGCCGTCGTAAACAGTAGCTTTAAAATTAATTACCTTCGAACGAGAGAGCGGTCCGGCCATGCGCGTCTCAATAACGCCTTTTTCCACAGCGGGAATATAGTTTTTCGGAATATTGCCGCCCACTACTTCGTTACCGAATTCAAATTCGTTCTCGGCATCACCAGCAAAGGGCTCTATGCGTAGATGCACTTCAGCAAACTGACCATGGCCGCCGGACTGTTTCTTGTGGCGATACTGTGCCGTACCAACGCCGTTAACAGTTTCGCGATAAGGCACGCGGGGCGCCTCAAGTTCGACCTCGACTTTGAAATCGTTCTTCATACGGTTGACCAGCAAGTTGATATGCAGGTCGCCCATACCGCTGATTACGGTCTGGCGCGTCTCGGGGTTTCTTTCTATGAGCAAGGTCGGGTCTTCGCCGGCCAGTCTGCCCAAGGCGGTTCCCAGCTTATCCTCTTCGCCCTTGTTCGCCGCTGAAATCGCATACATGGTGGTAGCTTGCGGGAAGTCAATAGCAGAGAACTTCAGATTGCTGTTTTGGTATCCCAGTACATCATTAAGCGAAGTGTTCCTAAGCTTAGCCACAGCGACGATCGCGCCTGGACCGGCGCTTTCCACGGTGCTTTGCTCTTTACCCTGTATCTGCAACAGGTTGCCCACACGCTCTTTACCACCACTCGTGGAATTTATCAGCTCACTATCTGATTTGAAAGTTCCACAGAGCACACGAATAAAGTTCATTTGACCCATGAAAGGGTCATTAACTGACTTGAAGACGAAGCCAAGTGCATCATTGCTCTTGCGGTCCAACTCGCCTGCATCAAGCCTGAGCCGTACATCATCCAAGGGGCTGGGGCCGAAAGCCAATATGGCGTCCATAAGCTCGCTCACCCCCAGGTCTTTATCAGCGCTACCCACCAATATGGGCACTAAGGAGCCGTTCAGTACTGCGTTACGGAATCCGGTCTTAAATTCTTCGTCGCTAAGTTCACCGGCCTCGAAATATTTTTCCATGAGTTCTTCGTCGGATTCGGCAATGCTTTCGGTGAGCATGGTCTTGAGCTCTTCGGCCTGTGCAGCATATTCACCGGGCACTTCACCCATTACGCAGGCCACACCGGTCATAGCGCTTTTACTGCCTATGGGCAGGTTATATGGTATGCACAATGTGCTGCCATAGTTATGGCGCAGTTCATCAAGCAAGGCTGCAAAATTAGCCTGATCCCGATCGCAGCCATTTATAAAGATCATACGTGGCATGTTTCGCTCACGAGCTTGGCGCCAGGCTCGTATAGTACCCGGACCTATGCCCAGCATAGCGTCAACTACCAGTACCATCATATCAGCAATATTGATCGCTCCCATGGCCTCTCCACAAAAATCGGAGTTGCCGGGCGCATCCATAAAGAAAAAATGCCCGTCCTGCCATGGGCAATTGAGAGCGGCGCTGTAAATACTGCTTTTGCGCTCCTGTTCGTCAGGCCTGAAATCGGAAACACTGCTGCCATTATCGACGCTGCCACGCCGATTGACCGCGCCGGACTTGAAAAGCATCAGGTCAGCCAGACTGGTCTTGCCGGAACCGGCATGTCCGGCCAAGACGAAATTGCGGACTTTTTCGGGAGCACAATTTTTCACAGGTTATTCTCCACTCTTAGATTGGGTTTACGTTCAGTTTAGAAGTCGATCAAAATTAAGAAACCGGAAATGTAAGCTTGATTTTTGAACCACTCCTTAATTAAAATAGAAAAAGACGAACTAATAATGTAATACCTAATAAGCGAATTTAAACTTGTTGTGTCAAAAAGATGCCGGGCTGCCGCTCGATTTACAGTCGGCAAGTATTTTGGCACGGCTTTGCTTGTCTTTTTGTCTAGCAAGTTCTTCCGGCAGCAATTAATATGCCGGTGCCCAAGCCGGCAACGCCAGTTTTGCACCTTTGGAGATGGGGCTGAATACCTTCAGCCAGCTATCCACCAAATACAGGTCTCTGGAACTGCCGCTTTTGCGCACACATACCAGGTGTCTGCCATCCGGTGCCCATGACGGTGCTTCCCAGTCGCCGGCGGCCACGGTTATGATTTGCGGCATGGGGTTCTTTTCGTTCATATCCAGCACCGCAATAACATATTGCCCGGAATTGCTTTTACCGGCATAGGCCAGCTTATTGCTCACTGCCGACCAAGTTGGTGAAACGCACTCATTACCACCCAATTGCAGGCGTCTAGCTTGGCCGCCGCCAGTGGACATCAGATAAAGCTGCGGTTTACCAATACGATCAGAAACATAGCAGATGGTTTCGCCATCCGGTGCCCAACAGGGCGAGGACTCGACATAAATATCATTGGTCAGACGCAGGTTTTGATTATTGGTCAAGTCTTTAAGATATAGGTCCACCCTGCCGTCCCGGCTCAGTGTCAGAGCCAAGCGCCGTCCATCCGGCGACAAGCTGGCACTGGAATTCAATCCCTGTGTATTTGAGACTACGCGCTGCCTTCGGTTCTGCATATCGACGAGCACCACGCTAAGCGTGTTATTTCTGGCCAGAGTATAAACCAAGGCATTGCGGTGCCCCCAGTTAGGCTCGGTGCTGATGGCGGCATTATTAGTTATTCTGCTTTGGCCACTACCATCCAGGAAACAACTATATATTTCCCTCATGTCATTTCGTCCGGGCATAACAAAGGCGATAGGGCTGCTACAATATGCCGGCACATTAAAAAGTTTGCCTAGTATCATATCTACTGCCAGAAAACTTGCCTCATTCAAATTTTCATGTTTGGCGCTGCTGCGAAAGCTCTCCTGGCCAACGGGGCTGACCAGCAGCTCATAGCTATGTTGATTTTCACGGTATTGCACTTGCAGCTTGATCTGTGCCCTGGCGGCCTGTGATTCAGGCAACACCCTAAACCAGCCGCATTTCTGCAAGACGCGCAAAAGTTGTTCTTTGCCGCTGCTTGGACCTTCAAAACTCACGACAGCCAGGCTTGGGTTGTCACTGACGTGTTTGGTTACCGTAGTCTGTTGCCTGGGCTGAGCCAGCAAAGACATACTGACGCTGAAAGTAAAAAATAAACTCAACAAGGTGAGGCGGTAGTTTTCCATGATTGAGACTAATACTCCTTAGACGACTATCAAATGTTTTTGAACAATCCCTTAGAGGCGAAGGCCTCGGGTCGATAAAAAAGACAAAGCGGCGAGGCAGTGAACCTGCACAGTACAGGCCGGCTCATATTGTCAGTCCTCATCCTCATCTCGGACGAAGTTGCATTTTTCCCATGCTTCTTGGTTGCTCCAATTTTCCCAAGTGACATGGCCGTCACAGAAAGCAAAAATATTGCCCTTCTCATGCCGGTTTACCAAGTAATCTCTGGGAGTATAATCCAAATCGAAGAAACCATCATTGGTGGTTTCCTTGGTTGAACCCTCCTCGAGCAATAACGGAGTTTGTGAGGTGGACGGCACTTCGACAATTTTTCTGCCTTTGGTGTCAGAATTTACGCCGTAGCTGCACAACGACTCAGTAATGTCCATGGGACAAGCATATACCTTTTCGTCCTTGACATAAGGATAGAGAGTACCGCGCTTTACTTCGAAATTGCCGGCCACGGGCACCGGGAATTTTTCGAAATAGACCCAGCCGCCCTCGATACCGGCGCCCCAGCTGCCGTTGGTATAGTGCGGAAAGTTATCCTCCGCATCGGAGATATACAACTGAAAAGCTATGCCCAACTGCTTCAAATTATTGATGCAGGCACTCTGCTGGGCACGTTCGCGGCTCTTGCTCAAAGCTGGCATAAGCAGCGCAGCCAGTATGCCGATTATGGCGATGACCACGAGCAGCTCAATTAAAGTAAACAAACGATGACGCATAAAAACCTCCCGGGTTCCCGGTTTATTTGGATATGAATCTATTGAAAAGAAATGATTTTGTTCCGTTGCTTGCAGCTTTACCGTTTTATTTAGAGGACATCCAAAAAGGCATGGGCCGGCGGATAGAAAAGCATTTCGAGCTGGGCTTGTCGATAACGCAACCACCCGGCTCCCCGGCATCTCCAACCGGCCACAAGGCCGTCAATCGATTCGCCGTAGATGCAATCAGCAGCCTCGCTCGATGCTGTATACTTCCAGTCAGCGCCGCCTCTTCCTCCATGCCTCTGTAAGATTTTTCTTTTTTTTCGGGAGCCCCTGTAAAATCATGGCGATTCCTAATCCTGAAATCCGTGTCCTGCTGCGAAATCTGCGTAATCTGCAGACAAAATACGCCCGGAAGCCTTTTTAGTTAGACACGGTCTATTTAGCCTCATGATGCGTCTTAACCGGTTTTATATCCGGTACGACAACAACCACTGTCTTGCAACCCTGCAAATTCCCCAGTGGCCTGCAATTGATTCTGGCACGCGAATTAGCGATTATCTCCAGTATTTGCCCATCTTTGCCGGCTTTGATTTCTGCCGTTGGCAATCCTCCCGGCACCTCTCCTCCCAATCCGGTGGTATAGAGCCACTGTCCCTGTTGCAATTCCAGGTCTTTATCAAGATATTCCAGTTTGAATTCGCCTTCTTTGCCCCAGCCTTCAGCGGCGCCATTGCTAATGCCCAGCATTTCCATGCCTTGTACTGTAAGGCTAAGGCGGCATTCCGGCGAGAGCAGGCTTGCCACCCTGGCATGATGCCTAAAACTCTCGACCACACGGCCAATCATGTAGGGGCCGGCCAGCACTGCGCTTCCTTCTTGTACACCTTCAGCCAGTCCCTTATTGATGCTAAAACCCCAGTTCCAGCGTGCCGGATCACGGCTGACCAACTCTGCCGCAACCACTCGCCAGCCGGGAAGCTGCGGCAAGTCCAAGAGTTGACGCAGCTCGGCATTGCTCTTGCGCAGCTCTTCGTGTCCGGCCAGTTCTATCTCCAATTCGCGCAGGCGCAGCTCCAATTCCATGATCCGATCGCGTCGCTTGGAGCCGACCGGAAGCAACCCCCTGCCCCAATCTGAAGCCGCACGCAAGGTATTAACAAAAGGCGAAGTAAAAGCTAGAGCCAGACGGCGGGCCGGAGCGCTGACCGAAAACAAAAGCGTGGCAGCCGCAAACAGCGCGTAGCAAACATAACTGACATGTAGCCTGGCATCTCGCATTTAGTCTTTTTTTGCTTCAGGCGTCTCATTTTCAGACGGCTTCTCTTCACCCTTTTCGGCAGCGGCGCCTTCTTCAGTGCTGCTCTCCTCTTCGACCTTCTCAAGCTCAACCGGAGCTGGAGTCTCCTCCGGCTGCAAGCGCAAACCGCTAATGGTGGGCATGGGCAATTGTGTATATGCGGAGCGCAGACTGGCACTCGTGGCTTTCTCGGGCACAGTATAGAGCAGCATTACTTCTTGCGGCCCCTGCACTTCCAGCAAGCGAAAATCAAAAACCGACTGATTTGCCAAAGCCATGCTCTGACAAGCATAAGCTCTGCCATCAATCACCAATTCGTAGTCAAAACGGGAGATGCTACGTCCCGGCAGCACTGCGACTTTGAAGATAATAAAAGCCTGCTCCGGCCCCGGCTCCAGTGATTCATACAAACTCTCATTATCAGGATTGGGTTCAAACATTTTCCCCTGTATCGCCTTCTCGCGATTGATAAAACTCCGCGCATCCAGGGCGCGGTCCATAGTATCAAGGCGTCCGGCATGAATAGGCAGCCGCAGCTCCAAAGCGCTCAAACTGCCACAGCCAAGCATAACAAGCAGGAAAAATAAGCTACGTATCATAACAGCCCCTTAGCCAACAACTCTTCACTGGCATCAAAAATTTGCCGCAGGCCTTTTTTGGCAAGCCCCATCATTTTTGCCAGTTCTTCTTCGCTGAAGCTGGCTTCTTCGCCACTGGCCTGTACTTCGACTAAGCGTCCTGAACTGCACATCACCACATTCATGTCAACTGCGGCTGCGGCATCCTCTTCGTAGCACAAGTCCAGTATTGCCTCATCTTGCAGCATGCCGACGCTCACTGCCGCTACGCGTTGTCGCAGCGGCCACTGCGACAACACCCCCTGCTTTTGCAGCCGTTTGCAAGCCAACTCCAATGCCAAGCCTGCGCCGCTGATAGCAGCACAGCGCGTACCGCCGTCGGCATCAATGACATCGCAGTCTACATGTATGGTGATCTCGGGCAACTTTGACAGCTCCAGCACCGCACGCAGACTCCTGCCGATCAGACGCTGAATTTCAGCGGAACGACCAGAAATCTTGCCGCGACTGACCTCGCGTTCGCCGCGCGGGCTGGTTGCACCCGGCAACATTTGATATTCAGCGGTGAGCCAGCCGCCGGGCAGTTGCTGTTCTTTGCGCCAACGTGGCACCGACTCGCTGATGCTGATTGCGCAAAGTACCCGAGTAGCACCAAAGGACGCCATGACCGAGGCGATGGGATGCAGCTGAAAATCAGCCTGAAATGAGATCGGACGCATTTCGTCATTGCTACGTTTATCCGCGCGCATCATCTGTAAAACTCCAAATATGGCATTATAGTTACCGCAACGACATTTTTGAGGGGCTTAGCCCATAAAGGAACCCGACAGCGGCCAAAGCCGGTCGCCTAAGAGCAATTAGCTTGCCGGGGTTCATGATTGCGGCTCAAGGTTCTATTATCTGCTTAATATAACTACTTTTTTGCAAAGCTAAACTCGGCGCAGGCATTTTAATCATGTTATTAAGTTTATTTCTGCTTATCTGCATATTTTTATGCGCCGCCTGCGACGGTCCCAAAGCCGCACCTTACGATGAGCGCAAGAGCGAGGCCTTGACGCGGGCCTCAGCCATGCTGCGCGAGCAGCGCTATGACGAAGCCATAGCCTTGCTGCAAGCCACCGGACCGGGCGAGTATCACAGTCTCTTGGAGCTGTTGCATGCCCAGCAGAACGATCTTGCGTTGCTGCGTCAGGCCAATGCTCTTTTGCTCAAAGGCGACTATAACGAGCTGATCGCGTTGATAGAAAAGGCGGAACGACGCGGCGAGGCCTCACCGCAGCTGTTGCAGTATCGCTCCTTGCCGCAAGCCTTGCAGGCTTTACAGCTTTTCTGCCGCAAAAGGCCTTGGGAAAGCGCCGCTGACTTGGAAACCGCCATGCATTGGCTGCAACCATATCTGCCAGTGTTGCAGGAAAGCGCAGTCTTCAGGGACTTCTGGCAACAGCAGGAACGCGAGAAACAAGCGCTGCTGGAGGCCGAAAAACGCGCCGGCGACGCGGAACTGATCCGGCAAATTGACTGGGAATTAGCCAATTTTAATGAGGAAGCCGCCTGGCAAGCAGTGCAAAAATTCCAACAAAAGAATCCCACGCATGAGCTCTTTAGCATGCTGGATGTCCCAAAACAGCGTCTGGCTCGTGAGTTTGCCAAAAGTCTGTCGGCTGGCACCAAACCCGGCCTGCTTGTGGAATTGGCCCTGCTGTTAAATCTGAGCCATGGTGACGCCACGCTGCAAAGGGCGGTAAAGAAACATTTTGATGCCCCAAAATTGGAACCGCCAATGAGTCTAGCCGGTCTCATAGCAGCAGCCAGAATTAATGATGATCCGGCTTTGTACTCCGCGGCATATACACAATGGCTTAGTAGAAATAGTGACAAACGTAAAAAACCGGCTTTTCTGGTAGAGCTGCTAGACAGTTTTTTCAGCCGAGCCGAGCAATTCAATGCACGTTGCTGGCGCACCCCATGTCCGGGCTTGACAGATTGGTTTGACCGAATCAACCAAATCGCGGTTAACGCAAGCATGCAAACCACAAAGGAAACACCATGATCCCCAAGAAACTCCGCAAATTCAACATCGTTCTTTCAGCGTTCCTTGTTCTTGGCCTCTTTGCCGTCTCTGCGGCAGAAGACACGGCAGTCAAGCCAGCCAAGAAATCAGCCGATGAGCTGCTTGCCTTTATCCCTGCTGAGGTAGCTTTGCTTAACGATAAAGTCGTAGTCAGTCGCGACGATGTGGTCAAGCTGCTCAAGCCGCAGCTTGAGCAAGCTCTGCTAAATGGAGCCATGCCGGAAATCCCACAGGCTCAGATAGAGGCCGTAGTCTACAACCTGAGCAAACAACTTATGACCTATGAATTGCTGCTGCAAAGCGCCTTGGCTGAAGGCGGCAAGTTAGATATGGCAGAAGCAGAGAAATTGCTTAATGAGCAACGTCAATATCACGGTGAAGAAGCCTTTCAGGAGATGCTCAAGATGCAGGGCATGAGCATTGAAGAAGTACTTAAAAGAGTAGCCGGCGGCATGCTTATCGAGAAATATCACGAGGATAAGATAGAAGCATACAGCAAGGACAACCCCGTATCTGAAGAAGAAGCGAAAAAATTCTATGATGAGCATCCGGACAGATTCGAGATGCCAGCCAGCCTCTCGGCAGCACACATCTTGCTGAAATTCGACAGCAATACTCCAGATGAAGCAGAAAAAACACGCTTGCGCGGAAAGTTAGCGGAACTAAGGAAAAGCTTGCTTGCAGGTGCGGACTTTGCTGAAGCTGCCAAACGGCACAGCGCTTGTCCAAGCAAAGAACAGGGCGGCGACCTGGGACAATTCCAGGAAGGCCAAATGGTGCCTGAATTTGAAGAAGCGCTAAAGAAGTTGAAAACTGGAGAGATCAGCGATCCGGTGGAAACTCAGTTCGGCTATCATCTCATCAAGGCCGGTGAGCGTAAAGAGGCCGGCAAAGTAGATTTTGCCGAAGCCAAAGAGCAGATCTGCGAACAGCTTCAAATGCAAAAAGCTGAAGAAGCATTCAGAAAACACATAGATGAGCTACTGGCGAAAAGCCAACACAAGATCAACCTGCCCGAACCCAAGATGCCACAATTCTAACAGAAGCACTAGCTGAGCGCCCCGTATCTTCAATAGTATAAAATATATTGATCGAGGCGCTCTTGCATGTTGACTTACCGACGTGCGGTATCTTTCCGCACGCCGGTTCCTGCAAAAACCGCTCGCAAAAATAAACCTAAAAAAAACAGTTGACTTTTCCTCTTGACCGATAATCAGAGCTTCTTCCGATGCGGACCGAACCCGAAGGCGACTGAGCCCCTGGGGCTACACCATGCATAACCTGGGTGACCGAACCCGAAGGCTGAGGGAACCCGAGGCAGCGCCTGGAGGGCGCCACTTCATGATGAATTTGCCGTATCGGCCAGAGAGGAAGCCGAGTGAAGCCAGCTCGAAAGAGATTGTATGACAACGATTAAAGAAAAGTTGCCGGCAAATCTCTCATAACAAGAAGAAGTCGAGCAATAGCCGCACGGAAAACACCCTGTCACCAACAGGGTGAACTGCACAAACCTTGCAACCATCTGAGAATAAAGCCATTAGGACTAAACCCCGGCTTTGGCTGCTTTTTTAGGATAAAAGACACCGAGCACTTGTGAGTGCAGGCACCATAAAACGGCGTTCGTCACTCCAACAGCATCTTAAAGTCATCGGCTTGTAACGTGAAGCCTTTTTGCACTGCGCCATCCAGTAGTTTCTCAGCCAGTCGGCTTTTGCTTTGCTGTAAAAGCAGCATTTTTTCTTCCACCGTACCCCTGGCGATTAGTTTATACGCGAAAACGGCATTTTTTTGTCCTATTCTATATGCCCGGTCTATAGCTTGTGCCTCGACTGCCGGATTCCACCACGGGTCGATGATAAACACATATTCAGCGGCTGTCAGGTTCAGCCCCACTCCGCCGGCCTTGAGGCTGATTAAAAACAGTGAAATATTTTCGTCCTGCTGGAATTGGCGCACCAGCTCGGAGCGGTCTCGGCTGGCACCATCTAAGTAGCAATATTTCAACCCGAGTTGTTCCAATCCCGGCTTAAGTAGTTTCAGGAAGCCGGTGAACTGCGAGAAGACCAGTGCTTTTTTGCCGGATCGAGCCAGTTCTTGCAAACGCCCCAGCAAAAATTTCTGCTTAGCAGACACCCGATCTCGGAATTTATCGTTCAAGAGTCCCGGATGACAAGCCGCCTGTCGCAGCCGCAACAGGGCGGTTAAAGCTTGGAAATTGCTGCCGCCCCCCGACGACGGTTTTTCCTGTAACTGTCTTTGATAATACTCTTTGAGTTCATCATAGTAGGCTCGCTGTTCGCTGTCCAGTTCGCAATAGAGCAGCTGTACGCTTTTAGGTGGCAAGTCTTTAGCTACTGCCTCTTTGCTGCGACGCAAAAGAAAAGGACGAACAGCACGCTGCAAATCGCTCAATTGACTCCGGCCAAGACTAAACTGGTTTCGCTGAAAAAATTTGATGAATCTTTTTCCCAACATGCCCGGATTGAGGAATTCCAATTGCGAGAAAAATTCGCTCAAGTTATTTTCTATGGGTGTGCCGGTAATACAGAGGCGGTATTCGGCATTCAGACTACGCACCGCCTTAGCGGTGGCGGCGTCAGCATTTTTAATGGCCTGCGCTTCGTCCAAGATACAGTAATCGAAATAATGTTTTGCCAGCGGCAGCGGATTATGTCGCAGGGTTCCATATGTACTCAGGATCACGTCGTATTTGTGAAGTTGCCGTAGCAAGCGGTTTCTTTGTGTTCCCAGATACAGGCCCAAACGCAGGTCAGGAGCGAAGCGTTCCGCCTCTGCCCACCAGTTAAAAACCAACGAACGCGGCAACAGCAGCAAAGAGGGCCGACCCGGGTTCTGCTGTTTACGCCAGGCCAACAACGCAAGCACTTGTACGGTCTTGCCCAGTCCCATGTCATCGGCAAGACAAACACCAATGCCGGCTCGACACATCTGCTGCAACCAAGCCAAGCCATCGGCCTGATACGGACGTAACTGCGCCTTGAAACCGACTGGCAATTCAGGCGGTAGCGGGCGGATTTGCTGCCAAGTTTGCAGAGCGGCGGTAAACTTACCGTCGTTATCCTGCAAGCGCTCTTGTAAAAGCGCAGCAACCAAGGCAGCCTGTTGCAAGCGTATGCGGACTTTTTCGCCCTGCACTACTCCAATCTCTGTCAGGGCAGTAAAATTTTCCAGCCATTCCTGCGGTAGCAGCCCGTAGGTTCCATCATCAAGCCTAACGCTTTTTTGACCGTTACGCATGGCTTGCAACAAGATGGGCAGTGCTACGTTTTGCCCGTCAAATTGTACGGCGGCTTCAATTTCCAACCAATCCATGCCTGCACCCTGCACAACGGCCTTTTTTTCCTTGGGCTTGCGATAGGTTTTACCGGCGGCACTGACATGCCAATCCTCCATGACCAAGCTACGCACTGCCAAGTCCAGCCTGCTCGGCAGCAGCCGCCAAAGCAAGTTATCTGCACTCATGCGCTTGAAATCCAGGCTTTGCAGTCTCAATATCAAAGCCTCTTCAGCAGCGAGATCACGTTGCAGCAGCGTATCAGCGTTGACACCGCTCAAAAGCAGTGATTGTTCATTGGGCAGCACTCTTGTGCCGGCGTAATCAAAACTCAACTCCGCCTGTAGCTGTTCTCTGCCGCCAAATTTATACTCGGCGGTCTGCACATATAATCTGCCGGTAGGTTTGAGTTCTGTGGCAGACAGTTTCAGGCTATTCGGCAAACGCAAACTGCAGGCCTGCCCGCCGGCCTTGAATTCCGCTGCCAGCTGCAAGGCCTCAGTCCGCGTGAAAAGTTGCTCCTTGCCCTGCCAGACCCGCAGAATCAGTTCCGGCTTGAAGCTCAATTCCAGCTGCAAGATATGTTGGCCGTAAATTGCCAGACCGGCCATGGAGAAGTAATCCAGCTGTTCAACAGGCATTTCGCCTATGGCGGTTACGATATACGCCTCAATTCGATAGCATTGCGAGGGTCTTTCCACCAGATCAAGGACCGGCATGAATTTAATGCTGGGCACATAACTTAAGCGCTTAAAACTAAAAGGCTTAGTCTTGCTGTGATAGTAACGCAAATTTTCCTTGCCGGCCAGTAGCAACAATAGATCGTCCAAATGCGTCTGAGCGATAAGACAAGCATGCTTGAGCTCAGGGTGACGCGCGCCTTTTTTCTGCAGGAAACGCAGCAAGGGCAACTCGGTCTCAGCGACATAATGCGTTTCAAGCTGCGCGTCCAAGGCTCGACATACGGCTCTGCCCCGACTGTCCAGGTGACGCCACCATAGCTCTAAGCAGAGAGAACGGCTGTCGCTGACTTTATCAGCAATATCGATAACATATAAAAGCGTGGCATCTGATTTATGCGTGGCAGCAGGCGGCAGAAAATGCAGAGGCGGCAAAGCAGCCGGTGCAGGTGGTGGAATCGGTGATTCTGAACGCGTTTTTTTCGGAAGGATCAGATGTTCATAGACCGGCTCCGCAGATGCGGAATCTGTAGCTCCGCTACCTAAAATGATGTCCTTGCCAATATTGCGGCGCAAACATTTGCCCAGTGCTTCCTGCTGTTGAGCCGCCTGCAAAGAAGCCCAAATATGGGAACAGAGCTGCCCAGCAGAGAATTCATCGCAATCGCAGCACACGTGCAGACGGCGATCTTGCAGCTTGAGACCAACCGTGTACAGAGCAGTGTCTAAAACCTCCGCCTTAAATAATTCATCACTACCAAACAAGGGCGACACCCGACCGGAAGTAAACAGAACTGAACCGGACTGACGTACAGCCTCGCTAAAATTGTCAGCGAATTTTTGCAACATTTGTAAGACGGGCAAGCAAAGCGAAACAGATAAACCTAAAAAAGCAGCCAAAGTTGAGATTTAGCCCTAATGGCTTTATTCTCAGATGGTTGCAAGATTCATGCTCACCCTATTGGCGACAGGGTGTTTTCCGTACTGCCATTGCTCGATTTCTTCTTGTTATGAAAGATTTGCCGGCAACTTTTCTTTAATCGTTGTCATACAATCTCTTTCGAGCTGGCCTCACTCGGCTTCCTCTCTGGCCGATACGGCAAATTCATCATGAAGTGGCGCCTTCCAGGCGCTG
>JAAZKR010000244.1 GCA_012799725.1 Oligosphaeraceae bacterium | reverse complement strand
GGATGGGATGGTACATTTGCTCATGGCTGATGTCTCCTCTGATTGGGTGTGAAACATGGCGGAACGTATTTGGTGTGCGTCCTGTCGTCTGAATGTAGCACATCTTTTGAGAATCAGCCTTTTTTTTGGAGTCAGCAATGCTGAGGCCGGGGCGTAAACGGCCGTCGTACTTTTTACCATAGCAACTCGGGTGACCGAACCCGGAGGCCGAAAGGCGCCTGAGCCCCGACAAGGGCTGCACCATGCATAACCCGGGTGACCGAACCCGAGGCAGCGCCTGGAAGGCGCCACTTCATGATGAATTTGCCGTATCGGCCAGCGAGGAAGCCGAGTGAGGCCACCTCGAAAGAGATTGTATGACAACGATTAAAGAAAAGTTGCCGGCAAATCTTTCATAACAAGAATAAATCGAGCAATAGCAGCACGGAAAGCGCCCTGTTCATCATAAAACTCGCACATTGCCGCTTTCTTAGAACGGCACATTGTCTTCCTCCTCGATTATCTCGTCCTCATATATTTCTACCGGCGGCAGTTCGCTAGATGTATTCTGTTCCGCGACCACTCCGGGCACAGGTGGGCTGTATGCTCCGGTTGTCGGTGCATAGCCACCAAATGCTGGGACGCCTTCGCGGCCTGTACCGTATGAGTTGCCTTGCACTCCTGGTTGCGGTGCGTCGAGAAATTGTACTTTGTCGGCCACCATCATTAACTTCGAGCGGTTTTGTCCGCTACTTTTATCTATCCATTTATCCTGTTTCAAGCGTCCTTCAAAGTATGCTCCGGAGCCTTTGCGCAGATAGCGGTTGCAATTGTCTGCCGTTCTGCCGTAGCATTCTATGTCTACAAAACAGACTTCTTTTTTGTCTTCCCCTTGTGGGGTTCTATAATAGCGGTTAATGGCAAGCCCCATTTCACAGACAGACATTCCGCTGGGTAGTGCCTTCAAAATCGGGTCACGGGTAAGATTGCCCATTAACATTACTTTGTTCAAATTAGCCATACGAACACCTCCTTGCCTTGCCTTGACCATTATCTTCGGCTTACGGTGACAACCTAATATAGTCTGTAGGATTCAGCTTTCCTAAACACCAGACCTAAGCCTGTTGAAAGTATAATGCCTAAAAAAGTAATTGCAACTAATTTGATAAAATTATTTGCAATTTTGTAAAAAACAATTATGCTTTATAAAGATGCAGGTTTTTTTGTTGTGCATGATCGGTGCCGGCCTGCATCGGCTCATAGTTATCTGGTTTCGATCATGCTAAGGAAGAAAGGAGTCCCATTATGAAGAAGACCTTTATTCGCAACCTATTTCTGACCCTGTTCATCGTCGGCAGCTTCACGCTGTCAGCACAAGGCAAAAAGGCTCTGCCCGAAAATGAAGCGCCGGTGCAGGAAACTGTTAAGCCGGCGCGCGATCCGGTGGCTGTCTTGCGAGGGAAATTGCTCTATAAGCGCAATCAAGCAAGAAAGTTAGAGCGTGAAGCCGCCGAAAGGGATCCGGCCCTGAGTGAAAAGGTGCAACGCCTCGAGGCGGAAATCAAGGCCCTGTATTGCGCCGCTGAACCTAAACTGAGCGAAATATATGCCGAACAAGCCAAGCTCAGCGAAGAGATTGAAAATATGAAGGAAAAGTAGAACCAGCAACGCGGACGGCAATGGCGACAGCAAAAATACCAGAAAGGCTGTTGGCATTGCCGTCCGCATAGGGTAAAAGTCATATAAATTGGGAATGCATGGGAATTGATATGAATCTTTATGAATTTTTATGAGTCTATGATAGGCAGGTCGGGCATGCTGCTTGACAAGCCCTGCTGTCCATAATGTGCAGCATGAAGGAGAATGTCTTGCAGCCGGCCATTTGTTTTATCCGCAGATTACGCAGATAAATGCAGATTTTTTAGAACACATAGGACTTGCTCTGGCGGCTCTAAGAAAGCGTTCCGGCAGATTGCCTGTGGACACAAGTGGGTTATTTTCTCAATATTTTCAGTTTTAGTTCTTTATTTGATTTGATGGTGGTGCTTTGCTGCAGCAGTTCATCTGCTTCGGCTTCCGGCAGTCGCGGTACGCTGCCATACTTTTCATTTTTTTCTATTTCAATCAAGGCTATGGGCAGGCCCCGCATCAGTTGTGGGCTGCATAGTTTGCTGGTCAGCAAGAGCTCTTCTCTTTTCAGTTTGCTGCCTTTGCCCGGGTGTAGATTCTGTGCCCCGGCTAACATGATGCAGGCCACTTTACATCCCATGGCATAGGCCAGCATAATTTCCATAACCAAGTCATGGCCGAGTATATCGGCACCATTTTTGCGTGCCAGTTCGGCTTCTGCACCGGTGCAGAAATGCAAGCCGGGCAGGCTTTGATAGGTGCAGTGCCTGAAGTCTAGCCCAACCTGATGCATGGCATTGACGATTTCGCTGTTTAGCTCCTGCGAGAGTGCCGCGCTCAAGTCTGGGAAAGGATTCTCCAGGAGTGAGTGCAGTCCATCCAGGGGTGAGAATGCATAGCCATTCAGGAAGTCAGTAAGCAGGCACCAATGACCGCTTTTGATTTCCGGGATCAGGCTAAGTGCATGGCCTACATACAGATGCTTACGCATGCCCAAGCTGCCGGCGGCCAGTGTTGGCAAGAGGCAGGGCAACAAGCCATTGCCTTCACATAGGTGCCTATGTCCGGCCAGCACCAAGACTGGCAATTTACGACAGTGCCCAAAATAGAATTGCGGTTGTACTCCATCCGGGGTAGGATAAGTTGGCATACCAGGCAATTCTGCCAGTTTCATACTCAGCGGGTTTGCATCGAAGAGCGTTTCTGTTTCGAAGCCAGCAGAAAACTGCAAAAACATGCCGGCCTGTTCTATATCAGGGAAATTTTTACGCAGGCATTGCTGTGCCTGTATGATATGTTCTCTAAAATGGCCCGTTCTATCTGCTTCCATAATTTATTCGCCAGCTTGAGGCTGTGTGCCCTCTTGATTTTTCGGCCTTGGTTTTTTCTTCATCAGGGTCATAAGCAGCGCGACAAGGATGATTGCGGTGCCTGATATGGTCCAGGCATTCATTTTTTCGCCGCGTATAAGCCAGGCCAGTATGCAGGCCAGACCGGGCTTGAGAAAGAAGATCATAGAGGCTATGAAGGCGCTTATCCTTTTCAAGCCTTCATAGTAGAATACGTAAGCTACTGCTGTGCCTATAAATACAATGTAGGCAAGGGGAAGCCAGGCATTCTGTATTTCCGTTAACAGATTGCCTTGCAGCTTAAATAGTGCGACCGGCAAAATAAACAGGCTGCCCAGTAGGGATGAGATGCCCATAAAAAACGAAGCGCCGTAGTTGCCAACCACCTTGCGGGTCAGGCAAACGCTGAAAGCGAAACCCATGGCGGCTAAGCACATTACCAGAATCGCCTTTAACGCGTCAACTGACGGTGTGCCTTTTTCAAAAATAAACAAGGAAACACCGCATAGAGCTAAAATAAGCGCACACCACTTTTGCAAAGTCCAAGGTTCGTTATTGACAAAACGGGCGATGACAATGGCAAATACAGCATTGGCACTGAATACAACTGCCGAGGAGGAAGCATTCTCAAACATGTCTATGGCGAGATGGAAAAAACTCAGACTGAATGCTATGCCAACCAAACCATTGATGATGAAGTATTTCCAGTCTTTCCAGCCCGGCCAGCCTTTTTGCTTGAGATAAGTCGGCGCACTGAAAGCCAGAAGGAGGATGGCTGTGACGAAAAAACGCATGAATACCATCATATAGGCGTCTATTTGAGCACGCTCGCTTACATATTTGCTGGCAATCTCAACCGTGCTGAAAAGCGATACGCCAATAATGGCGGCCGCTACCCCCCAGAAGGAAGATGACTTGACGATACTGGGTTTGTTCTCAGATTTACTCATGATGCTTTGAAATGAAAGAATGGTTTAGGAGTTGTTTTTTCCAAGGAAAACGCGGAAAATTTATATGGTTTACGAATCAGTCGAACCGCTCGGTGCCTGACTTCGAAAGGGTGTGACAGAGTCCATAAGCGCTTCACTACGCTCGACCCCATCCCAAGCCAGTGCCTTGTAAAGGTACTGCTCACAGGCAACTAGCCATCACGAGGCAATCCAGCCCGATGCGATGACCCGGTCTTCCTGGTAGCAGACCGCCAGTTGTCCCGGGGTTACAGCATAGACATATTCGTCGAATTCCAGAACCGCCTGCCGTTCCGGCAATTTGCGCAATTTGGCTGTTTGCGCCTGCATGCGATAGCGGATTTGTGCCATGCAGCTTATGTCAGCTGTCTGATTTTCATCTTCCAACAGCCAGTTCATGCCCTCCAGCAGCACGGTTTTTTGTTTAAGGTCTTCTCGACTGCCCACAACGACCAGGTTTTCTGCCATGTCAGTTTTCAGCACGAACCAAGGACCACCGCCCAAGCCCAAGCCCTTGCGTTGGCCACGGGTGTATCTGAAGGCGCCCTCATGCCATCCCAGCTGCTTGCCGTTCAGGTCTACGATCCGGCCTTCCTTGTTTAACTCCGGCCTGCGTGTGGCGATCAATGCGGTGTAGTCGGCATCTTGCAGGAAACAGAGGTCTTGGCTTTCTGCTTGCCCTTCCGACAGCAGCCCCAAGCTGCGTGCCTGCTTGGCAACCTCATTCTTGTGCAGGCTGCCCAAGGGGAAAACCGCCTTTTCTAATTGTTGTTGGTTTAATTGAGCCAGAAAGTAGCTTTGTTCCTTGATCGGGTCCAATCCACGCAGCAGCCTGATCTGCCCTGCCCCATTCCTAAGCGCTCTGGCATAGTGTCCGGTGGCTAGGTGTGTGCAACCGTAATCCTGTATGGCCTTTAGCATAAGACCAAACTTAAATTCACGATTGCAGAAGACACAAGGCGAAGGGGTGTATCCCTCGGCGTAGCGCCGCACAAAGTTGGCGATAACTCCAGCCTCGAATTCCTCTTGCAGATCCAGCGTCCGATGCGGTATATCCAGCTTGGCAGCAATGGCTATGGCTCTTTCGCAGTTGCTGTTCGGATTAAGCAGCATGGTAAAGGCCTGCACTTTGTAGCCTGCTTGTTTGAGTAAATAACCCACAAAGGCGCTGTCAATACCTCCGGAGAGACCCAAACCGATAACGGCGTCCTTTACAGGAAACATGAGAAATGCCCTCAGCTGCAACAAAGGTAAGGACTCAGTCGTCTGTAGTGCCGGCGTATGGGAACCGGAAAATTGCATGGGACGCATGGATGAGACAATGAGACAAAAGGGTTCTGCGATTTTAGCTCACCGGGTTACATGAGCCCCATACGTCCAATACTCTTAACTTAACGCTTTATAACCACATAGACGACTCAACTGCATAAAGCCGGCCTCGGCGCGTCCTTGGCGTCCTTGGCGTCTTGGCGGTTAAATGAAGAAATATTAACCACCAGGAACGGCGAGGACGCCAGGCAATTAAGTCAGCACTACAGAAGACTGACACATTGCGCAACAGGCAGGAAAAAAGAGGCGGCTGACGCAAAAAACTGGCAGAGCCGCCTCCGATGTGCTATTTTATGGCTAACGAGTTTCATATAATATAATTCGTGATTGAGGAAAGATAATGCAAGCGTCCCCTACCACAGCTTTGCTATGCTGTTTACTGACACTATGTTTGTTCTGTTGCGGCTGCCTGACTCTCAAGCAGACACTGGTTTTTAACCAGGACTCATCCTGCATCGTGACCTATGAGTATTCATTCCCTGAAGAACAACGGGCTTTATGGCAAGAGGTGGAAAGTATACTGGGGGAAAAATATGGTGAAATCAGCAAAAGCTTCCTTAATGAACAAGGCGCCAGGCAGTTTTTCACCGACAATGGACTGGAATTGAGACAATACCGTCAATATATCAAAAACCAGTTGATGTATGTGGAAATTATTGTCTTGGCCAGAGATGCGGAAAAAGCAATAAACAGCGGTATCTTCGGTGATTTCCAACTACATCGAGATGCCTTGGGCGACCAGCTTTTCAGCGGTAAGCTTACTCCCTTGCCAGATGATCTTCCCGTGGCAGCTTTGGAGCGCTTGCAAAAATATGCGGGTAGCATGAGCATGTCGCTGCGTCTGAAAAGCCCGACTGCACTTATACGCAGTAATGGCTTGAATATAGACTATCGCCAGACCGAATGGGCATACGCCTGGCCTCCAGAGCATGAAGCAGCTTCTATATTCGCTCCTAAACCCCTGATTCTGGAGGCAAAGTGGTAGTCGCCGTCCGGCGCCCGCCTGATTTGCCAGTAATCTGCGGAAAACTCTTGCCTCATCGCCAATGATGAGGCGGTCTTATGCGTTAATCTCGTGATCATTCGCTTATGTTTGAATGCTCACAGGAAAGCTGATTATGACAATAAAAATAGAAGGCATGGGGTTGTTCTGCGGCTTGGGCGACAGCGCTGGTGAAGTCTATGCCGCCATGTGCAAGGGGCAAGAAGTGTTCAGTCCCATATGGCGTTTTGACAGTAGCCCATATCAGCAAAACCAGGCCGGACAAATCCGCCGCGAACAAGAAGAAATGCTGCGTGATATGTTTCTCGAGGATGATCTGGCCGGCGCTATCCTGAAATACAGTATCAATCAGGCCTTGCAGCAGGCCGGTAAAACCGCCCGCAGTCAGAGCCGGCGTGCCCTGGTGCTGGCCAGTAATTTCGGCCCGCTGGAGGCCCAGGAGTGGCTTTGGCGCGAAAAACTCGATAGTCAAGCAGTTTCACCGGAAAGCTGTCAATTGGTGGAAGAATTCGTGGCTAATATCGCCGAAAGCTACGATTGCGAGGCGGCCAGCATGCAGCTGTCCATGTCCTGTGCCTCCGGATTGGCCGCCGTACAGCTCGGTATGGACCTCTTACAGGGCAACCGGGCAGATGAAGTCATCGTGGCGGCCTATGACCTGCTCACTGAATTCTCATGGTGCGGACTGCATAATCTGCGCACCATAACTACAGACACCATGCGTCCTTTTGATCTCAGACGCTCGGGCACCCTATTCAGCGAGGGTGCTGCCGCCTTGGTGCTGAGCCAAAACGAGGGGCAGCCCGAAACCGGACAAGCGCAGGTGCTTTCTGCAGCCAGCAACAATAACGCATTCCATATTACTGCACCGCTGCCGGCAGCCGAAGGTTCACGCTTGGTTATGTTGGAGGCTTTGCGCCTGGCCAGCTTATCGCCGACAGCCATAGAGCATGTTTGCGCTCATGCTACCGGCACCCTGGCCAATGACAGTAGTGAAGCCGAGGCCCTGCGCAATATCTTTGGGGCGCGATTGGCGGAGGTCTCTGTTGCCGCGCATAAATCACAGCTCGGACACCTGCTGGGAGCAGCCGGACTGGCTGAGCTTATTGTTACCGTGCTCGCTATGCAAAATGGAGTCATCCCACCTACACTGCACCATGAGCAACTGGATCCAAAGTGCCAAGGCATAGATTGCATACCCGGGCAGGCAAGACAAAAAAAATTCAACTGCGCCCTGATCAATTCAGCCGGCATAGGTGGAAACAACACTGCCGCAGTAATAAGCAATTTTATACCATGGTAATCCTGTCTGTGTTAGCAACAGCCCCATTTGGCGACATTCTCCGAGCCCGATAAGATTGGCGACCGCTAAATTGCGGAAGAGATGATTGGAGCGGGACTTTTCGACATCAACATGATTACGATTGCCAGCAGTTATGAGTCCAATAAGACTACAAGCGAACAATGGCAGATATCGAATAACAGGCATTGTGTGTCGCAACTAGTTTGGCATTCCAATCCCTCATGTGGACATTTTCATCCAATGGCCTTTCTTGCAAAGGGAAAACCACCACTTGGGTTGATTTCTTCAGAACTCAACCTAAATTCAGTATTAACAGCCTAATTGATTAGTAGAGCTATGGTTTTTCGCTAATATCATATTATACCACATTCACCCCATAGACAGCAAAAAACGGCATATTTAGCCGGATTTCACGCTTGGGCAAACCTCTTTTTTCAAAAAAACATTTTCGATTTTTTGATTTTCCCCTGCTCGATATAGAGGCTGCGGGCAAGATCAGACAACTGAAGCTCAGGTTAAAAAAACGAAACCTTTCTTTTATGAAAAGTTTTTTACAACGGTCTGCTTACACCAATTAAAAATCAAGCTGGACAAATTGAATCATATCCACAGCCGTCCCATAGATTTCAGAGCGCGGTTCCCAAAAATAGCTAACCCCGTCCCAAAGTATTCAGGC
>JAAZKR010000243.1 GCA_012799725.1 Oligosphaeraceae bacterium | reverse complement strand
GCTGGCAAGGACAAGCAGCAGAACCAGGAATAGCAGAACAGTAGTCAGCGGCGAGCCGCTTTTGCCGGCAGCCATTGGAGTTGCTGAGAAAGAAGGTGGAAGCGAGGTTGAAGGCGGTACAGCCGTTGCTGCGAAGCGGGCTGCCCTGGCATCAGCAGCGGGTGGTGTAAGACGGGGCGCAACCGGCCTTGCGTCGCTGGCCGGAGGCTTCTGCTGCCCGATCGGCTCTTCAACTTTATCGACCTTGCCATCATCGCTGTCCTTGTTGTCCTTGTCATCATCGAAAACCGCAAGTATATCTTTGAAATCATCACTCATAGCGGCTCGTACTCCTTTCTGAAATGAATTATATTAAGCCAATTAAGGAACACATTGTGTTATACCATAAAGTTGCAAGTCGTGTTTTCAAGTCGCAGTAACTGCACATGTCGTCAAAATATAGCAAGCAAGACGAATACCTGATGCGCCAAGCCTTGCAAGAGGCTGAGCGCGGATGGGGACTCTGTTCGCCAAATCCCATGGTCGGCGCCATAATATTTAAGGATGGCGAAGAATTGGCCAGAGGATACCATGAGCGCTGTGGCGGTGCACATGCCGAGATCATGGCGCTGCAAAGGGTCGGAGAGCTGGCCAGGGGAGCGGAATTATACGTTACCTTGGAACCATGCAGCAGCACAGGACGCACCGCACCCTGTGTACAGGCCATCATCGAAGCTGGAATCAAGCGTGTGAACATAGGATGCCTGGACTCGAATCCGATGCACGCCGGTCGAGGGGTGAAAATCTTGCAACAGGCCGGCATTGAAACGCGGGCAGGCCTGCTGGAAGAGGATTGCCGGCGGCTCAATGAACATTTCTTCTGGTGGATACGCGAAAAACGCCCCTTTGTCTATCTGAAGATGGCCATGAGTTTGGACGGCAAGATTGCCCTGCCAGACGGCAGCTCCAAATGGATCACCGGCCCGTTTGCCCGTTCGCAGGTACAGAAGCTGCGTCGCCTGGCGGGCGCCATCATGGTGGGTGGGCAAACCCTGCGTTGTGATGATCCCAGCCTGTTGGTGAATGAGCCGGCAGATTGGCCGATGCAGCCACAGGTCTGCATCTGGAGCAGTAAAAAACCAGAACCTGGAGATTCCTACAAAATAATGCAGGGGGGCAGAAGTCCGGCTCTCTTCATCAAGCCGGTGGGAACCGAGCAATGGCTGGAGTTTCTGCGACAGCTGGGCGCCAAAGATTGCAATTTTCTCTTGCTGGAGGGCGGCGGCGAGCTGGCCGAAGCCGCCTTATCCGCCGGCATCGTCAATAAAATCGGCTTTTTTGTAGCACCCAAACTCATCTTGGGGCGTGACGCCATACCGGTAGTAGGTGGGCGCAGCGTCAAACACTTGGACCAAGCAATTCAAGTGCTGGAGCTGAAATGCGAAAACTTCGGCCAAGATATACTTTTAAGCGGATACTGCCAAAATGTTTACCGGAATAATTGAAAGCCTGGGCAAAGTGAACCGGATCAGTCGCCAGGGCGCAGCCATGAAGCTGGAGATCAACAGCACCCTGCCCACAGCGGATATCGCCCTGGGTGACTCGATCGCAGTCAACGGCGTCTGCCAGACGGTGGAAGAGATACAAGGAGACCGGCTGGTCTTCCATGTGCTTAGTGAAACCATGCGTAAAACCAATCTCGGCGAGCTCCGGCCCGGCAGCGAAGTAAATCTAGAAAGCGCCTTACGTTTCGGCGGCAAGCTGGGAGGGCATCTACTTTCCGGTCATGTGGATTGTACCGCTGCTGTGCTCGAAATCGGTGAGCGTAAAGGCGATATTGCCATAAGCATTGCCAGGCCGAAAATCGATTTTCCGCTCGTACCTAAAGGCAGCGTGGCTGTAAACGGAGTTTCACTGACGGTAGCTGAACTCAGCCAAGAGGCGCTGCTAGTCTGCATTATCCCACACACCTGGCACTGCACTAATCTGCGCCTGTTGAAAAGCGGCAGTTTGGTGAATCTGGAGGCTGACATGATAGGCAAGTATGTGCAAAGCCTGAGCGAACCGTATTTGCCAAAAAAGAGTATAGGCTTGGACGACCTCTCAAGGGCAGGATTTATTTAAGGACAACGAAAACAAAGAAGAACCCAGGCAGGGTGCAGATTGTTCAAATGTAATGGCTCTTGATTTGTGATGATCTGCGCAACCTGTGGAGAAATTATGATTCTTTGTTTTCGTTGTTGTGTCTAAGACACTCAGCACTGCACCTCATCATCCTCACGATGTGCCTTAGCGACGGCGGCAGCCAGTTTTTCGATTTCGGCGTAGCAGTGTTGATCCGGCAAGCCTTTCTGCAATATGGTTCCCAGCACTTCGAGTTTCAGGCCGGATATGGCGGCGGCGATTTGTTCTATGGCTTTGCCGCCCCAGGCATAGGACACCATAACGCCAGCATATTTCAACCTTGGTCTTAGGCTATTGGCCAATGCGGCGGCATAGCCCACCATAGGATGTGGGCCTACCAGCAGGGTAGGGCTGGCGACTACAATGCTGGCTGCATCCACCAAAGCTATGGCCAGCTGCCCTATGTCGGTAACCGTCAAGTCAAAGACTCGCACTGAGACGCCTTCCTTCACCAGCGCCTGAGTAAGATGGTGCACCATTTTCGCAGTGCTGCCATGCATGCTGACGTAGGGTATGACCACCTCATTTTTGAGCTTGCCGTTCACCCAGCTGTCATAGGCATCGACAATGAAGCTCGGTTCCCTATGACAGGGGCCGTGACTGGGAGCGATAACATCTATCTCATAATTGGCAAGCTTGACCAAATTTTTCTGTAGTATGGTACGGAAAGGCATCATGATCTCAGCATAGTATCGCTTGGCGGCCTCATAGACACGCGGTTTGTCATCTGAAAAAAGATCGGCAGTGGCTAAATGCGATCCGAACAGGTCACAGCTGAAGAGGCATTTACGCTGCGGTACATAGGCGCACATGGTCTCCGGCCAATGCACCCAAGGCGTGTAAATAAATTCCAAGCTCAAGTCGCCCAGGCTGATGCTCTCAGCGTCCTCTACTGTTTGTATACGCTGCTTGTCTATGGCCAGATGGCTGACAAGGATTTCCTCAGCCTTCTTGCTGCACAACAGGGTCGCCATAGGATAGCGCTGCAAAAGATCAGGCAATAATCCGGAATGATCCTGCTCACCGTGCAACGATACCAGATAGTCAATGGAGTCTACGCCTTCCAGGGCCGCGAACAAATTACAGCGTAAATCCGGGTCTGCACTGTCAATTAAAGCGGTTTTGCCTGAGCCTTGGATCAGATATGCGTTATAGCTGGTGCCGTCAGGCAATGGAATCAGCGCATCGAAAAGACGCCGCTCCCAGTGTACTGAGATAATGGCTTTGATATTGGGGCATATTTCACGGGCTTGCATGATGATACCTTTGTTTTAAAAGTTAAAATTGCCGCCTCACACAACAAACGCAAGGCGGCATTAATATAATGGACTAGTTGAAACTTGGCCGGACTATATAAGACAAGATGAAACACCATAAGCCATGCAACGCCGCCGTCAAAGCGCAGCCAGGCAGTTCTGTTGAAAAATTCATCTGCATGATCTGCGGATAAATCAACAAGCTTGCATCTTAGCCTGCTTTGATAGGCAAATTACATTTCCGTATTATATTATATTTTCGAGCTTTCCTAGGTCCGGCTGAGACATAGAGTGCCAGGTCAGGGCAGAGACCACAATTGTATTCTGCCCTGACCTGTGACCCCATGTATCAGCCGGATTTTTTGTATTTTTGTCCTGACTAGCAAAAGCAACTCCAAGCCTCCCATGTATGATGTGCTAATTATCGGCGCAGGTGTGATAGGCTGCGCCTTGGCCCGTGAGCTTGGCCGCTGGCAGCTCAAGGTCGCGGTGTGCGAAAAAAACTCCGACGTTGCTGACGGCGCCTCCAAGGCCAACAGTGCCGTCGTCCATTCAGGGCACAGTGCTGCGCCTGGTTCTGAAATGGCACGCCTCAATGTAGCCGGCAATCTGCTCTATGACCAGCTCTGCCAGGATTTAAACGTGCCGTTACAGCGCAACGGATCGCTCAATGTCGCCTTTACTGAGGAAGAAGTAACAAGTCTGCGTCAGCTTATGCGCGACGGCGAGAAAAACGGGGTGGTCGGCATGCGCATTGTGGCGCCGGATGAGCTGCGAGTAATGGAACCGCAGCTCAACAGCGAGGTAAAAGCAGCGCTTTTTGCGCCGAGCAGCGCTATTACCAGCCCCTATGAATTAACGGTAGCCATGGCTGAAAATGCTGCGCAAAACGGCGCAGAGGTGATACTTAATTGCAAGGTGCTAAAAGTGGAGCGGCGGGAAGGCTGCTGGGTCGTCTTTTGTTCGGACCGCAAATTGCAGGCCACTGTCGTAGTTAATGCGGCAGGACCATATTCTGACGTCTTTAACAATCAGGTCAGTGCCGAAAAAATCAAGATATTGCCGCGCAAAGGGCAATATTGGATAGTGGACAAGAGTTACGAGGGCAGCTTTAAGCATACCATTTTCCAGGTGCCCGGTCGCATGGGCAAGGGCATATTGGTCACACCAACCGTAGATGGCACCATATTGCTGGGTCCCACCGCCGAAGACCAGGACGATCCGGAAGATACCAGCACTACGGTAGAAAGCTTGGAGTATATCAAAGAGGTGGCCAAACGCACTTGGCCTGCCTTGCCAACGCATGCCCTGATTGGCAGCTTTGCCGGAATCAGGGCGCATACTAAAGAGCATGATTTCATCATTGGCGAGGTAAAGGATGCGCCAGGATTTTTCAATGCCGCTGGCATAGAATCGCCGGGTCTGACCGCTGCACCGGCCATCGCAGAAGAGCTTTGCCAACAAATTGTCGCCAAGCTCAATCCGGCGGAAAACCGGCATTTTAATGCTTATCGCAGCCCCATACCGGCATTTAGGAATATGAGTTTTGCGGAGAAAACTGCGGCCATAGCGAGGAATCCGCTCTTCGGGCGCATTGTTTGTCGCTGCGAGCAGATCACTGAGGCGGAGATACGTGCCTCCATACGCAGGCCGGTAGGCGCATTGACCGTAGATGCTGTAAAACGCCGCACTCGCGCCGGCATGGGGCGTTGCCAAGGCGGTTTCTGTCTTCCGCGTGTAGTAGACATACTCAGCCAGGAGCTGGGTGTAAGTCCTGCCAGGATCACCAAGGATGGCGAACTCTCCGAAATACTGGCCAGCGAGCGACCGGATCGGCCTGCTGACGAGCAGCTGGTTCAAAACGGTTCAGGTTCACAGGCATGTGAAAACCCCGAAGTACTGGTCGTAGGCGGCGGGCCGGCCGGACTTGCCGCCGCCATAGCCGCCTATGACCGGGGCTGCCGTAAAATACTGCTGCTGGAACGCGAACCCATGCTTGGCGGCATTTTACAACAGTGTATACACACTGGCTTCGGACTGCAAATATTCAAGGAAGAGCTTTCCGGCCCGGAATACGCCCAGCGTTACATAGACCAACTGGAACAACGCGGCATCGCCTATCAGTGTGACACCATGGTGCTGGAAATTAGTCCCGACCGCCTGGTCACCAGCGTCAACCCAAAATTGGGTTTGCAACAATTCCAGGCCGGATCAGTTATTCTGGCCATGGGCTGTCGCGAGCGCTCACGAGGAGCTTTAGGCATACCCGGCACACGCAGCGCCGGCATCTATAGCGCAGGAACCGCCCAGCGTTTCGTGAATCTGGAAGGTTATGTACCGGGCAAAAAAATCGTCATTCTGGGTTCTGGTGACATAGGCTTGATCATGGCTAGACGCATGGTCTTTTCCGGTGCCGAAGTACTTGCTGTGGTGGAAATAATGCCTTTCTCAAGTGGTTTGAAGCGCAATGTGGTACAATGTCTTGACGACTTTGGCATCCCGCTCCTGCTTAATCACACCGTCACTGAGATCAAAGGACGTGGCCGGCTCAACGCGGTAGTCGTCAGCAAAGTAGACGAACGGCTTCGCCCCATTCCAGGCACCGAACGCGAGTTTAGCTGCGACACACTGCTGCTTTCTGTAGGCTTGATTCCCGAGAACGAACTTTCCCGCGCTGCCGGCGTAAAACTCTCGGCTGCCACCTCCGGGCCTTTGGTAGATGAACGCATGCAAACCAATGTTCCCGGCATTTTTGCCTGTGGCAATGTGCTGCATGTGCATGATCTGGTTGACCATGTTTCCGTGGAGGCTGCTTTAGCCGGGCAGGCCGCTGCCGATTATTGCCGACAGCAGAGCTTGGGGCTGCCTGAAGAATTCCTAACCATAGAAGACGGTTTCGGAGTACGCGGCACGGTGCCACAGCGCGTTGCCAAGCACTCGCTGCAAAAAGCTTTGAGACTCACCTTTCGCCCCAGCCAAGTCTTTATGAACGCAAAAATATTGATTGAGGCTGACGGAACGCCCTTGCTGGAAAGCCGGCGGCGCATCCTGACTCCAGGCGAAATGACTGAGATCACGATACGCGGCAAGGAGTTAGCCACATTACAAGACAAGAACACACTCACTGTTAAGATAATCTCACCATGAAAAAGCAGATAATTTGCACCAGTTGCCCGATAGGCTGTCAACTGGAGGTTGTCATAGAAGACGGCCTCTGCACTCAGGTAAGCGGCAACGCCTGTCCTCGTGGGAAGACTTATGCCGAGCAGGAGTGCTTGCGTCCGGCTCGCATGGTCAGCACTTCGCTGCTCATACCCGGCAGAAGCCTGCCACTTAGTGTCAGGACTGATCGCCCCATGGCCAAGGATGAGATCAAAGCCTGCCTGCAAGCTATCGCCGAAATTAAGGTGCAACTGCCGGTGAAAGTAGGCGATGTATTATTGGCCAATGTACTGGGCAGCGAAGTCAATATCATAGCCACCAGAAATTATGAATAATGGTGTAGCCGTATTGAATACAACAGTTCGTTGCGTATCGGTCGTGCCATGGTTCGACAAAAGCAGATATTCTCGGAAAACAAGCTATATTTCATGATGATTTTATACAGGCATGCTCGCAAGGTGTAAATAAGTTTACAATGGAGTTTGGGAAAGAATTCTGTGCTGATAATGGAGCGATCAACTGGAAAAGTCTTGTACGGTTTAATTCCTCCATTTGATATTGGAAAAATTCAAATAGGCAATTGAAATGCGGATATCAATATTCTCTCTGCTATATTGTATTTCCTTTATTGGAATATCATTTGCGAATTCATCTAACAAAAATTGGGAAATCACGCATAGGCTCATCAAAGAAGCGAATGCCATAGACAGGCAGTGGCTGGACAAGGCTACTGGCAAGGGAATGAATGATTCTGCAAAGTCAGAATCGCGTCGTGCTTGGGAGAAAGTCAAAGCGCACTTGGAATCGTTATCCCTGGACGAATTAATCGAAACGGCGTCCTCCGCTGCCGAGCATGTTGCCCACCGTACTGAATTAACTGATGACTGGGAGCGCGAAGCTGCCGCTACGTCCGATGTAGAGTTTATTTTATCGTTGTTCTATTTAAAAAACCCAGAACCATCAGACATTGATGCTCTCTTATTGAGAATCAGGAATGATCAGGAGTCTGCCTATTTCAGAGTTGCCTTGTTTTCGTGGTTTCGCAACCAGGTAATACAGGAAAGATTGCCTGCAATTGGTTCCAATCATGTTAAGAACGCTGTTATACAAGTCAGCTATGATATTCTTAGCAATGCGCAGCCTCCAGAGACTGTCTGGGGTGCTGCTTTGAATGCGTACTGTGATATTATCATCTATGATATTTTGTCTATTTGTAAAACAAATGAAGCGCTTCGCCCTTATTTAAGAGACCCGGAGGCAAAGCCCCAACTCTTCGAGCATCTACGTAACGGGAAAATCGCAGTTCCGGACGAGGTCAAGACTCAGCTTACGGATAGAAACAAGGATTTATCACGACTGACGGAAATTTTGGGGAAGAATCTAACAAACGATCAATCGCCTTGTATAAAATCTACGATTATCTATGTGCTGCGGAAATTAAGTGCAATTCCCGTTGGCACAACGGAGCAGAGGGAGCTCGAAAGACTACAGTCTGAGTTTAGCATGAAAGAACAATAACCGTTAGATAGGCTAGAGACACTTTCTTATATTTAGAACCATTGCACTGGAAAAATCCGGGATAATCTGCACAATCTGCGGAAAGCCGGGTGCCGAAATTGTCGAAACGTTTTCATGCGTGCCAAATGGCATTTCAACGTCAAGTGTCACATAAGAAAAAATTATTCTTTGTTATTGAAAAAAGTCATTCTGCGAGATTTTCGCAGATGAAATTGACAATGGTTGTTGTATCATCGAGTCCATGCGGATGGTGTCCCCAAGATGGGCGTTCAATGATTTGTATTTTTCCGCCGGCGGCCTGAAGACGCTCAGCAAAGAGTTCACAATTATATGCAGGGACAACAACCAAGTCATCTGCACCGTAAATCAGCAGGACGGGAATTTGCAGAAGTTTACCTGTGAGATTGACAGGCATGCCGGGATGCTTTTCAATATGTTCCACGTCATCCAGCTGGTATTCTTCTTTAACCTGATCCATAAAGCGGAAATTCTTGAAGCTGCATACTGGAGCATCGAGGTAGACAGACGCAACCCTTTCCGGATTGAAAGCAGCGTATCGAACTGAATACAGCCCGCCGAAGCTGAGGCCTATCAGTGCTGTTCTTTGGGCCAGTCCCAAGGTCAAGAGAAAGTCATGATAGCGCCGGAAAGCTTGCTGATCCTCATCATTTCCATGTCCTTTGGCCTGCAAATGGACGTGATGGAAACCCTGAGCCAGCAAAGTAGGCACACCGGTGCGCGGGACAAAAGCCGTCGGCCATTCCATGCACCAGGTCCATGGCCTGCCGGCAGCAGGCGAATCCGGTTCAACAATCCAAGCTTCACGGCCTTCAAATTGGAAACGGTGACGAGTAGCTCCATACCAGGAGTCTGTTTGGGTTGGAAAGGAGATGATGCTCATGAAATGACAGTTCAGATGGTTCAAAAGGTAGTAGTGGCCGAGACCAAGTTCGGCCACCGGCGAATTTCAATCCGATATTAGCCCAGCCAGTGATTTCCTGGATGCTGCTCTGAAGTGCAATGGAGTTATAGCCCGTCAGTCACGGTAGACAGCGACGGCGATGGCATTGCCGACATCGAGTTTGCCCTGGAGGTTTTCTGCGGCTTCGTGGGCGGCCTGGCGTACTTCGGGCTCCTTGTCCCAGAGGCAAGCCATGATAAATGGACGCGCGATCATTTTTCCATGCCGTCCCAACATACGCACCATGGCTGCTTTGGCCGAAGGGGATTGCAGCGTGCCGGCAAATTCCACCAGCAGTTCGACTTCCACGCCGCAATCGGAGGCCCTGCCAAGCAGTTCCAGAGCAGTTTCACGCAGCGCCGGATCGTCTTCTTGCACTGCGTCAGTCAGGGCTTCATAGCAATCTGCTGTGATATCAGTTGCGCATGCATCAAACCAGGAACGCAAGGCTATCGCAACAGGACTGACCTGATAAAATTGCTGTCCCAAGGATACCGCCGTCTCCCAATCATAGATTCTGCTGATCAGCAGCGCCAAGCTGGCATGTGCCGCAGCCTTGGTCGCTTTCGATGTTCCCTTGCAGGCTTTCAGGAGATCCTCGGCGACAAATAACAGGCCGCAGCGCGCACAGGCATTCCAAAGAGCCGGCAATTCGTTCTCCGGCGCCTTGGCCAGCGCCTTCCGCATCTGATCCTGATCAATTATTTCATCATTTTCCCATTCGGCAACCGCCAGAACCAGGGCTGTATAAGCAGAACCTTTGGCAGTAGCCATCTTTTCAGCGATCAATTCCAACGCCGAGGGGCTTCCTATATGCCGCAAAGCTAACAATGTGACCTCGAAATATTCCTTTTTATTCAGCCAAGGACGCAAAGCTTCAACGGCGCAATCATAGCCCAGCAACCCCAGATACCGGATCAGCTGGCTGCGCGAATAGGCATCGCGCGCTGCCGGTAATTGTTGGCACAACCCCGTCACCAACGCCCAGCATTGTTCCGAAGAGCATTCCGGATTCAGCGCTGCCATCACCATAGCCTCAAGTGCAAAAAAGGCCTGTGTAGCCTGTTCATCATTGCTTTCCGACATACAGGGCACCAGTTGCGCCACTGCCTCCTCGGCATCCCGGAGCAACTCATCCGCAATTTTATGCCCGCAGGCCGGTTCTGCCCAGAGCAACTTGCCTGCCTGTTTCAGATATTTTCCGGCAGTGGTTTTTTTTGTCGTTTTCTTTTTATTCGTAACAGCCATTGTCCATCTCCTTGCAATCAAAAGAGTACCCAGGGCGCACGCATCGGCTGTTCGACCAGCTGATTGGCTTCTTCATCATCCATGAAACGCAGTTCCACCGGATCAAAATACAATTTCCTCCCGGTACGAATGGCACAGTTGGCAAGATGCACCAAAATATTGCTGCGATTTCCATTGTCTTCGTTAAGGGCGAATTTTTTCCGCGTGCGTATCGAGACATTGAAGTCACTGATTTGCGGTTCGGGGTCCGGGAGCGTTTTGGCCAGTTCGGCGAGATATCCCGGCTCTGTATGGAAATTCTTGAAGACTTTACCATTGGGTCCTTCGATAAACGGCTTTCCTTCGGTTTCATCCTTGCCCCACTCGCAAGATTCCAGGATGATTTTGCAGCCGTCTGCATATTTCATATAAACCTGTCCCCAGATGCCAACCACATCTGGATGCTGTGGCCACGGCGCATTGGCCTCGATCTCCACCGGGCTGGTATCATCCTTATCCAACAGATACTGCACTGGATCGAGATAATGCTGTCCCATATCTGCCAGGCCACCACCATCATAGTCCCAGTAACCCCGGAATGACCCCGAGACCCGGTGCGAAGTGTAGGGGCGATACGGTGCCGGCCCAAGCCACAGGTCGTAGTCAAAACCATCCGGCACGGGTTCCGGTGCCAGGCCAAGTTTCCCCATCCACATCGATGCTTTCCAGGAGAATCCGGTATGGGCGCTGATGCGCACTGTCAGCGGCCATCCCAGCGCCCCGCTCTGAATCAGTTTCTTCAACGGGGCAACCGCAGTACCCAATCCATAAAACGGGCTATGCATACGGAACCAGGTATTGAGTCGGAATACCCGGGAGTTAAGCTTCACGGCGGCGGCGATATAAGTTCCTTCCGAGATCGTGCGGGTCATCGGCTTTTCCGCCCAGACATCGCAACCGGCACTGAGGGCATAGATATTATGCAGGGCATGCCAGTGCGGCGGAGTCACCACATGTACTACATCTATCGACTCGCTGTTCAGCATATCCCGGAAATCCCGGTAGCCACGGCAATCCTTGCCAACTTTCTCCAGGGTCTCCGCCACCCGGCTTTGCATTACATCGCATACCCCCACCAAGCGAGCTTGGGGATCATCCAAGACATATTGGACATGTCCCTGCCCCATGACACCAAGGCCGATAATGGCGTGATTGATTTTGTCATTGGCTCCACGCGGGATTCGAGCCGGCTGGATACCGCCGGCGCCTTTACTGCTCCTTGTCTTTGTCATGATTCTTCCCATATGGTTTTCATCTAAAATGTATTTATGTGCGAAGTCCTGCGATAGAAGTAAATATCTGACAAAGCACAATGAATCCTTAATTTTTGAAAAGATTCTAAGCTCAGTCAAAAAAGGAGATCCAGATGCTAGGAAAAGTTAATATGCATTTGCTGTTTTGCAACTCTAAAGACAACTTTTACCTCAGCGAATTGCCAACATCAAAGAATCATGCCTGAATCCGTGAAGCAGTACCTCAAAAACCAAAATCGTCAATAATCGACTGATTTGTTGTATAATATCACAGCCGTCCCATAGATTTCGGAGCGCGGTTCCCAAAAATAGCCAACCCCGTCCCAAAGTATTCAGGCAGCACTTTATCCGCAGATTACACAGACCTGCGCAGATTTTCAGGACAAGGCTTCGAGTGGCGGCTCTATTTAAGCGATTGCCTGTAAGGCCTTGACTATGCATAATCCCGGTTTTCAAGCCAGATTGACGACTTTTTCTGCAGATAATCAAGAGCGGTCGAGTTGCTT
>JAAZKR010000242.1 GCA_012799725.1 Oligosphaeraceae bacterium | reverse complement strand
TCCGGATATGCCGTATGCATCTTTGCCCGCACAACAAAGGACGGCAAGGCGGCATGCGCATTCTTGATCAACGTGGCGGCCGGGGATACTCCGGCGCTGACAATCGCCCTGCGCCGCCCGGCGCATAAGAAGTACCGCCTGCAAAGGCAAATGGCCGACCCGCTGGAACTCAAGGTGGTTTCACGGACCGACGATGAAATTATCCTGGAACTGCCGCCCATCGCTCCTTGGCGGGCAGTGTTGCTTGAAGGCGTGGCGGAGTAAGGGTTTCAAGGTAGTGCTCGATTTGAAAAAATCGTCATTTTTTCAAAATCAAGGTTCCTGAGTGCATAGGGCATTTTCATTCTTCCAATCACATCGGGAGATGTCTCGTTTATTTGTGAAAGATTATTTAATGGACAGGGACACGATGGACGCAATGGACGTCATGGACATAAATGGACACATTTTCATGGACAGAATGGACACGTACAGCAGGTGACGTCTTTGAACCCGTCCATTCGTCCATCAAACGGAAAGTCCATCGTGTCCATTCCGTCCATGATATCCATTCTTGTCCATGTCCATGAAAATGAATGAAAATGCCCTGCCGTGTTGGTGAACAGGGCGTCTTCAGTACTGCTATCCCTCTAAATCTTCTTTTTTGTGAAAGATTTTCAAGAACCCCGATGCGCAAGTTCAGACAACTTCACAGAGATTCAGTTATCTAAAATTTCAGTTCTTTTTTGTTTTTGGTATCTTTAGGATTAACTCTTTGCAACTTCACACTCGATAAATTCAGCGACCACATAAAGTCAGCTATTTATTGCTAATTCTTGCCAAGAAGTTCATTTTCGGCTTGATAAACCGGCTTTGTTACATTAACTTTGTTGTATGTCTGAATTATTTCTTTGTCACGCTTTTTATTCGTTCTCAACAATAGTCGCACTGCGAGATTATCGCTTAGTTTCCAACAGTAGCAAAAGGAGTTCACATCATGTCGATTGACAAGAAGCATTTCACCGGTGGGGAAAGCGAAGGCGGCATTACCAGTTCATACGCCACGGATGACGGCGTCAAGCTGAAGGTGCCCTACGCTTTTATGGGCAGCATCTATGATGATGCGGAACGCCAGGCTGTACTTGCCGCCATGGAACAGGACTCACTTACCATGGGGCCCAAGACGCAGGAATTCCAGAACAAGTTCGCCGCCTATCACAAAGTCAAGCATGCTTTTGCCTGTTCAAACTGCACCACCGGCATGCATGTTTGTACCCAGCTCTTTGACATTGCGCCCGGCGATGAAGTCATCACCACTCCCAATACTTTCTGGGCCACATCCCTGGTCATCTTGAAAGAAGGCGGCGTCCCGGTTTATGCAGACATAGACCCACGCACCTACAACATAGACCCGGCAGACGTGGCCAAAAAGATCACCAAGAAGACCAAGGCCATCTATGTGGTGCACTACGCCGGTCTGATGGTGGATATGGACCCCATCATGGAACTGGCTGAAAAACACGGCCTGAAGGTGCTCGAGGACTGCGCTCACGCCACCGGAGCTAAATATAAGGGGCGCTATGCCGGCAGCATCGGCGATGTTGGTGTATTCTCTTTCCACTCGCTCAAAAACATCAGTACCTGCGGCGAAGGCGGCATGATCACCACTGCTTGTGATGAATATGCCAAGGGCATACAAAACCTGCGCTGCATGAACAACACCCAGCCCTGGGATCAAAGCGTCAATGAATGGAAGTTCGGCGATCATATAGTCTGTAAAAAAGAGTCGCCACTGGACTACTGGCTGCCGGCTCACTTTGACGTCATTCCCTGGAACGGGCGGCATTGGGGCAATAACTACCGTATGAATGAAATACAAGCTGCGGTAGGCTGCTGCCAGATGGATAAGCTGGATATGCTGACTGCCAAACGGCAGGAGATTGGACGCAAGATCAATGCCGGACTGGCTGGAGTTGAAGGTATCGAGACAGTCTACGAGCCGGAAGGCTACGAGCACGTCTACCATCTCTACACACTCTGCGTCGATGAGAAGAAGCTGGGAGCCAGCCGCGACGACTTTATGCGCGTGCTCTACCAGGAAGAGGGAGTGCAGGGCATACTGCATTATCAGCCCTCTTTCCACTTCACCGGCATGCAGCGCTTAGGGTACGACCAAAACCAGTGTCCCATTGCCAGTGAATTCTTCTACAAGCGCGAGACTAACCTGCCCATGCATCCGCGTCTCACTGAACAGGAAATCGAGGACATGATCAACGGTATTAAGAATACCGTGGCCAAGTTGCGCAAACGCAACTGCAAAGCATAAGCAGACAACCTGCAAACAAGCTAACCGGAGGCTGATGCAATTTGGCCTCCACATCATAAACCGCCGTGCGCGCATTATGCGACACACGGCGGTTTTTTTGAACGCCCCCCCGCCTCCGGTTCCAAAATGTGCGCCAGTTCTGTAGCATGAATGTGCCGCAAACATGCAACACCATAGGACCGGCCTGGTATTTCTCGCCTCCTGTTCGGTTAGCCCAACAATCGGCAGGACACTGGTATTGCTGTTATGACTGTCAGTCTGCTGTAGTCGGACATACTTGCCTGCCTAGCTCAACATCAGACAACTGAACCTCAGGTTCAAAAAAAAAACGAGGGAGAGAAAATTCAAGGCAATTGGAAAATTTGTGGTATTGCTGTTTTGCCAGATCGCTCGGATCAGCGCATTGCTTTTTTACCAGCTAGCGGTCACTATGTTCAGATAACTGAACCTCCATGAAGTTGTGCTGGCACTGTTTTGGTTTTCGGGATGATTCATTCAATCTAAAAAAAGCGGCCAAAGCTGAGGTTTAATCCTAATAGCTTTATTATCAGACAGTTGTAAGATTTATGCTGTTCGCCATATTGGTGACAGGGTGTTTTCCGTGCGGCTGTTGCTCGATTTCTTCTTG
>JAAZKR010000241.1 GCA_012799725.1 Oligosphaeraceae bacterium | reverse complement strand
GACAGCGTGCTGGTGTTTTAGCGTTCTGTGGTGGCGCATACTTGCGCCATTGGGAATTGCGGGCTACCGCCATCCACCAATCAATGGTGGTCAACAGGCCAAAAACCGGCTATTCGTCGTATGGTGTTGCTGGCAGCCCTTTGCTCCTGCGCAGCACCGCACCGGCATTTTCATGTTTCTGGCTGGAGATACGCAGCTGTGCGACCATGATTTCGCTTTTCCAGGTCCAGATGCCGAAGTACCTATCTTTAAGCGGTTCCGGGTCGTCAAGTTCAGCTACCAGCTTGCCGTCCACCCAGAAGCTCAAGCGCGAATTTTCTTTGCGAATTTTCATGTGGAACCATTGTCTATGTATGGCGCTGCTGCGTGTCACTTTGATATCGCGGTTTTCCTTGACTATGCTATTGCGGCGCACGATTTGACTGCCCCGGTTATCCCAGCCGCCAAAGATGAAGCTGTAGCCGGAGTTGATATTTTGTCCATCGGCACATAGCACCAGTGCATAATCGCCGGCATACTCGTATTTTTTGCCCCGTCCGGTATCCATCTTAGGCCCGACAAAGAAATCCACGCTCAGATTTTCCCCCTGCGGGAGTTTATTCCAGAGGCATGCCACTCCGTCCAAGTTTTGTCCTGAAAAGAAAGACCATCGCGGATCGCACTGCCATCTATTAGTCACTTCCCAGTTGCCAGCAGCAGCCAGCCAGTCGCAGGGCGCTTCTTGGAAAGAATACGATTTCACGCCTTCTCCCAGGACGTTGACGGCGTTAGCCCAATCCTCGCTGTTGCCGTGTCCGGCTCGTCCCAGCAGGCACAGTCCACTCAATTCTTCAGGCATGGGCAGATTCCATAGCAGCCTGCCGTTCAATCGCGCCAGCAGTCTGTCAGCGCTTTTTTGCAGTGCGATATTTTCGGGCGGTTCATTCAATTGCAAGTTGAGCTTGTCCTGTCCGGGCACTGTCAATTCCAGTTGTTTTTTACTGGTCTCGTACATTAGTTTCAATTGGTATTTCAGGCTTGAGTTTGCCATCAGCAGTCCCCAGGCCGGTTGATTGGTGCCTTTCATTAGGCTTTGGATGTTCATGCTAGCTTGGAAGTCCTGCCACAGGTCACTTTGCTGCCAGTAGTTTTCGCCCTGCTTACGCCATTCCATGACGGGATTATTCCAGCTGCGCATGCTCACCTCATGGGTGAACATGGCGACCCTGTCCAGTATAGGTTTTAAGGCAGGTGCTGGCGCGTAGCTTAGTTTGGGCCATTCCGGTTTTTCTTGTGCCTGGGAGCTTTGTCTAAGCACGGCATATCCTGCTTCTTGTTCCGGCAGTTCATTGACAAAAACCAGGGTTTTGCCATCGCACAGCGCTTTAGCTTCATTGCCCTGAACCAGGAAACTAAGTTCCATGGGGTCGGTTTTGTTTTGCAGCGGCAATTCTCCTTGTGACAGAATAGTTTCTTTGCCCAGTTTGCGCAGTATGACTTCAGCTTGCAGGTTATTTGTGGCATTGTTTTGCTGCAATTTGAGCAACAATTCACGTTGAGTTCGATGCTGCAAGGCCAGTTCCCAGTTCTTATCTTTGAGCATTGCCACGCTTAGTTGCAGGCGCAGTTCGGCTTCGACCAGCTCGGGTTGATGCAGAGTTAGGCTGTGCAGCACCGTGCCAGCATCTTTTAACATGTTTTCTGTGAATAGCAGATCATTTTTATTTTGCAGACTTTCCTGATCCAATTGCAGTCGCTGCGTCGGTATGACCAGCACATCATCGAAGACGACCCCTTGTGCTCCCGAGCTGAGCAGTGAGAGTTTGCCGCCGAGCAGGGGCGCCTTATCCACATAGTTCAGGACGGCATGCCGGTCGATAAAAGCCGTCAGTCTGCCCTCGTTATTGCTGAGAGCCAGTTCGATCCATTGACCTGTGGGGTTAGGCACGCTGCATTCAGTCAGCAGATGTTCACCCTCCTTGCTCTGCTTAAGGAGGCGCAGGTTTGCCACTGCGGCATTTTCGTCTGCAAGTTCGAAGACCAGGCGGTATGAGTTTTGGTGTTCGTCACTGCAGATACGTAATCCGAAGCTTGGTGCCTGCAAGGCTTGCATGGCGCAGCTGACCTGATAATTGCGCCAGAACCAGTGTCCGCAGCTGGCCTCGGCATTGTCTCCTTTGCCGATAAACGAGAAGGGGTTGGCGCTACGCACCGGAGTTTGCAGTTCGTGCAGCGCCCAGCTGCCGGACTGCACCTGCCATTCACCCAGTGCGCCTTCAGCGTGCATAAAGTCATCAGCAAAGTACAAGTTGCCGATTTTTTGATAAGTCAGTCTAGGTGCAGTTTCAAGCCTGGGATCATTTTGCCATTTCAGGTTGCGCCAGCTTTGCGTTTTCAGGGCTGCGTCCAGCAACAGCACGCCATCTTGGTATACTGCCAGGCTGGCAGGTGTTTTGACGATAGCGTACTGCGTGCCGACTTCGGGGCTTTTTGTCCAGGGGATTTCTTCGAGCAGCTTATAATGCTGTTTCCCGAGTTGTTCGTAGAACCGCAGCGCTTGTTCTTCCCAGACAAGTTCCAGCCTTTGCAACTGTCCAAGTAGAGTCAGCCCCAATGGGCCACTCTGTTCCAGTGTTTGGCTTAGGGTAAAGCGCATAGCGAAAGTATCGCTCAGGTTTTGCCACATCTTACTGGTAAGCAGTTGTGGCGGAGCGGCATCTTCCTGGAGTGTGGAACTGCCAAATTGTTGAAGCAGGTCACGTTTTTGCCAGAGCTGCTGCCCCAAAAGTACGGCCAGCAGTATACAAAGCAGGGCTAATGTAACGGCAAAATGCCGATGCTTTGGCTTTCGCACCGGTTCTTTTTGGGCGGACTTAGGCCGGTTGTCGCCGATTTCAAGCGAGGGTGCCACAATGTTTTCCCGAACGGCGCTGCTCAAGATTTGCCCCAGCTGGAGCAGGGCGTCGGCGTTTTGTAGCGCTTCCATATCGCCTTGTTGTTTTTGCAGGCTTGTTAACGGCAGTATGCGCAGTGCGAGTTTTTTTAGCGCCAGCAGATCGTCATGTTGACTGGGGCTTTGTAAAGCATTTATATCTTGACCTTGGCAGAGTTGTTCGAGTTGGTGGGCCAGCATAAAATCACTGGCTCGGAGCGCACCTTGAGCATCGAGCCAAAGAGTATGTTCTGAGAGAGCGCCATGTGCCAGGCCTTGTCGCTGCGCCTCAGCAAGCTGCTCACAAAATCGTGGCAGTTGCTTGCGGTAGAGTTCGGTACAAGCTTCACTGTCGCCGTTAGCCAGCATGTTAACCAGGCACACAGGGTCGGAAAGTGCGTAGACCAGAGGCGAATCACCAATGCTTAGGCCGGTGGCTGCGCTGGCCGCTGCGTCGATCTCCCAGACTTCATGGATGAAGGCCGGCAGGCCCCAACAATACAGAAGAGGCCGCTCCAATCTGCTGGTCAGGCCGCTCATGTTTTGGCGCAACAGGCGTAGTAGCTCAAGGGCATAGGGTGCCGGTAATACTTCCAGCAATACTGTTTCATTGCTGACCTGATCCAGAGCGCTGAAACGACGCAGAATACAGCCGGAAGACAGCTCCAGCGGCGGTAATTCATTGGAAAGCTGATAACGGTCTAACTGACCGGAAATTATACGGGGGAAAAACGGTTCGGACATAGCGGGGTCTGGTGTCCTATGGTTATTTGTAATCGGGCAGGGCGGGTTTGTTTGCCGTCGCTTGCTTTTGGCGGCAGCTAACACGGTTACTCCGATGCGGACGAAAAATAGCTCGCTTCAACTATACTCATTATCTTACTAACTTGCAAGTTCAAATCATGTGCATAGTGCATCGAGCAACAGTCAAGGAAGAAAAAGCTAAGAGGTTGATTTGCCTGGCTGTTTCCATTATCTGTAAACACTATAACACCGAAATGATCCGGCAAAATGCCGTCGTTACGGAAATATGCAAAATGGAAGTGGGTTTTTTCTGGGAATACCATAAAGTTTTCACATTCATCCCATAGGCAGCAAAAAACGGCATATTTAGCCGGATTTCACGCTTGGGCAAACCTCTTTTTTCAAAAAAACATTTTCGATTTTTTGATTTTTCCCCACCCGACATAGAGGCCGCAGGCAGGATAGGCAAAGCAACTCGACCGCTCTTGATTATCGGCAGAAAAAGTCGTCAATCGGGCTTGAAAACCGGGATTATGCATAGTCAAGGCCTTACAGCACAACCTCTTAAATAG
>JAAZKR010000034.1 GCA_012799725.1 Oligosphaeraceae bacterium | reverse complement strand
TCTTTGCGTCCTTTGCGTCCTTTGCGTCCTTTGCGGTTATCTTTTTTCCCTTCACCCCCAAGGTCGCCAATCTGTACATTACATCATAGCCTATGGGATGGCTGTGCATTTTTTACCAGTTTAAAATTTGCATTTTTTGCTTACCTATGTATACCAATAGGTTGCCTGTGGGGAAGGCACGTTTGGCGCTCCGCGCCGGGAAAACCGCTCGAAGAAGTGCTGGCAAGGCTTGAATGAATCACCCCGAAAACCAAAACAGTGCCAGCACAACTTCACAGAGGTTCAGTTATCTGAATCTGTGTAATCTGTGGATCGAGTCTTTCAACTGGGGCGGACGATCAGTCCGCGCCAGTTGAAATTTATGCGTACTGTCATTCAACGTTTTGTTTCTTCAGAAAGATTTTCTTAATGTGCAGCTGGACAATAGCGTGAAAATGCATTGAATTAGTTTCTTATTTTACAGCAGCATAGTCATATGCATCCGAACGGAACGGATAAGCTGGAAGACCTTCAGCGTTTTGCAGATTGCAATCACCACGATATCCGGCATAAGCATAGCGGACATACTGCGGGTCTTGAATTTGTGCGGAAGAAACCACGACTGTATTACCGTCGATTTGAGCATCAGCCCAGACAAATTTTTTATCTGCTCCGGCAATTGCAAAAGCTCCCGGGGCTTTCCCGTCAGAGGTTTTCAAACCATTCTCTGCGTATTGGAAGAATACCCTCATGGCTCCATTTTCTGCTTTAGCTGATTCAAAGAGAGGCCCGCGACTAACAATATCTTTCTTGTAAGCTATTCGTTCAGCTTCCAGCGCAAGCCGTTTGCCTACATCCTGCTTGTTGGCTGGATGAATATTCGCAGCTTCTCCAATGTCGATTGCACAAGCGAGACCCACATTTGGAATACGAAGCATTTCCTGCTGGATATCACGCGTCAGAGCGTAGCCCGAGACTTGGGTTGCATCAGCGGTCTGCCAGTTATTAGCGCGTGACGGTTCATAGCCGGCAAGTTGAACGATCAAAAAAGGCATGTCCGGATTGTTCCATCTCGCTCGCCAGTCGGCAATCAGGGTTTTATGCAACAAATAGTAACGTGGGTCTCCATTGTTGGAACAGCCTTGATACCAAATGACTCCACGAATTGGCAGTTTTGTCCAGCCGGCAACCATGGAATTGTAAAGATTGGACGGGAATTGGTTGCTCGCGTACGGAATAGTAATGAAATTCGGCACCGATTTCTCTTGCGTGCTGGATTTGGAACACGTAAACTCATCCATTTGTTTCCAGTTTTTATCTAGTGACAGACGAATGCGACCTTGATCTGCGAGCAGATTCCCCTGCAGTGTGTTGTGAATATGGTTGCGCCCCCGTGAACTGTAAAAATGTTCCGCACGGATTGCCAGAACATTTTCTGCATCTTGCTCCAACTGCTCTTTACTCAAAGCAATGCGAACTGTTTTTTGTTCTTCAGGATCGAAAGCTTTCCAACTTGCGATCAGTTTTCCATTCAAATAAATATCGGCAGATTCTCCCAGTGTACTCATATCGAGTTGCAACTCTTTGCCTTTAAGATCCTCTGTAAGCATGAATTTTGTTCGGCTCCAGCGTACGTTGTATTGAGATGGACTCTGCACTTTTAATTCCGCCCAGGAGGAATCGTCAAAATCGGCATCTGCCCAATTGGCTGCGGCGGCCTTCTGTTGTGCTCCGGCTGCTTCAAATAAGGGATACCACTCCGTCATTTCTCGGATAAAACGCATTTTTTCATTTTCTACATATTGTTTCTTTTCCTCATCATTAAGATCAAAACGTTGAAGCCGAGCCAGTTCCTGAGACGGACCAAATTGCTGGTAGCCCGCTGGAGAAATCCACGGTTCGATCCTGGTTCCTCCCCATGATGAGTTGATCAGCCCAACAGGCACATCCAAATCCTGTCGAAGTTGACGGCCAAAGAAATAGGCGGTCGCACTGAAATAATGCGCTGTATCCGGTGAACACTTGACCCAGCCACTGGCATTATGGTATCGAGGTGCAAGAGTTTCCTGGTGCGATATAATTAGCCTTTGATATGCAAAGCGTAGTCCAGGGTCTGTCGAGTTTGCGACCTCTTCTTCGCAATTTTGAGCACTCCAGCCTCTGTTAAACTTTTGCCCAATCGGCATTTGCATATTGGACTGTCCGGAACAAAACCATACTTCGCCGATAAGTATATCGTTGAGCTCCAGTTTGTTTTTTCCATCGGAAACAATGGCCGTATAGCGTTCTTTCCCTGCTTTCAACGCAGGAAACTGTGCTTCCCAAAGACCATTTTCGTCCGCAGAAGCGACAACGGTACTTCCGTTAAATTCTACGCTGACTTTTGTTTCTTTGTCAGCTGTACCAAAAAAAGTGATAGGTTTTTCCTGTTGAAGCACCATGTTGGAAGAGAACACGGGGTCCAGCTTCAAATCCGCCCATAACACACTTGAAAACAATGCAGCGGCAAAGAGAGCAAACAACGACTTCACTTTCATACTATCTCCTAGATTAACTTATATTTCACGACCACGTGATGATCACCATCTCATATTACCCAAACCACACTACTATAACCCAAAATCTTGTTTTTATTGACGTGCGGAGCTTTGTGATAAATATTTGACATGGTACATCGACTTCTTTACATGGTGGGTTTTTAACGGAAGCTCCAACCTGTTCTGTTTTGCCAGACAGGAAAAGCATGATATGGATTGTGAAAACTCGGATTTCAGGTTACAGTGAAATCATTATATTTATATTTTTCTTGATTTTTGCCCAAAAAGCCATTTCTGCCATTATTGTTTTTAGTATCGGCTGTACATTTGACTTTGGCAAGCATGGAGGACTCTCAGTTATATTCAGATCAGGCAGAAGGACGGAGTGAAGAAAAAACTGACCTGCCAATGGTGTGAACATCCCATAGCTTGTCACCACATTTTGTCGCCGTCTGACAATCTCACAAAACCCCTTTTTCACATTTTTCTTTCTTCCAAAGCTTGTGTGGAGGGCTTGCAATTATTGTGTCATGGTATTACTCTATGGCAACGTCGAGCATGACCCGGACAAGCCTAAGAGAAGCAATTTTTTTGTCCACATGCACCCGAACCGGCACACATTAAAATATAAGTTTTTTATGAAGCTTCTGACCCTAATCCCCGTCATCTCTTTTTTATTGCTCACATCCTGCCGCAGCCTCAACGAACGCGAAAAGTTATTACAACACTGCAAAGATGTTCATAGTAAGTCGCTGAACAGAGCTTTATCTGACAAAGACTACACCCAAATGGGCATGAATATAGCAGCCCATCGACATTTTAATGAAACCAAGCACCTGCTCTATCAGGCAGCCGCTCACCGCCTGCACAAATATCCCGAACAAGGACAAAAAATCATCGAGGAACTTTATGACTTCAACCGAGAAGTCCAAGCCGTACTTAAAGCCACTGACGAATTTACTGACAGCGATGATTTTGCCGGCAGCATAGATGGCATGCAGAGGAGTTACCATGCCTCCAGCATGATCATACGGCAAATCAATATTCTGCTGGCTGACGATGACAGCCTTGCACGCTGGCAGCGTATCAAAGACGCCAGCAGCCTGGTTGCTGGCTTCCCCTTGCAACTGCGCAACGGGCGAGGTAAACTTCCACGAAAGCTCCACAATACCGACACCGTCCTGCTGGCAGAAATGCACATCGACCGATGCATATCGCATAAAGGTTCAGACTACGCCATATTGACAGTTGACTGGCCCTACGCCGCCAGCTCGGAATCTTTGACTACTTTTCTCGTGGTCATTAAAGACAAAAACATAGTCATCACTCAGCAATTGACCCCATGCTATGTAGCACCTATGAGCATAGGCAAAAACAAGCTCCTTATTCAAGCAGAAAATCCTGATGGCTTTCCCATATCCATCACGCTGGACTTGTCAAAGCGCGTAAGCGAAGGCGTTGACGTCTTTCCCATGAGTTTTATCATAAGCAACAAGCAAGGTACTGCGCAAAAGCTCAGCCCCGAAGAAATGTTCTGCACCCCAGACATGTCATTTTCCCATGCCGGTTATGATTTTTCAGTTCGACACTATGAAGGGCGGCTCACATTGCGCTGTGAAAAGGATTTGGAGACAGTCTCACGCCATACTTTGCCCTTCACTCATATTCAAAGCATCACCCTGCTAAACCAAGAATTACTTTTGCAAGGCATCTGTCAAGAGAATAATAAATTCAGCTGCACTATCGCTTTGCCACAATCATAGTAGCTATCCGGTATAACGTTTCATTTACATTGAGGTTTTATGATGAAGATTTCACTTTCACAGTTGATCACCGACGCCATGCCGGTTCCTGAAGTACTGCAACAAGCCAAGCTCAATAACTACGATGAGGTAGAGTTGTCTTTGCGCCCCGGCGACGATGCGCCTTTCAACTACAATGTCAGCGATGCGGAACTCGAATCCTGGCGCAACCAGGCCGCCTCGCTGGGCCTATCCATCAGCTCCATGGCCTTGGCGATGGAAAGCGGCAATCTGCTGGCCGCCGGGAGCGAGGGCGCGGAAGGCATTGCCTCGACCGAGCGCGGATTGGAGCTTTGTGCTAAACTCGGCGCCAAGGTATGCCTGCATACCTTGGGACGATTGAATCCGGAATTATACTACGAAGATGCCTATGATAATGCCATCGCCGCGCTGCAAAAATTGCAACCCTGTCTGGAAAAGCTGGATCTGCGCTTGGCTATAGAGTTTGTTTGGAACGGTTTTCTTTTCAGTCCACTGGAGATGCGCCGTTTTATCGATCAAGCAGGCAGTGACCGGATAGGTTTCTATTTTGATCCGGGCAATATGGCGGTATTTCAATATCCGCAGCATTGGGTGCGCGCCCTCGGCAAACGCGTCTTCCACGTACATCTTAAAGACTGGAAAGGCAATGCCCTCAATGGCACATGGACCGCACTGCTGGAAGGTGAAGTAAACTTCCCGGTCGTCATGCGCGAACTGCACAAAGCCGGCTATCAAGGACCGCTAGTCAGCGAGGTCAGCCCCGACTTGGCCAGCCTGCAAGATACCGCCATCGCCATGCGCAGGATCGCAGCCATGCGATAATAAAGCCAAACTATTGCTGAAACCCGCCTACCACTTGGGCATTTTCGCCTTGCGCAGACGTATATTTTGGGGCGTGATCTCAACCAGTTCGTCATCATTAATGTAGGAAATACAATCCTCCAGGCTAAGCTGCAAGGGTGGGGTCAGCAATATATTCTCGTCAGAACCGGCGGCGCGCACATTGGTCAGCTTCTTGCCTTTGCTGGGGTTGACCATAAGGTCACCCTCACGACAATGCTCGCCGACTATCTGACCTGCATAGATATTTACACCGGGGCCAATAAAAAGCCGCCCACGCTCCTGCAAGTTGAATAAGGCATAAGCCACCGACTGACATTCCTGCATGGAAACCATTACGCCGCGATTGCGCCCCTTGATCTCGCCAGCATAGGGTTCATAACCGTGAAAAACATAATTCATCACGCCCATGCCCTTGGTATCAGTCAAAAATTCGCCACGATAGCCCAGCAGGCCTCTGGTAGGGATAATATATTGCAGCCTGGCCATACCATTGAGCGTATCCATATTTTGCACCCGGCCTTTGCGATGCCCCAACTTTTCCATGACTGCGCCTATAAAGCTTTCGTCTACATCTATGGTGAGCGCTTCAAAGGGTTCCAGGCGTCTGCCTTCCTGGTCTTCCTTAAAGATGACCTGTGGTCGGCTTACTTGGAATTCATAGCCTTCGCGGCGCATTTTTTCAATCAGTATGGAAAGGTGCAATTCTCCACGTCCTGCCACTTTGAACCCCTGTCCGGCTTCCAGTGCGGTGACATGCAAGGCCACATCTGACATCACTTCGCGATGCAGCCTTTCGGCAATATGTCTGGAGGTAACGAACTGCCCTTCGCGTCCTGCAAATGGCGAGTCATTGGGGAGGAATCTCATGGCTATGGTTGGCGGGTCTATTTCCATAGGCGGCAGCGGCCTGGGGTCTTCAGGATCGGTATAGGTACAACCCACAGTAACCTCATCCATGCCGGCAGTCGCCACGATATCACCACATATTGCAGACTGTACCGCAACTTTACGGTTGCTTTCAAAGCGATATACCTGACTGATACGCGCCGGTTTGATGCTGCCGTCACGCATAACCACAGCAATCTCCTTATTGATATTCAACGTGCCGCTGCTGATCTTGCCTATGCTTATACGTCCCAGGTAGGGCGAGTAGTCCAGGCTGCTTACCAGCATCTGCAAGGGCGCTTCGCCGTCCCCCTGCGGAGGTGGTACGTTTTTGACGATAAGCTCGCAGAGCGGCGCCAGATCGCGGCGCTCGTCGTTCAGGTTGTTCACGGCATATCCGTCTCTACCTGAGGCATAAACCGTCGGAAAATCCAACAATTTCTCCGGCGCATCCAATTTCAGGAAGAGTTCAAAAACCTGATCCACGGCCCAATATGGGCGTGCCGCCGGCTTGTCTATTTTATTGATCACTACGATGATGGGCAGTTCCAGAGCTAGCGCTTTTTTAAGCACGAAGAGAGTTTGCGGCATAGGCCCCTCTTGGGCGTCAACCAGCAGCAGCGCTCCATCGGCCATGCGCAGCACACGCTCGACCTGCCCGCCAAAATCGGCATGTCCGGGCGTATCAATGATATTGATACAGTAGTCCTTATATGGGAAGGAACCATTTTTAGCGGTAATAGTGATACCGCGCTCACGCTCCAGCTCATTGGAGTCCATCATTCTTTCGACCACGCGCTGATTATCTCTGAACAGGCCACCGAATTTGAACAATTCATCTACCAGCGTAGTTTTGCCATGATCTACGTGTGCAATAATGGCAACATTGCGTATCTTTTCTTGCTGCATACAAATAAGATAATAAGAAGAAAAATGAGTAAAGCGTATAAGATAATGCGATTTTTCGACTGCGAGGTCACATAGGCCAAAAATGCGTCGACTTTTCGAAAAATCTTCTTTTTTGTAAAAGATTTTTTTGTCCGCAATCTTACAGTAGAGTAGCTCAGATTTCTCAGGGCGCAGATTTCTCAGGGGAAAGGCATATTTTAAAGTGCGCCCTAAAAAATCTGTGGCATCCGTGTAATCTGCGGATTGAATTCTTCAACTGGGTTTGTGGGTGCTAGCCCACACTAGGTTTTCTGTGCTTTCTGTGGACAAAAACAGGTTGTGGATGTGGTCCACGCCAAATCATTTTTTGTTTTCCCGTTATATTGTAGGACATGGCTGCTTTTCCGCCATATCAGGCCCATAAGCTATATGATCGCATTCAACAACGACATGAAAAGCTTTTGTCATCTTTTTCTGCCCATTTTCCTCTTGAACGTACTGCTGTTTGCTGAACAGCGCCGGGTATATTTTTTGCAGACCACCGACATACATTCAGTTTTGGTCGAAGAAGAACAGGAACCATCCTACGGCTCTTTTCTGCGTCTGGGCACTCTAATTCGAGAGCAACGCAATCGGCTTGGAGCGGAGCGCTGCCTGCTTATCGACTGCGGCGATACCATACAGGGAACCCTCATCGCTGCCCTATCCGGAGGCGAAGTCGGGACTGCGGCGCTGCGTGCCTTGGACTATGATGTCTGGGTGCCTGGCAATCATGAATTTGATTTTGGCCTGGAGCGTTTCCTGGAACTGGCCGAGCCCATGCGTCCCATCCTGCTTTGTGGCAATCTGCGCGCCTATGATTCGCCACCATTCCAGGCTTGGCGCATAGAAGAGCGCAACGGCGTGCGCATTGCACTTATCGGAATGACAGCATCCTACATGCGCTATTGGCTGGGCGAAGGCTTTGGTGCGGCTTGCATGGTAGAATATGCCAAAACCAGCCTGAAACGAATTTTTCCTGACCTGCTTGCCGTCAAACCTGATATGATCGTACTGGCCATACATCAGGCTTGGGAAGGCAGGGAAGACCCACGTCAAGTCAACGAGGTAGCAGATATCGTAGAGCAGTTTCCTGAAATTGACCTCGTGTTGGGCGGACATACACATCGCTCACTGCCGGGGCATCGCATAGGGCCACGCAGCTGGTATGTGCAGGCCGGCTTTGCCGCCAAACAGCTGGGCCTGATAGAAGCACTCGTAGATATAGAAAATCACCGAGTGCTGGAGATCAACTCTCAGTTACTTGAACTGCCGCCACACTATGAAGAGGATCCGGATATGCGCCGAAAGTTGCAACCTTGGTTGGAAATGCTTGACGAAGCCCGCAGCAAAAGCATTGCTCCGGCACCGGCAAGCGATATATTGAGCAAGGGCCGACCCGGAATTAACTGCCAAGCCAGCGAGCTCTTCTGCATGGCTATCGCAGAAGCCAGTAAAGCTGATATCGTGCTGCATGGCGTGCTGAGCAAAAAAAACTTTCCGGCAAAAGTGGCAATCAGTGAACAGGATATTTTTGACTTTGTGCCTTATGAGAACAATATTATTACCGCTTACCTGAATCAGGAAGAACTCAAAGAAGTGATCCTGGAACAATGGAATAACAGAAGCTCATACACCTACTCTGGAGTCTATGGCATCAAGCTGAAAATTTCCGAATCCGAACAGAGCGTGGAGTTCAAAGACCCCGAAATAGGTCAAAAATTAGATCAGCGCAGCCTGAAACTGGCTCTGAACAGCTTCACCGCAGCCGGCAGTGGACGTTACCCCAAACTGCGAGCCATACTGCTCCAAAAAAGCTCAAAACGACAGGATAGCGGCATTTCGAGCCGCGACGCCGTACGCGACTACTTGCAAAAACATCCGGGTTTGAAAGTCAAGGCGCAGGCGTGGATGCAAATCAGTAAATAGAGGGTGTCCAAAAAGGCATAGGCAGATAGAAAAGCATTTCGAAACGGGCTTGTCGACAACGCAACCGCTCAGCTTCCCGACATTTCCAATTGGTCACAAGGGCGCCAATTATTGATTCGCCGCAGCCGCAATCAGCAGCAATCAATACTGTACACTTCCAGCCATCACCACCTTTTCCTCAGTGCCTTTGTAAGATTTTTCTTTTTCCCCGGGGCTCTGCAAAATCATGGCGATTCCTAATCCTGAAGCCCGTGTCCGCCTGTGTAATCTGCGTAATCTGCGGATAGAATACGCCCGGAACCCTTTTTGGACAGGGTCTGCCTAGAGCACGCATGCCCTTCAAACTTCATATCACAAGATTTCGCACATCAGCATAATTTTATTATGAAAACAAAAGCAAAAACTAGGAGTGCAAGGCATATAAAGCCGATATTCTTGCATCTTCGCAATAATATTGACAATATAATTTGGCTTTTCCCGTTAATATGTGTGGGGTGATAAATGCGACATGAGCAATTGGAACAACTCAGCGACGGGGAGCTGGTCGCATGCTGTCGCGATACTGCTGACGATAAAGCTTTCAATGTTCTGTACGCCAGATATCGACTGCAACTTTTCTCCTACCTGAATCGACTGCTGCCCAGAGACAGGTCGCTGGTCAATGATTTTGCCCAGCAGGTTTGGATACGTGCCGCGCGTAATTGGCACCAGTATACCGACAAACAACTTCTGCTCGCTTGGCTCTGCACCATAGCTCACAACTTGGTGATGGATCATTACCGCAAAGTGAAAAACCGAGAAATGCTGGAAATACACGAGAACATACTGTCTACCACACTAAGTCCGGACGAAATACTTGAACAAGAAAACATGCAGGCCAAACTTAGGCAGTGCATAGAAAAACTGCCTGAAGCGCAAAAAGAAATAGTACAACTCAGAGCCGAAGGGTTAAGCTTTAAGGAAATAGCGGGAAAAAGGGGAATCAGCATCAATACCGCCCTGGGAAGAATGCGCTACGCTACCGCAAACCTGAGAAAGATGCTGAATGAACTTGAATAGGAAAATACCGTGCTGATACCTTTTCAGACCGGTATAGGAGGTGAAATATGGATTGCGAAAAATTTGCCCTGGAATATGTGCAGACTGACAAGGCTCTCAGCGTAGAGGCTTTGGCGCATGCCAAGTCCTGTCCCGACTGTGCTGAGCTGCTGGCGTTGAACTTCATGATAGTGGGCAGCCGGATTGAGCCGGATGCCGAACTGGATCGCTTGATACTCGATGGCGTCAAACCCAAGCAAACGATACAAGCCCCAAGCTGGCAGCGCCATTTGCCTAAGGTCTTGTACGCAGCGGCAGCTGCTCTGCTTCTACTGCTGGCAGTTACTGCCTTGCTGAATAAACCGACAGCCATAATGCAAATAGCACAAACAGAAAACATCGTGAATGAAACTGTAATTGCGCAAAGCGAAACGATCGAAGCTGACCTGGAAGCACTCTGGTATCTTAATCTCAAAGAGACAGACGCTGAGCTGGAAGGCTTGGAAGAACGACTCTTCCTGTATGCTAACCTGCCTTGATTAAACCAATACAAAAAAATAATTTTTCCATGCACGGACGGCTATTATGAAAAAACTGCTAAAATCCATAACGCTGTTTGCGTTCGGCTTCCTGCTTTTGACCTCGCCTGTCTTCGCGCGGTCAGACGGCAAATCGGCAGCTAAACGGGACAGCAAAGCAGCAACCGATATGCGTGGACGTCGTGAACGGCGCAATCAGGAACGCTCTCCTGAACGGCCCGCAAGACGTACATCGGAGCGAAATTCTTCCGGATATCAGCATAGCATGCGTAGTCGGGTTCGCCAGCTGATGGAAGACCTGCAAGCTAACGATCCCAAAGAATACGAACGCCTGCAAAAACTTAAAAGACAAGACCGCGAACTGTATTTCCAGGAATTGTGGAAAAAAATGCCGGAACGTGAAAATAAAAAACGCGATGAGATCAATCGCATTGAAAAACAGTGCCATGAACTGGCAGAAAGACATCGGCAAGCACCCGAAAGCGAAAAGAAAAGCATCAAGAAGGAGCTGAACACCAAGCTGGAGCGCTCCATGCAACTGGTCATTGAAGACACCGAGGAAAGACTGCGTAGCGTGGAAAGCGCACTGGAACACCTTAATGCTAATCGAGAAAAAATTATCAATGAAAGATTGCAGAAATTCCTGCGTGAGGATGACAAAGCCGAAAAAGAAACCCCTATAAAGAAGTGACAGAGCAATCAAGCAAGGTGCAGGGAAGTGGCGCAAGTATGCGCCACCACAGAACGCTAAAACATCCGTGCCCTGTCCACATCCTAAAAATCCGCGTAATCTGCGGATAAAACATACCTAGCATCTTCAATAGTATCTTTATTTTGCCATGTCTGCCAGCTGCAAGACTTGCAGGAGCAAGGCAGTTTCCAGCATGTTTTCCGCCCTCGTCTTCTTTTGTCCGGTCAAAAGCAAAGCGCCATCACCTTGCTGGCCGGCAAGCAGAGCAGCTACAAAATGAGAGCGCCAAGCGACTGTTTGGCCGGGAAACTTTCGTTCACAGGCACTCAAGGCTCTGGCGCCCCAATATAGCTCTGCTGCGCTCCGGTATTTTTTTTCGGCACAGGCTATTTGCAGTTGCAAAAGCTGGGCATCCGCTTTCGCATCCTTATATTCTAATAACAGCTGCAACAGAGCGGCGGCGGGAAATTCACCCTGAGCGTCGAACAAGCGCTTCTGCAATTCTATTAGTTCGTGCTCATTTAACAAAACCTGCTCCGGCATTAATAAATAATGTATTTCCAAACAAAACTGCTGATCGGTGAGCGATTCCTGCTGTAGACCTTGAGCAAAAGCTTTTTCGGTATAAATTTGCAATAAAACCGTCATTTTCTCACCACCATTGCGCAATTCAAAACGCAGCAACTGAAGCAAATCGGCCAAACAGCCGACCTGCTCGGCTTGCTTGCTCAAATGCGCCTTGAGCGCTTTCAACTCACTATCGTAGACTGAATGCCCCTCATTGGCTAAAGCCACCCCTAAATGCGCCAGCGCCTGTAACGAGGCCTGGTCTGACTCAGCCATCTGCACCTGCTCCCAAAGCCAATGTAGAGCACGTTGACGCGCAAGCCGTGACTCCAGTTGCATAGACTCGCCTAAAGCAAGACCGAACGCCAATGATGGCGCAAAGAAAATAATCGAAAGCCAAACTATGCTGTAATAGCGTAATTGCATGGTAACGCCCCTGTCATTGTAATCATGCCTGAAATAATATAAGACGAATTGATATAAACGACCCGCTGCCGACAAGAAAAGTTAAAACTTTGCGGACAGATAATGGCTCATTCTTCGGCAGTGCTGGTTAAAAGTGGCAATACCTGGGACTCATGGAACCCAAGAATATCCCCTGAAAAACACCGAATCGAATAGAAAAAGCAGCAATGGGGTTTAACTTATTCCTCTTAGCCGGATTTTTGACATTGGGAGTCGTTTTGCGCGGATGTCAGAGTTAAATCAACACTTCTACAGCGATTTAGCACAGCAATGCGGTGCGGTGCAGATCGCCTGTTTGCATCCGGACCCCGGCTTGGAAGAAAAATTGCGGGCACAAATGCAAGCCTACTTGTCCTCGGAACAGGGTTCTGCCCTGCCCTATTTGCAACGCCAAAGTAAGATTTTGCAAAGCCCTTTCTCAGACCGTCCCTGGGCACGCTCATTGTTGCTCATCAGTTTTCAGGCTAAGAAGCAGGCTGAGCTGCCATTTTCTGCGCTGCCGGCAGCGCGTGAAGGACATCCAAAAGCTAGTCTGGCCGCCTACATTTTGAACGAGGACTATCATCGCAGCGGAGTGCGCATACTGCAAAAAATTGCCGCACTGCTATGCTTAGATGAATACGAATTTGGAGTGGACTCCTCGCCGCTTTTAGAGAAAGCGCTGGCACAGCAGGCCGGCCTGGGGCAATATGGCTACAACAGCCTGCTTAGGTGCAACGGTTTTGGCACACGCCTGCATTTGGGCTTTTTATTCTCGGCCAAGGCGCTGCCGATACAGCGCTATGTGGCTGAAATGAAGCCGGATTGTGCGGATTGTCGTCTTTGCATTCAAAACTGTCCCAATTCTGCTCTTTCAGACAGTGGCATATTGCAAATCCGGCGTTGTCGCAGCTACTTGGCCAATGAAAAAAAGGGGGCGCTTTCCTGGCAGGAACAAATCTGGCTGGGTGGCAGCCTTGCAGGCTGCTCACTGTGCAGCTACTGCTGCCCCGATGATCAAAGCCCACGCCCCGCCGACTTGCTCCTGGACCCTGAGGAACTCTGCCTGATGCCCAGCGCAGAGCTTAAAGCACTGATCCAAGGCAGCATCTTGCAGCACTTGGGCGTTAGCCGCCTTAAGCGCAATGCGGCGGCGGCCTTGGCTATACAGCTTCCTGCTCAGGAGGCTGAGGCCATGCAACAAAAACTGCTGAGCAGCAACCAAAGCCCTGCCCTGCGGCAGACAATAGCCGCCTGGCAACAACATACAGGCAACAGCACCCGCAGCGAAAACAACCGCCTTTAAGCAATGTTCTTACAGAATAAAGCGATTCCGAACAAATCATCAACAGGATTTTTGTCATCAATAGGGCAAAGCGATGTCAGTTGAACCCATCACATCTCCGCCGTCACTGCTATTATTTTTCGCCTTTGCTTTCGGCAGCATAGTCGGCAGCTTTCTGAACGTAGTAGTTTGGCGTCTGCCGCGCGGGGAGTCTTTGAGTCATCCTCCCAGCCATTGTCCCAAATGTGGTCACAGCATACGCGCTTGGGAGAACATTCCCATTCTCAGCTGGCTGGCGTTGCGCGGCCGCTGCAGCAATTGTGCTCAACCCATCTCCTGGCGCTACCCTCTGGGCGAGCTCAGTCTGGGACTGCTCTATGCCGCAGTAACTTGGAATATCTGGCGCAACGACTTGCCCTTAGCACTGTTGCCCGGTTTTTTCTGGTTGACAGCCAGTCTTTTAGCAGCAGCGCAGATAGACTTGAAACATCGTATCATTCCGGATAAGCTCAACTATGCCGGCATAATAGTCGCGGTACTCTTGAGTCTGCTTTTGCCCGGCAGCCGACTTATTGGACAAGAGCTGCCAGCCCCAATGCAAGCAAGCATCATCAGCGAAGCGGTGCTGGCATGGCTGGCTAAAGCCTGCGCCAGAACTCAGCCTTGGAACTGGCGTTTTGTAGCTCTGATCGACCTGCTACTGGGCCTGCTCTTGGCCGCCATATGCTTCCTGGTTTTTTATTGCCTGGAAAAACTGCCGGCCAGACGACACAAGACAGAGCAACGGCAACTCATGGGAGCAGGAGACTTGAAATGTATCGCCATGATCGCCGCTTTTCTAGGCGCTGATGCCTGCATATATATATTGTTGGGAGCAGCTGCCTTGGGCTTCGTCTACGGAACAGCTCAAATGCTCTGGACTAAAAAACGTGCCGGTTTTTTCAGCAATCTGCCCTTTGCCCCCTTTCTGGCAATGCCAACCCTGTTTTGGCTCGTGAAAGGAAACTGGCTATACTTCGTTTACCGAGCCCTGCTGAAATAAAACTTTCCGCGCTTTTTACAAAACAAAAAAAAAGAAACGTTGCCCGAAACCTGAAACAAGAAACAACCAAACAAATCTCTCTCAGAGTTTTTTCACAACACTCTCCCAAGAGATGATTACGCTGCACAAATTTTGACGGTCTATACCGAACGAAGACAGCAAATGAATTGCAAAATGTGTATTTCAGCTTAACTTATATACCCGACATCTTTTTTCCCGTTATTAATGTCAAGGAACTTACACTCATGATTTCTGCATTACAACAAGCTCGTTACACCTATATTCCCAAGCTCCCGGCAGTTTTGAGCCAATCCGGCCCTTTCGTCGGCCTCAAAGTCGGCGCTGCCACCCAGTCGGTAGATAACCAGGATGAAATCAAGGCGATTTTTCCTGACACTTACGGCCTGCCTACCTTGGAGTTTGTCACCGGCAAGAAAAAAAACCTGCCGGCTGTGAAGGTCGGCGTTATCCTATCCGGTGGACAGGCGCCCGGCGGACATAATGTCATTGCCGGACTCTTTGACGCGCTCAAGGCCGTCAATGCAGACAGCCAGCTCTACGGTTTCTTGGGCGGCCCCAGCGGCCTGATTGATAACAAGTACTTGCTTTTGACCGAAGAACTTATTGCGCAGTACCGCAATACCGGCGGCTTTGACATGATCTGCTCAGGACGCACCAAACTGGAAACGGAAGAGCAGTTCGCCCAAGTCAGCAAGAACTGTCAAAAGCACGGCATCAATGCCATTGTCATTATTGGCGGTGATGACTCCAACACCAATGCCTGCGCCTTAGCACAATATATGCTGAGCAACAAGACTGGCATTCAGGTCATAGGCTGCCCGAAAACCATTGACGGCGATCTGAAGAACCAGTGGATCGAAGTTTCTTTCGGTTTTGACACAGCTACCAAGGTCTATTCCGAATTAATCGGCAACATCATGCGTGACGCCAATTCATCGCGCAAATATTGGCATTTCATCAAGCTGATGGGACGCTCCGCCTCGCACATTGCCTTGGAATGCGCCTTGCAGACTCATCCCAACGTCTGCATTATCTCCGAAGAAATCGCTGACAAGCGCATTTCTTTGGATCAGATAGTCACAGAACTCTGTGAGCTAATCATAAAGCGCAGCGAACGTGGCAACGACTTTGGCATAGTGCTGATTCCCGAAGGCCTGATAGAGTTCATTCCAGAGATGAACAAGCTGATTGCTCAGCTCAACGACTTGCTCTCTCTGCAAAAAGACAACTTTGAGCGACTTCCCGACATGACAGCCAAAATGTCTTTTGTGGCAGAACGGCTTGAACCCGATTCCGCCGAGGTATTTAACAACCTGCCCTCTTTGATCCGTGCCCAGCTGCTCGATGACCGCGATCCGCATGGCAATGTACAGGTCTCACGTATAGAAACCGAGAAGCTTCTTATCAGCATGGTTGAGGAAAAGTTAGCCAAGAGCAAGAACAAAGTGAAATTCACCGGCCTGGCTCACTTCTTTGGCTATGAAGGCCGCTGTGCTTCGCCCTCCAACTTTGACGCCAACTACTGCTATAGCTTGGGTTATACCGCTGCCGCCCTTATCGCCGCTGGGAAAACCGGCTATATGGCCTCGGTACGTAATATCGCCAAACCGGCCGACGAGTGGACCGCTGGCGGCATTCCCCTGACCATGATGATGAACATGGAACAGCGCCACGGCAAAAGCGTACCGGTGATTAGAAAGGCACTGGTGGAACTAGGCGCCAAACCGTTTCAGACCTTTGCTGCACAACGAAAAAATTGGGGTATTGAAACCTCATTTGTATATCCCGGCCCCATACAGTACTTCGGCCCGGCAGAAGTCTGTGACCAGCCCAGTATTACCTTAAAGCTGGAACACCAGTAAGCAAATAACGTGAGGCGGGCAACTTTCGGCACAGCAAGCCGGTGTAAACCGAAGTCGAAACCGCCTCGCTGGAGTTTTGCATTGATCACAATATGGTGTCCTGTGATGCGCAGCACCACAATAACAACAATTATTCAGGTCTGTACGTAAAAATAAAGAGCCGTGCAAAATTAAGGCAACAGTTTTGGAATTGCTTTGAGCTATTTTCTCCTCTTCTGAAAGGAGCGTTATACATATACGCGACTGACAGAAGTGAGGAAAAGCAGCCCAAAAAAACCAGAAATGCAAACTTGATTTTGCACGGCTTCTAACTCCTAGCTTGTTATCATGATTTCCGAGTCTGCGGCATTTTCGCGTCTGGAGCAATTAATCGGCTCTGCTGCTTTAGAGCGCCTTGCCGCAGCCAGGATTTTGCTTTGCGGTTTGGGTGGCGTAGGTTCTTGGACAGCAGAGACGCTGGTACGTTCAGCTATAGGGAAGCTTACTCTGGTGGATCATGACTGCATACGCTCCAGCAATATAAACCGTCAGTTGCACAGTTTACATAGCACGCTTGGACGCAGCAAGGTTGAATGCATGCGTGAACGCCTGCTGGATATTTCACCCGAAGCACAGATAGAAGCCCATCAACTGCGCTTGACCCCAACAAACTGTCGGCAATTGCTGGAAAGCCGGCCCTGGGACTATGTCATTGACGCCATAGACGAACGCCAAGCCAAACTGGCGCTGCTGCAAAACTGCTTGGAATTGCAGCTGCCGGTGATCTCAAGCATGGGTTCAGCTAACAAACTGTATGCCGACCAAATCAAGGTTGGTGATATTTCACAGACCTGCGGCTGCCCGATGGCTAGGCTTTTGCGTAAAAATCTTCGAAAAGCGGGGTTCAAATCCGGTATAACGGTGATATATTCGGAGGAGTTGCCGCTGCAACCACAAGCTGCGGCTCAAGCGGCAGAGTCTGCCGGCGAAAAGCGCCCCTTGGGCACCATCTCCTATATGCCAGCTTTATTTGGCCTTAGAGCGGCTGCCTATGTGCTGGAACAGTTGCTTGACAGTAAAAGCTATCCGCGCAGAGGTGAATAAACAAAGCGGGATGCACTCGAAGCAATGAACAGCATTCCTGTGGGTCGTCGATGGGCTCTCTACCCAACCCCTGGCTGCTGCCTACTCATCACTGAAAACCGATTTGTTATGCGTTTGGTTTGGCTTTCCATCAATGCATCCTATTCCCATAGCTCACTAGCCTTGCCATTATTGCATCAGGCCTCTCGAACACAAAGCAACTGGGTTTGGCACAAGCTTGAAAGCAGCCTGGGCGACAGTCCCGAGGAACTTGCCGTCCAGCTGGCCGAACTGGAAGCCGATTTAGTTTGCTGCAGTCTTTATCTTTTTAATTGTGAATTCGTCTTTTCGGTTTTACAGCGCTTCAAAGTGCTGCAACCGGATTGCATGGTTATTGCCGGCGGCCCGGAATGTCTGGGATCGGGCGCTGTCAGTGTACTGGAAAAATGCTGGGCCATAGACTTGGCGGCCAGCGGCGAAGGCGAAGCGCTGATGCCTGAAATCCTGCAAGCGCTCAGCAAGGGGATCCTGCCCCACGGGCTGTCCGGCACAGCTTGGCGAGAACCGCATAGCGGCCAAATCATCGCCAAAGAACTGACCCCGCCGTTGCAATATGATAACTGGCCAAAGGACAACCCACCATGCCAAAGCAAATTTTTCGCATTGGACAAGCCCTTTGTGCAAATGGAAACCACGCGCGGCTGCCCGCATGGCTGCATCTATTGCAGCAGCAACCGCACGGAGATGCGCTACAAAAGCTTGGAACAGGTAGCCGGCGAGCTTGAATTACTGAGCAAAAAAGGCGTCACAGAAATCAGGCTGCTGGACCGCACGTTTAATCTGCCTGAAAAAAGAGCAAAACTGCTGCTGCAAATGTTCAGATTGAAATTCCCAGAACTGAAATTTCATATCGAAATACACCCGCAGTACTTGGGAGAGGAACTCAGACAGGAATTGCTGCTGGCAAACCCAGGGCAATTGCACTTGGAAACCGGCATACAATCGCTGCAAGACGAAGTGTTGCAAGCTCTGGGCAGAGAGGCAAGCGCCGACAAGTCCTTGCAAGGACTTGCATTCCTATGCCAATGCAGCGCCTTTGATACTCATGCTGACCTGCTTGCCGGATTGCCAGGACAAGGTTACGAAAACATCCTGGACGATCTCAAACGCCTGATTGCCATAGGCCCGGCGGAATTGCAGATGGAAATTCTCAAGGTATTGCCGGGAACTCCTTTGCAAAAACAAGCTACGGCACTGGGAATACGCTACAACCCTGCGCCACCCTACGAAGTACTACAGACAAGGCTACTCAGCCCCAGGATGCTAAGGCAGGCGGGCAAGCTCTCAAGGCTCGTAGACCTGTTTTACAACCAGCAGAAACTACAGGCGCCTTTTCGTCTGGCTTGTGCAGAACACGCCGGATTCATCAATGACTTCATGCACTTTTTGTCCAATGACGGTTTTTCAGCGCATTGGGCTGGCAGTTTAAGCAAACGCTTCATTTATCTGGCCAAATTTTGCCATAATGCGTCTGACCATCTCAAGGACTGCATTGCTTTGCATTGGCTCAAAGCTGGTCTTACATTGAACGAAACCCCTTACTATCAACCAGAGGCATTAAGCGAGATACCGCCGGATTGTCTGCTGCTTGAAGGCGATTGGAGCGTGCTAGGCCTGAAAAGCACTCGTCTCTACCTCTTGCACGGCGCGCAACAGAGCCATGTGCTCGCTTTCAATCGCGCTGTAGCGATGCAGCAACCTTGTGCCATCTGGCAATACCAAGCCAACCGAACCCCATAAACAACCTTGCTACTTAAAAGTCACCCAAAAAGTATGGGCTGACGGATGGAAAAGCATTTCGAAGCGGGCTTGTCGATAACGCAACCGCTCGGCTCTCCAGCATCTCCAACCGGTCACAAGGCCGTAAATTGATTCTCCGCAGCCGCAACCAGCAGCACTCAATGCTGCACACTTCCAGCCAGCAATACCTTTTCCGCCGTGCTTCTGCAAGATTTTTCTTTTTTTCTGGGAATCCCTGTAAAATCATGGCGATTCCCAATCCTGAAATCCGTGTACATCTGCGTAATCTGTGGATAAAATGCGCCCGTCCCTCTTTTTGGACGGGGCCTACTTAGGAAACAACATCATGCCTTTAGCCCTCATCAGTCAGCTGGAACTAATCGCCTTAGCCTTAATCGCCATAGTCTTGCATGCCTTTAGGCGTTCCATCGGCATGGCTCCGCTATATCTCTTGCTGGGCATGTTTTTTGTCATTGCTCTGGTAGCCGATTCGCCCCGTCTATATAACGGCATGCTCATGCAAGGCATGTTCGGCGGACTGGGCTATGGCATGATGTGGCTGCCTTTCCTATTGATGCTCCTGCTGGTTTATGAGTTGGAAGGTACTATGGCAGCGCATCGTTTCGTACTCGGCTTATTCCTGCTCTCAATCAGTTTCTTCTGCTTGTCCATCGTTATTTTTGGCAACGTAGACCCGGTCATCGCCAAACAAGCCGCCAGGGTGGAGCAAGAGCTTTTTTATAATGTCAAGGACAAGGCGCTAGTACTCTATTCCGCATCACATCTTTGTGCCTGCATTCTGTTGCCCATAGTATATCAAGCCGCCAAAAATCGCAAGCTCTGGTATTCTGTCGCTATTTTTATGGCCTTATGCGTTTTTATGGTACTCAATGAAAGTACTTTGTCGCTTTTTGTTTACTTTCAAGATTATCAGACGCGAAAAAACAGCCTCTCATTTCACAACTGGAACATGCGCTTGCTCACCATGGGTGCCTTAGCCTTGCTTGGCCATGCGTATGTCCATCTGGTAAGGAGGGGAGAAAGAGAAGAATTTCGATTACGGAAAACCTTCGGTTTCCTTACTGATGTCTTTTCATATTTCCATTTTACCGGACGCATGCGCCGCTCGCTGGCAGAGTGGTCTGACCGTTACCAGATCGTAGTCAACAACAGCAGCGAGCTGGTCTTCCTGCTAGATGAAAACGGCAAGGTCATCAATGCTAACCGCACCGCCAGCCAAGAGCTGGGAAACAGGCTGGTCGCTGTAGACCTTATGCTCTATAAATGCTTGAGCTACGAAGACGGAAAACAGCTGAATTGGCAAGATATATGGCAAAAGCTGGATTTTTCTTACCAGGAACTGCCCAAAAGCATTATGTTGCAGAATCTGCACTTGGAATTAGAAGGGCAGCGGATCATTGAAGTAGACGTGAATATTTCTCCGGGGAGACTGGACAATCGCAATATCGCCCTGCTTATTGCCCGCGATATGACGGTACAGCATAGCGAGGCGCGCAAACGTCAGAGCGTTTTGGAGCAAACCATGCATTCACAGCGCCTGGAGTCTATAGGTCAGCTCGCCGGCGGTATCGCGCATGATTTCAACAATCTGCTTCAGGGCATACAGGCAAATGTCGAAACTCTGCAAGCTCATGCGCATCCCGGTGCTGAGGAACGCGACCTGCTGTCCAATATTTCCCAGGCCTGCAGTCGAGCCGCTCTGCTCGTCTCTCAGCTACTGGGCTTCGCACGCAAAGGCAAATTCGACGAGACCATTATCGATGTAAAAATACTTTTTGACAAGGTAGCCGGGCTATTTCGGCCCACCGCCAAAAACATCAACCTGTCAGTGATCACCGAACCCATACCATTGTTGCTCAAAGGCGATGAAAACCAGCTTACGCAAGTGCTCCTGAACCTGCTTATCAATAGTAAGGATGCTTTGGAAGAACAAAGTGGCGAAAAACGAATCGTGTTGCGCGCAGAAATGGCCAGGGAAGACATGCCGGCCTGGGAGGCAAGGCCAAAGGCGGAAAGTAAAGCTCAGGACTATGTCTGCTTGCGTGTGCGTGATAACGGTTGCGGCTTTACTGAGGCAGTCAAGATGCGCATGTTCGATCCTTTTTTCACCACCAAGGAAACCGGCAAGGGCACCGGCATGGGGCTAGCTATGGTTTACGGTAGTGTTATCAACCATCAGGGCTGGTTGCATGTCAGCTCCAAACCAGGCTTAGGCTGCGATTTTTCTATCTTTTTGCCTCTGGCACAAACAAAGCAGATGAACAATGAAAAAATTGCTGGTATATTAACTAAAAGCAATAGCTGAAGAGTAGTTCTAAAGTTCTTCTTGCATTGCATTTCTTTTCAGCGGAATTCATATATGAACGCAGTTATTATCTGCTTGCCGGCACCGGCAAGCCTTGTCAGCTATGGTTTTCAAAGGAGCCACCATGTCTTTACTGCTTAAGAACCTTCGTTTAATTAGCCCTGGTTTGGACCTGCCTGGCGCGGCGGTACTGGTCGAATCCGGTCTCATCGCAAAAGTCTTTGCTGCCGGCGAATCCCTGCCTTCTGTCGCGAATGAGTTTGACGCCGGCGGACGGATGCTTATGCCTGGTTTCATCGACATACACTGCCATGGTGGCATGGGTTATGAAGCAACCAGTGAAGAGCCTAAGGCCATAAGCACTATCTGCGAAGGCAAAATACGTGACGGTGTGACCTCACTTTGTCCAACCACGCTCACTCTATCCGAAGAAAGACTGGCCGAAAGTTTGCAGCACATAGAGGCCTACCGGCTCTCTCCCAGCGCATGCAAAATAGCTGGCACCCATCTGGAAGGGCCATATATCAATCCGGAGTGTGCCGGTGCTCAGAACCCGGCCTACCTGCGTCGAGCCGACATTGATGAGGTGCTGCGCCTGCATGCTACCTCACCGGTAAGCATGGTCACCTATGCCATAGAAATGCCCGGCAGCCTGGAGTTCACTGCGGAACTTTGCCGAGCTGGCATCGTGCCTAGCTGCGGCCATAGTAATGCAACCTATGCTCAATTCAAAGAGGGAATGCAGCAAGGACTTAAGTGCCTGACCCACTTCTGCAATCAAATGACCAAGCTGCATCACCGTGAAATAGGACTGGTAGGCGCAGGATTCTATGAGGACGAAGTGGCTATAGAAATAATCTGTGATAAAATCCACCTCTGCCCTGACATGGTCAAATTAATCTTCAAATTCAAGCCCATAGACAAAATACTGCTGATCACCGACGCCATGGAAGCCACCGGCCTGCCGGATGGCGACTACCAACTGGGCGGCCTGGCCGTGGTGGTGGCTGACGGTGCCGCACGCCTGACCAGCAATGGTGCGCTGGCAGGAAGCACGTTGCAGATGAATATGGCGCTGAAAAACGCGTATGAACTCAGCGGCAAACCGCTTTGTGAACTAGTACAAACCAGCTCGTGGAACCAAGCACGCATGTTGGGTTTGAAAAAATTAGGCAAGATCGAAACCGGTTATATAGCCGATCTGATTTTACTGGATGAAGACTTCCAAGTCAAGCATGTCTTCATTGACGGCGTACAGAAGTTCTAAATCTGAGCAGTACCCAATACAGCCCCGCATGCAATATGCACGGGGCTGTTCTGGCTTTAAAGCTTATCCCCGGTCAGTCATATCATCTTAATAGTTTTTAGACAACAATTCAGCCAAACGCTCAACCTAAAAAAAGCAATTGGCTTTTCCTCTTGACCGATAATCAGAGCTTCTGCCGATGCGGACTGAAGCCGAAAGGCGACTGTGACTGCCCTCACCCCCAGCCCCTCTCCCAGAGGGAGAGGGCAGAACCCGACAGACGGTTGTGATGGAGTCATTTCCTCCAACCCCGTAACGCTCATCAGGCCAAATAAGGACAGAGTCCAAAAGGCGACTGGATCCTGACAAGGGCTGCACCATGTGTAACCTTGGGTGACCGAACCCGAAAGGTGAGGGAACCCGAGGCAGGATCACCCCCCCCAAGATCAGCGCCTGGAAGGCGCCACTTCATGATGAATTTGCCGTATCGGCTAGAGAGGAAGCCGAGTGAAGCCACCTCGAAAGAGCTTGTATGACAACGAGTAAAAGGA
>JAAZKR010000240.1 GCA_012799725.1 Oligosphaeraceae bacterium | reverse complement strand
ACATAGTTTATGCGGATGGTCACAAGGCGGTTTTGCGAGTATTGCACGGACGTTATGTCTGGCGCATCAGACCACGCAGGCGTTTTGTCAACGGCCTGAAAATGCGCGCTGAGCTTTCACCGCATGAACATATTGCCAGCACCTTGGAGTTCGGCAGTAAATGGCTCAAACCCTACGAGATCATTGAGATGGTTGATGGTTCCAATCTCAAGGTGCTTATCAATCAGCGAAGTGAAGCGCTGAGGATGCATAGGGACGAAATTTTGCTGGGGGCCGCCAAAGGTCTGGCGTACATGCATCAGAAGAAACTACTGCATCTGGATGTCAAGCCAGAGAATTTCCTGATTGACTACAGTGACCGTTTTGAACCGGTGGTCAAACTCACCGATTTTGATCTGGCTTGTACTGTGGAGCAGGGGCGCAACACGCGACCGGCAGGCACACCGGCCTATATGGCGCCGGAACAATTCAACCTTAAGATATCTCTGAGAGCCTCCGATGTATTCGCCTTTGGTGTCATGGCCTATCATGCTTGCAGCGGCAGATTCCCATTCAGTGGCGATTCTGAATTGCAAACTATGCGTAATCAGGCCGATGAAAATGTTAAACCCAAGCGCATAAGTGAATATTGCCGCGATATTTCGCCGCGTATGGAGCGCGTTATCATGCGCTGTCTGGCCAAAAGAGTACAGGAAAGATATCCGGACATGGACGCGTGCTTGAATGATATGTGCTCTTAGCAGCCTTTGTTTTTCGCAGGTGCCTCAGTCTTCTGTAGTGCGACGTGTGAGGAATGGGTATTACATGAAACGTATAATAAGACCAATATTCTTCATTTAACGCTTTGTAATCGTACCGGCGACGCTGCTACTCCGTAAAGCCGACCTTCGCGTTCTTGGCGTTTTGGCGTCTTGGCGGTTAAAAAGAGCAACCGCATAAATTTTCCGCGTTTTCAGTGTTTCCTGCGGTAAAAAAAGTTCTTAAGCAAGGAGTATTGAACCATGAGACATATGGAGTTGTAAATGCGCTTTCCTGGCACTATCTTAAAGTTTCTACAAATTTACATATATGGGATACTATGATGCTAGAAAAACTCTCCAAGGCAAAATGGTTCAAAGGCCGTCCTGGCCCGCTGGTATTGGTAATCATGGACGGGGTAGGCTACGGCAAGTATGTGGAAGGCGATGCAGTGGCAGCGGCCTACAAGCCGCATCTGGATTGGTTTCACGCCAATTGTCCGCATGTTCCTCTGAAAGCACATGGCACAGCAGTAGGATTGCCCAGCGATGATGACATGGGTAACTCGGAGGTGGGGCATAATGCTATAGGTGCCGGTCGAGTCTTTGATCAAGGTGCAAAGCTGGTGAGCAGCTCCATCGCCTCCGGCACCATGTTCAAAGGTGAGACTTGGAGGAAACTGCTTGCCAACGTCAATTCCAAGCAAGGCACATTGCACTTTCTCGGACTTTTTTCCGACGGCAACGTGCATTCTCATATAGACCACTTATACATCATGATTAAACAGGCAGCTGCCGAAGGGATAAAAAAAATACGCGTGCATATATTGCTGGATGGGCGCGATGTGGGTGAAACTTCAGCATTGGATTATGTACGCCCATTTGAGGCCTTCCTGGCGGAAATGCGCGACAATGGTTGTAATGCCGCTATTGCATCCGGTGGCGGACGCATGCATATCACCATGGATCGCTATAATGCCAATTGGAAAATGGTGGAGCGCGGCTGGCAGACACATGTGCTGGGAGTAGGAAGAAAATTCAGCAGCGCGGAAGAGGCCATCAATACCTTGCGCGCCGAAACTGGTGCCATAGACCAAGACCTGCCTGCTTTCGTTATCAGCGATGAAAACCAGCAGCCCGTGGGCACAATAGAAGACGGCGATAGTGTGGTTTTCTTCAATTTCCGTGGTGATCGCGCTTTAGAAATCACTGCGGCATTCGAACAAGAGCAGTTTGACCATTTTGACCGCGTGCGCCGTCCAAATGTGGTATATGCCGGCATGATGGAATATGATGGAGACCTGCATGTGCCCTCGCTGTATCTGGTCAGTCCACCTGCTATAGACCGCACTTGCGGCGAGTTTATCTGCTCGCTGGGGCTGCGCAGCCTGGCATGTTCGGAAACCCAGAAATACGGGCATGTGACTTACTTTTATAATGGCAACCGATCTGGTAAAATCAACGCGGAGCTGGAAGATTATGTTGAGATCAGCTCAGACCAAACACCTTTCGAACAACGTCCCTGGATGAAAGGCGCAGAGATCAGCGACCGGGTATTGGAGGCCATATTCTCAAACAAATATGACTTTATCCGCTGTAATTATCCTAATGGTGATATGGTTGGGCACACCGGTGTTTTCCAAGCGGCCAAGATTGGCGTTGAATGTGTGGACCTCTGCTTGGGGCGCATCAAAAAAGGCATAGACAAAGTAGGCGGAGTCTTGCTAATTACAGCCGATCACGGCAATGCTGACGATATGTACGAGCACAGCAAGGACGGCAGTGTGCAAAAGGAGAATGGCAAACCCAAGGTCAAGACCGCACATTCGCTCAATCCGGTGCCATGTATTATCTACGATCCGCAGTTTCAAAACGACTATCAGCATAAGCTGCGTGAGGGCTTGGGTATCAGCTCGGTGGCGGCTACTTGCCTTAACTTGCTGGGCTACGAGGCACCCGCAGACTATGACAGCTCGCTGATCATACCAAAGCTTTGATGCGAGAAAATATATTCAGACAACTGAACCTCAGGTTCAAAAAAGCGAGCATTATTTTTTCTTTATCCGTTATTGACCAATAATTTAAGTATGGCAAATCCATTGCTCCCTCTGTGGCGCCCTTGCGGGCGCTGTCTCTTGGAGGAGTCCCCACCCCGGGTTGCGTCGCGCTCCGCGCTTCCTCACCCGGGGTTACTT
>JAAZKR010000239.1 GCA_012799725.1 Oligosphaeraceae bacterium | reverse complement strand
TGACTGTCTTGCCGGTATGCTCCGGTTTCTTCACCAAGATGGTGATGGCAATCGGCGTCCGACTGCCCAGACCAAAAACATTTCCCGCTTCGCGTTGGCGCAATTCCCCGGAAGTCCGGCAATTCCCCCTCAGATCAAAGACATAGACTGCGGAGAATTCCTCTTCGAGGTTTTTGCGGAAGCCGTCCATGGCATTGCCGTCCAGCCAGCCGGAGTTCGAGACAAAGGCGATGATGCCGCCATTTTCCGGATCGAGCCGATCCGAGGCCCAGCGGAACGCTTTGATATAGCTGTCATAGAGGGAATTTTTGTTGGTCGCCTTGCTCCACTTGGCGTATGTATCCGCGATTCTTTTTTCCAGTTTCGGGTAGCTCATGTTCTGGGCATTGTCATTGGCTGACTTTTGCCCGACGGAGTATGGCGGATTGCCCATGATGACGCGCAGGGGCGCTTTCCGCTGAGCCATGACGCGCTCCGAGTTCTTCGAGAACATCTCCGAGAACAGGGCTTCCGAGTCGTCGCTTTCGCCCAGCTGGAAGGTGTCGGTCAGGCAGATGCCGTTGAAGGGCAGGTAATCGCCCTGGCCGTCTTCGCGCAAATCATGGAAGGTGTTTTCGATGTTGATCGAGGCGATGTAGTAGGCCAGCAGCACGATTTCATTGGCGTGGATTTCGCGGCTGTACTTGCGCTCGAGCGCCTCCGGTGTGATCAGGCCGCATTGCAGCAGCCTGGTGATGAATGTGCCGGTGCCGGTGAAAGGATCCAGGATATGGATGTTCTCATCCGACAGCTCACGGCCAAACTCCTGCTCGAGGACATCGGCAACTGAACGGACAATGAAATCAACCACCTCGACAGGAGTATAGACGATGCCCAGCTTCTCGACCGTCATCGGAAAAGCCGTCTTGAAAAACTTGTCATACAGTTCGACGATGACTTTCTGGCGCCCCTCGGCATTGTCAATGCCCGAGGCCCGCTCCTGGACAGACGCATAGAACTTATCGAGCACCTCCTGGTCTTTCTCGAGGTCCGTGTCTTCCAGCAGGTCAAGCATATTCTGCATGGCAATCGAGACAGGGTTGTTCCGGACAAAGGAATAGTCCTCGAACAGCGCCTCGAAAACCGGCTTGGTGATGATATGCTGCGAGAGCATCTCGATCGCCTCGTCCTCGGTGACGCTGGGGTTGATGTTCTTGCGCAAGCCAGCCAGGAAGTCGGCAAAGGCCTGCCGGTGCTCGGGCGACTGCGCGACCAGCTTAGTAATGCGCTCGATGTGGCGCTTGGCGATGTCCGCCACGTCGCTGGCCCATTGCTCCCAGTAGCGGCGGCTGCCGACCTTCTCGACCATCCGGGCATAAATCGCATTCTGCAAGCCCTGGACGAAGGGAAGTTCCAGCTGCCCAGGTCCGGCTGGCGCGTCGCCATCGCCATCGCCGCCAGGCGTCCCCGGAGGCGCGACAATCACTTTTTGCGGGCGGGTTCTCTTGTTCAATTCGATCTTGTTGACCATCGCATTGAAACGGTCGTCATGCGCACGCAAAGCATTCAACACTGACCAGACCACCTTGAAGCGCTCGTTGTCATCGAGCGCCTCATCCGGCGGCACATCCGACGGAATCACCACCGGAATAATGATATAGCCGTACTTCTTGCCCGGGGCGCGACGCATGACCCGACCGACCGACTGCACCACGTCAACCTGGGAATTGCGCGGAGAAAGGAACAGCACCGCATCCAAAGACGGCACGTCAACGCCTTCCGACAGGCAGCGGACGTTATGCAGGATATGGCAATGCTGGGCGTCCGGATTCACGCTCGCCAGCCATTGCAGCTTGGCGCTGCGTTCCGTCGCCGCCATCGAGCCGTCAACGTGGTCGGTGTCAATGCGCACTACTTCCGCCTTGGTTTCTTCATCCAGGGCATCGTAGTATTTTTGCCCGAATTCCTCGAAGAGGCCCGCGATTTGCTTCGAGACCTTGATTGTCGAGCAGAAGGCCACGGCGCTGCGCATCGGCTCGGGGTCCGGCCCCTTGAGCAGCTCCTCGTCAACCAGCATCCGTTTTGACAGTGCGCTGATGCAGCCGACCAGCTTGGCCGCATCGTCGGTGTTGATCTCCATCTCGCCATTGGTGATGGACTTTTGCAGGGACGGCGGGATGTCGCGGTCCCTGACCGTCAACACCAGCACCTTGTAGTCAGACAGCAGCTGTTTGTCCACCGCTTCGCCAAAGCCGATGCGATAGACCTCTTCGCCGTAGATGGCCGGGTCGTCCATCGAGCAGAGAATCGCTTCGGCTTCCTTGGCCTTGCTTTTGCTGTCCTCGGTGTAAAGCCTGGGAGTGGCGGTCATGTACAGGCGTTTGGCAGCGGGCAGGAAGTCGTTGTCATGCACTTTGACGAACGCCGACTCGTCGGAGTCCTTCAAGGTCACACCCGTAGTACGGTGCGCTTCATCGCAGACGATAAGGTCAAATACGCAGCTGCCCGGAGCGCTCTCATTCAGGATGGCCTGGGCTTTCGAGACCACGTCGATGGACTGGTAGGTCGCAAAAATTACTGTGAGACCACCGGCTTCGCTTGCCTGGTGCAGCTGCTGGACTACTGACTCGATATCGGTTGTCGCCGGGCGTGCCAAGTCAACCACTGCCATATCGTTGGAATCGTCCAGCTGCACGCGCTTCCGACTGGCCTTGGCGTCCGAGCAGACGCAGATCGGGCGGATGGGGACGGTGGCATCTGTCATCCACGCGATCAAGGCTTGGTTCAGCAGGGCGATGGACGGCACCAGGAAGAGCGCCAGGCCTTCCCCCTTTGTCTGCTGCTCCATGATTTTCAGGGCAGTAAAGGTCTTGCCTGTTCCACAAGCCATGATCAGACGACCGCGATCCTGTTTTTGGAAATGCAGATGGAAGCTCTCGATGGCTACATGCTGGTGCTCGCGGACTTTTTTGGGTTGCTGCAAGGCCTGGCTGCCGCTTAGCCCTTCATCGAGCTTCTGCCAATCTACACCCGAGTTTTCCAGATCGCTTAGCAGGAGGCGGGTCACTGGCGGCTGGGTGTCGTTGATGATCGTTTCGGCTTCCGCGCTCCAGTGGTCGGCCGTGTCAATCCACAGGCGATGGACAAACCCGGTCTTTTCGGCTGCGCCTGGCATCTGGAACAGCTTGCAGGAGGTCGCCAGGAAGGAATCGACCATCGGCTTGGTCACCCAGGTGCCGGACGCATAGCACTTGCATTGCACCGCCCAGAAGTCGCCATCGACAGTCTCGGCCACCAGGTCAATGCCGATGTCCTTGCCGCCAAAGCCCTGCCGCGCCGGAAAGTCCTCCCACATCCAAACCTGCTTGAATAGATCGCGGTAAAGAGGCGAAGTGCGCAGAAAGGACCGCATCAGCCGCTCAAAACGCTCGCCTTTGTCGCGCTCTGAATAAGACTGCACGCGGTAAACCGAAAGAATTTCCTGTACCGTCATAACAAGCTCCAATATGCAGTGTGTCGCCAAGGTTTCTGGCGGCAATCTCAGGCAACGATAATCGAAAAGAAAAAAGCATCTGCCGACCTCTGCCTGAAACCAGTTTCACAGTATAACATAATCTTGGGAGCCGTTTTTTAACGGCCCCTGACAGTTTTTTGCACTTCCTCAAAATATAAACCCACTTAAAACATAAATCCGTTTAGCCGATATCAAATTGCCTGATGTGAATTTGCCGTAATGCGTCATTAGTGCAGCTTGCAAAGATTCAATCCGCAGCTTGCAAAGATTCAATCTGCGGATTAGGAGGTGATCCTGCCCCGGGTTATGCATGGTGTAGCCCTAACAGACTCAGGATCCAGCTGATCCGAGTGATCCGGCTGACCCGATTTGGACGCTTTTTGGCGCGGCATGAAAATGGAAAAAGATTCTGCTTGTTGGGCAAGGGGAAGAGTCAACTGCTTTTTTGGGCTCAGCGATTCTCGCAGAAAGTTATTTTTGTGATACATTATACAGTTCGCAGTAAGTCTAACGATATTTTTTGTGTTTTGATTGTTAAGAGGTTAAGATGTCCGAACAAGTGAATAGCGATCTTATGTCGAAGGTGGTTGCTTTGTGCAAGCGTCGTGGCATTATTTTTCAGAGTTCTGAGATATATGGCGGGATCAATGGTTTTTGGGATTATGGGCCTAACGGGGCTCCCTTGCGTCGCAACATAGAGCAGCTGTGGTGGCGTCATATGGTCGAGATGCGCGATAATGTGGTCGGCATCGAGTCCACCATTATTTGCCATCCTCGGGTTTGGCATGCTTCCGGCCATGTCGAGCAATTTTGCGATATGATGATTGATTGCATGGAGTGCAAGAGGCGCTACCGCAGCGATCAGCTTGAGAATCCCAATCAGTGTCCGGATTGCGGTTCTAAAAAAATGACTGAGCCACGTGAGTTCAATCTGATGATGAAGACCTATGTGGGGCCGGTTTTTGACGAGGAGCATGCCGCTTATCTGCGCGCCGAGTCCTGTCAGCCTATCTTTGTTAACTTTAACACAGTCAGAAATACCAGTCGTCAGAAAATACCTTTTGGCATTGCGCAGACCGGCAAGGCTTTCCGCAATGAGATCAATCCGCGTTTCTTTACTTTCCGCAGCCGCGAGTTCACACAGATGGAGATGGAGTTTTTCTGCCGCGAGGAAGAGTCTATGGAATGGTACGAGTACTGGCGCGGCGAACGCTGGAAATTCTACACCCGGGAATTGGGCATAGCCGAGGACAAGCTGCGCTGGAAACCGCATGAAAACCTGGCGCATTACGCTAAGGCAGCAGTGGATATAGAATACCTTTTCCCCTTTGGCTGGGGCGAAATTGAAGGCATACATCATCGTGGCACCTATGATATGATGAGACATGCGGAATATTCCGGACAGGAGCAGGATTGCAAGGTCTTTGACCAGGAAACCCGGGAATCATACTATCCGACAGTGGTCGAAACCTCTTGCGGACTGGATCGCATCTGCCTGATGATGCTCTGTGATGCCTATCATGAAGATTTGGCGGAAACCCGCAAGGAAGGCATGGATGAAGACGAGCGTGTTGTAATGCGCTTCCCCGCAAATGTCGCTCCGGTGCAAGTCGCTATACTGCCGCTCAGTAAAAAACTCTCCGAACCAGCTGGCAAGCTTAGGGAATTGTTGAGCCTGTGCTTTAGAACCGATTTTGACGATGCCGGCAGCATAGGGCGGCGCTATCGCCGGCAAGATGAGGTGGGCACGCCATTTTGCGTGACCTACGATTTTGATAGCCAAGATGACGGTTGCGTGACTGTGCGTGATCGCGACAGCATGGAGCAGGAACGCATAGCTGTCAATGAACTGACCGTCTGGCTCCTGGATAAACTCTGATAAAATGGCGGAATGGGCTTGACGACCAGGTTAAGCCCACGGCAAGGCACGGAAACACTGCCTCCTCGTGTCCACGCGTCTTGCCTTCCGCCTTCCTGATATAAAATCAATAGGCTTTGTCATGATCAGGCGTACTCGCATATTCTCATTTGCCTTCGCCCTATTGCTTCTTTTCAACTTGGGGCTTGGTTTCACTGTTTATAGCAAGGAAGCTAAGCAAAATGGCAATGATCAAGTGCTGAGAAATATAGACCTGCTGATGGAGGTCTTGCAGCTTATACGTAAAAATTATGTGGACGCTGAGCAGGTCGATGTTAACGAGCTGCTTATGGGGGCCATCTCCGGCATGGCGCAGAAGCTGGATCCCTACAGCGACTTTCTGCCACCACAGGAAATGCAGTCTTTGAAAGAGGAGTCCGAGGGCGAATTTGGCGGCGTAGGAATTTCTGTCAGCATGCAAGAGGGCATGCTGACAGTGATTTCCACCATAGACGGCACGCCGGCTCATCAAGCCGGCATCCTCAGCGGCGACCGTATTGTTGAAGTGGATGGGCGTAGGCTGGACAGCATAAGCCTGGACGAGGCAGTAGGGATGCTGCGCGGCAAGCCTGGCAGCAAAGTGAATCTGACCGTATATCGCGAAAAGGGGAATAATGAGCTTAGCTTCGAGCTTAAGCGCGCCTTGATTCCCTTGGAAAGCGTATTTGCGACCAATATGGCTCCAGACAATAACATAGGCTATCTGCGCATTACGCAATTCATGGAGCCTACGGCGTCGGCAGTGGAAAAGGCACTGCGTCGCTTTGAATCAGAAAAAGTCTGCGGGCTGATTTTAGACCTGCGTGGTAATCCCGGTGGGCTCTTGCATTCCGCTGTTGCGGTAAGCAGTTTTTTTCTGCCCAAGAATCAAGTGATAGTCTCGGTGGAGGGGCGCAATCGGAGCAGCAACTACCAGGAGCGCAGCACAGCAGGATATAAATTTCCGGCCAGATGCCCAGTAATTATCTTGGTCAATCGAGGCAGTGCCAGCGCAGCCGAGGTGACTGCCGGATGTTTGAGAGACCTGAGCCGTGCCGTCTTACTGGGCGAAAAGACCTTCGGTAAAGGTTCGGTGCAGACTGTGCATGAACTGCCGGGCGGATATGCCCTGAAATTGACCGTGGCAAAATATTATACGCCGAGCCGTCGTGTAATTCATGGCAATGGCTTGGAGCCGGATATCAAAGTGGAAATGTCGGTGGCTGAATTCTATGAACTTGGTAAAAGCGAACCGGCGCAACGCTTCGAAAAGGATGTGCAGATCAAAAGAGCGGTCGAGCTCTTGCAAAGCTACGAGGTCTATGAACAGATCAGAAGCGGTAAGCTGAAATTGCGTCAGCCGGACGAAGAAGCCGGCAGCGAGGGGTAGTTTTTGTTGTTGCTTGTTGGTTGCTGCACGTGTTTGGCGCTTGCTGATCCTTGGACAGTAGGTTTTTGGCCACGGGTCTGTGATGTGATTTCATGAAGAACAATCGTCTTGCAATAGGCGTTTGACCATCTTCAAGCTTCAAACTTTAATTATCTTTTTTTGATAAGTTTAGCCGTGAGGTAATTTATGATACGTGTTGCCATAGTCGGTGCTGCCGGGCGCATGGGTAGAATATTGCTGGCACAGGTTTTGCAAGACCCTGCTTTGAGCCTTAGCGCGGCTCTTGAACATTCTCAGCACCCCCTGTTGGGGCAGGATGCCGGCTTGCTGGCCGGTGAGGAAGCCTGTGGCGTGGTTCTGAGCAGCGATGTAGAGCTTGCCCTGGCAGAGAGCGATGCAGCCATTGATTTCAGCGCACCGGCAGCCAGCCTGGCTTTTGCAGAAAAGGCGGCCGCAGCCGGAGTCAGTGTGGTGATTGGCACTACTGGATTGAATGCCGGGCAGAAAGCAGAGCTGGCTGAATTGGCAGCAGCAGGCGCAAAGCTGGTATTCGCGCCTAATATGAGCGTAGGGGTAAACCTGCTTTTCTCGCTTTGTGCCAAAACAGCCGCTGCTTTGGGAGAGGATTACGATATAGAAGTGGTGGAAATGCACCACAACCAAAAGAAAGATGCGCCCTCGGGCACAGCGGAAAGACTAGGTGAAGTATTAGCCAAAGCCCGAGGACTCGACTACGAGCAGGATGCCAGGCATGGACGCGTAGGAATGCCGGGTGCTCGCAGTAAAAATGAGATAGGTATGCATGCATTGCGCGGCGGTGACGTAGTTGGTGATCATACCGTCATCTTCGCAACCAAAGGCGAACGTATAGAACTTACACATAAAGCCTCTGGTCGGGAAACCTTCGCTAAAGGCGCATTGCGTGCCGTCAAATTCCTGGCTAAGGCCGAGCCCGGACTCTATGATATGCAGCAAGTGCTGGGGCTGTAAGAACACACCGGCGATAAAAATAAAAAAGACGCGTGCCAACGCATAAAACCTGATTGGCAGCGGCGCCAATCCCGAGTCTTGGTTCTTCCGCAGATCATGCAGATGACCAGGGTTATAAAGCACCGGCTCACGCCAGTTTGGATGCAGATCGACAGCATGGGGTTATGCTGTCCGGATGCTCTCAACTAACTTGTAGACCGTGCTGCCTGTTTTCCGAGGCCAGTCTCGGCAGCAGCGTCAATCCCGATCTTGGTTCTTCCGCAGATCACGCAGATGACCAAAAATGGAGGAGGGCGATGTTCCGGGCAAGGGGGAAAGTCAACTGTTTTTTTGGGATTGTCGGCAGGTGCCTCTTTTGTGCCTTTAGTCAGCTCGGATATTACAACACCATTTTTATTCCGGGCATTTCGGTCAATACTTTTTTGATGGCATTAAGGCGTTGCCGGTCGGGTATATTTGCCACGATATGCCAGGCTTCGTAGTGTCCTGCACTTGAGCTTCTTCCCCGGCTGATGCTGCTTAGTTCCAGTGCCAGGCTGGCGAAGGCTCGTATAATATCTTCTTTACGATCCGGCTTCTGCCCCAAGGCAATAATGCTGGTCTGCCATACGATGGGGAATTGCAGTTTATCGATATTCATGGGTTTGGGCGTTATAAAGGCAAACGCCCGTCCGAAGCTTCCGGACGGGCGTTTGTCAGCATTGTTTCAAGCGCCGGCTTTCAGCTTAGAAGCTGAACAGATTGCCGTGTTCGCTTTTGACGCTTGCAAAGTTTTCAGGTGTGATAAGCAGATAGCGCTTGTCGAAGGCTTCTTTGGGGTCTCTCGGAATGGGCTTGTCATCGTAGATGGCTTTGGGGTTATAGGTCACAGCAGCGGCCATTACCGGGCCGACTGCGGCAGCCTTTTCGCCGGCGGCAAACATTCTGCCCATCATCATGGTATCACCACCGACCAGCACCAATTTTTTGCCTGCGAGGTCTCTCATGACAGCGGCCACATTGCCTTGGCTGGGCAGGCCAACCAGCGATATTAAGATATCATAGCTGTCCTTAGCCGGCAGTATCTCTTTGAGTTTATCAGCAGTGAACCACATTTCCATGGGTTCCATCATGTGGTCTATGGGGTCTATCATCTGGCCATCCGGGCCGGCTATCGGTGCAGGTTTTTCGCGTACTGGCATTTTGGGGAAGACTTCAGCGGTAATGGTTAGGTTGCTGCCCAGTCCTTGCTTCAGGCCCTCCAGTATCGGGTCTTCGCGAGTGATAGGCGCGCCCCAGGTGTCAAAGCGCAGCATCGGGTCGACAATGATAAGCACCTTGGAGCCGGCGAATTTTTCACTCAAGTATTTGCCCAGCTCTCTGGTTTGTATGCGTTGATACTCCAGTTCGCGGTTTCTTGCTTCTTTCATATCATCGCCTGCGATGGTGCGCTTGATACCCCACAATGCCGCGATGATGGCCAATATGGCACCGCAGATCGCCAAAGGCTGTCCCCAGACCGCGCCGGCCTTGGACTTGTTCATACCGACAATGGCAATAATGGCGCCTATTGCCATAATGATTACACGAATGATAGTTGATGTTTCCATTTCAGCATCCTTTTTTTGAAGTCTAACAAACCACCAGCCCAAACCTTGGGCAAACTTATTTTGCGCAACTAGGCTGGCACCCTGGGCCTCGGCTCAAAGTCAGTCAGGGGCTACACGCGCCTGTGGCAAGGCAATGCGTTAGCAAAGCTCCCGCTCAAGTCAGCTTTTTTGCTGACTTGAATCATGGTCTAAACAGAAAACTCTACTAACCCTAACTCAAATTACATCATAATTTGTTTTGAGCAAGTCAGAAAGCGCAAAAAAGGCGAAAAAATTTGTATTTTTCCAAATTAGTTGGTTTTTTGTCGTCCAGCATGCTTCATTGACCAGGTTTTCGAGTTCATGCTGTCTTGCTTGGTTTTCTTATTTATTTATGATTTCGACAAGACAGCTTGCCGGGTCCAAGAAGCATATTTTTGACAGGAGCAGGATTTTTGCGCAGAGTATGCCTATGCCATATTTCCACATTGCGGTAACGGTCAACGTTGCCAGGAAGAAGAGCAACAAGTTAATGCAGACGATAAGCGATATTGAGAAGCAGGCCCCGTTTATTCGCAGGTCTTGCTGTCCTTTTTTCAGTGCCGTGTAGGTAAGAACCAGATGGTATGAGTAGCTTAGTCCGAGTATAGCCGCCCCTATCGGATAGTATGACAACATGAAATTAGGCCAAAGTAGATTGATTAGACCCCACAAGCCGGTGAATATCAAAAAATAAAATGGCAGAAAGTACGGGCCCAGTATGATCCAGACGTTGGGTCGGTCTATTTCGACATAGCCCTGGTCGAGGCTGCAACGAAAGCGTCCGGTTTTCTTCCGGAACAGCTTGGCCAGCAGCCAGTGTGTGGCTTCGTGCCCAAATACATATACTGGCGTTAAGCGCGACACCTTGGTGAAAATAATAAAGCCAAGCAAAAAGAAAAGAGCGAAAAAACCGGTTAAGAGATTCTTCGGAAAATGCGCAGCCGCCTCCAACTCAGCCCAAATTAACGCTATGCTGAAAAACCAGAGGCAAGGTATACTTAATATGCGAAGCAGCTTTTTTAGACAGGCGGGCATAATGGGACAAGGGGAGAAACGCTTGGGGTGGGCGGCCGTCCACGACCTATATTTTTCATCCGCAAATTACGCAGATTTTCAAGAGCATGTAGTGAAAATTTTGCATGGCTGTTTAATCACGGAGCCAGCGTATCAGATTGCCGCCATAAGTCAATCCACCGCCAAATGCAACACTGAGGATAAGGTCATTTCTTTTCAGTTTCCCCGCTCTGTTGAGTTCGTCCAGCAATATGGGGATTGAGGCTGACGATGTATTGGCGGTCTTATCTATATTACTAAGCAATTTTTCGGGTGCGATTTGTAGTCTTTTAGCCACTGCATCCAGTATCCTTATGTTGGCCTGGTGCGGAACGACGTGAGCTATCTGCTCGATTTGCAGCTGATTTTCATCCAGGATTTTGACTATAGTCTGCTCAATGGCGCGTACGGCCACACTGAATAATGCGCGCCCCTGCATTTCCACATAGTGCGGAGGTTGTGGCTCACGACCGATGGGGTCTTTGCAACCGCCTCCCAAGGCTAGCAGATGCGCCTTTTCACCATCAGCGCCCAGGTAGCTGTAGATCAGGCCATTTTCGGCGGATGGCACGAGTAGCGCAGCGGCGGCGCCGTCGCCAAAAAGTATGCAGGTTTCCCGGCTTTGCCAATCTGTGATCCTGGAGAGCATTTCGCTGGCCACTACAAGTGCCGGCTTCTTGCTGCTCGAGACCCAGGCGCGTGCAAGGTCCAAGGCATAAACGAAGCCGGAGCAGGCTGCCAGTATGTCTAAAGCAGCGGCATTTTTTGCTTGCAGACGATGCTGCAATAGACAGGCCGAGGAGGGAAAGTAGTTGTAGTCGCCGGTGCAGGTGGAAAGCATGATCATGCCAAGTTCTTCTGCCGGCAGATCAGCTTGTTGCAGCGCCAGGCAGCTGGCGGCATAAGCCATGTCCAAAGGGCTTTGACTGTCAGCTGCAATATGGCGCTCGCGAATGCCGGTGTGCGAGTAAATCCATTCATCGCTGGTGTCTAAAGTCTTGGCTAAATCATCATTGCTGACAACCCGCTCCGGTAAATACGAACCGGTGCCGGCAATTTTCACAAAAGGTAAAGACAAAGTATGTACTCCAGGTTGTTTGTGGTTTTCCCTATGGACAATGCCCCCGGTAAGGCAGATGCCATTGGTGTTGAGCCACAGGCAAAAAAATGTTTCTAAGAGAAAAAAGAAAAAGATTATAAGGCGACTGAGCCCTGACAAGGGCTGCACCATGCATAACCCGGGTGACCGGACCCGGAGGCCAAAAGGCGCCTGAGCCCTGACAAGGGCTGCACCATGCATAACCCGGGTGACCGGACCCGGAGGCCAAAAGG
>JAAZKR010000238.1 GCA_012799725.1 Oligosphaeraceae bacterium | reverse complement strand
TGTGATCATGTATGATGGCGTTTGCAGGATTAAAAGCACACTGCCCCATTTGCAAGATTAAATGCACATATTGCAATTTGCAGAATTAAATGCACAAAAAGCGTGCGTTTAACTTTTCCAGTTACATCATGTCGCTGTGGTATGCATGGGTTGCGGTGATGAAGGCTTTGCCCATATCGAGGAACGCGATTCTGTAAAGGAACGTTTTTTCAAAGAAGCTTTACAAGCCCATAAGATTCTGGGGGTGGAAGATTTTGTCTGTCACAACTATTCAGATTTTGAGGTCAATGAGAGTAAAGCGATTTATCGCAAATGCATGGAAGCCATCCGCCGTGTGCAACCGGAAATAATCTTCGGTCATTATCCGCTGGAATATTTTCAGCACAGGGCCATGGCCCGGATGACCGAGGATACCTGGTTTCAAGCTGGCTGGGCATGCAGTGCCGATCTTGGCAAACCGCATTTCGCGCGGGCTTTATATCAATTCGAAGTTTTACAGACCATGCCTGAACCCACCCATATCGTCGATGTCAGTGATACCTTTCAGGCCAAACTCGATGCATGGGCAGCTTTCAAAACCGGTCAGGAACACCTTAGTGAGGAATTTGCCAGAATGGAAGCCAGAGCACGCTTTCATGGCAGCAAAATCGGCGTCCAATATGCCGAAGCCCTGACACAATCTTTCTTCATCCCGGAAACAGTCAACGATCCGATTTGTGGATTATGAGCAAAGGCGAATTTGATGACACAACATGTATCTGATGCCATCTGGTTGTAGTGTCACAAGGCAGGTTGTTACAACAACAGCCCATACCAATGTCCGGGGGAATCGCATGCATCTCCGGCAGAAGCGGCTGCTGCAATGGGCATTAAAAACACCATTATGGTGGTTTATGCAGATGAACCCAAACCACCTTTCGAGTCCTTTTACACGGGGTTACTCATGGTGCCACGCCTCCGGCACGATTGCGTAAAGCCGGTCTTGGCATGCAAGAATTTCACCAGAGCAGGCTCATCCGTCGAAACAACAACCTCTATAAAAACTTTCGTACTAGTTAGTTTCTCCGACTAATCAGTCGATCAGGTCGGAGAACAAAGCTTTAGTTCAGAGCACATTTAGGCCGGAGTGTTTCGGTCAGTCGACTTTCAAGTGCGCAATAAATATATCTGCCGCAGCAACATCGCGCCATATCTCCGAATCGCCTGTTTCATGCTGTGAATAGTAACTCATCAATACCGTGCCATCGGGGTTGACAACGGTTCCCGTGTAAGCGTTGTCACCGGCACTTGGCAATTCGAGGACTTCTTCGATAGACGCATCTGCGCCGACTTTCCATATCTTTGTACGGTGAAGCCCAAAACCTTCGGCTTTCATATAATCCGGGCGTTCACGTCCAGACAGGAAAACTTGTGAACCAGCCGTGAATACATGAGGTGCTTGAATGATTTTAGGGACAGTGCCAAGGCGCTTCCAGTCAGTAAATGGAGGAGTGCTCTGGAAGATTTCAAAAAAGTATGGAGGTATTTCAGTCCGGACAAATGCCAGCAGGGTGCCGTCTTTCCATGGATATATGGCGGTTTCACTGCCCTTGGCAATTCTGGCGACTTTTTCCCAATTGATGCCATTTGCGGAAGAGAACAAATCGCATTGATCTTCGTTCCCGTTATGAAAGTACCCTGCCGTATAGTATTTCCCAAACGCATACACCGGATGCCATAAAATGCTCTCATGTTTCGTAGGGGCGCTCCAGCTTCTGCCGTCGGTGGAACTCATCACTTGTGAAACGGATGGCAGCCGCTTCCCATTTTGTACCGGTGTGAAAAAATGATAGAATAAAAGGCGATTCTGTTCGGAAAGAAAATATGAATCGCGGAAATCAAAGGAAATTCCATCTTTTTCCGGGAGGGAAATACTTCGATGTTCAGTCCAATGTTTTCCATCGCCGCTTTCCAGCAATAATATTTTACCGCTGGCATCACCATGCCCATCGGATTGTCTGAACGCTAAAACATATCTTCCGTTAACGTATCCCAGCCCGGTAAATGCGTTGTGTTTGCCATTGGCATATACTTTTTTAACTGATACAATCTTCATGCTATCCCCTTTTTGATGTTATTGAGAAAACTTGGAAGCCTACTAACCAACGAAGCTATCGATGCCTAAATACTGAATCAATTCAACTAGAATGGCGGTTTTTTGTAAACTTGATGCATCAGGAAGCATTCTCCGGTTTCTCCGGCAAAGATTCCGTCCAGGTACTCGCGTTCAGTCCACACGTCTTTGACGGGGAAGGGCATGCGTCCGGTTCCCGCCTGGTCAAACCGGATGACAAAAAGCGCTCTGGAGCCATAGCAGCTGACAGGAACATTGCTTGAAATGATCGGGCTTATTCCGGATTCTTCGGCCAGATTTCTTATGAGCTGTGCATCGAGTTGTGCTGTGGCGCTCCATACATCAAGGCGTTTTCTTTCAGGGTCTCGTCGTATGACGAGGCCGGGCAGGTCCAGCGATTCGATCAGTCCGAGCGTTTGCTCTTTTTGCACTTCAGTGGCAAAAAGAACCGGTGACATCAATATATCGAATTTTTCAACCTTTGCGAGCGCTTGCGGTAGTTTTCTGCCTGTAAGCAGCGGGTCATCCGCATTGGTCAATGTAAGTGAGACCGGTGCTGTCAATTCCGGTACATGTTGCAACCGGAATGTTGTGAGTTGCCTGCTTCTATCAAAATCCACGCAGTCGGGGGTGATGCATCCGGCACCGCCGAGCCAGACTGCTGAAGCGTGATGCCGTTCCAGAAAAGCACGCAGTTCTTTGATTTTATTATCATGAATAAAGAAGAGGTCGCGGAAAACATAAAGCTTATGCGGAGGAAGGTGCATCAGCTCATCAATGGTCATGATATTGAAGCAGCATCCAGAACGTGGCAGAGCAGAATAGAGCATCTCATTTGCCATTCTGTAAAAGCCAACTGTGCCCTCGGAAAGGGACAAGCTTTCCGGCGAAACTACGAAAGCGATGTCGCGGCGCTGTTCTTTCCCTATCGAGCCACGTGGGATTTTGTTCCAATTTTCAACTGTCGTGCGAATAAGGCTGCGGATTTCCTCCTCGGCGTACCAGCCATGTCCGAAATCATACAGCCATGCCTCGCCGGAACCGTTGCAGAGATTGTAGCCCAATTCCATTGCAAATTGATTACGTGATTGCTCCGCCGTAGGGGCATAGATGCCATGATCAAGCGCGGTTCTCACATCACATTCAGCAATAAAACGTTTACGTCTCGCTATAGTTTCCGCTGCTGCCTGCGAAAAGATCCCTTTCATTCTTGAAAAATAAACATTTGGAGTTGAAAGGAAATCCAAATGCGGTGCCTTTTCAAGGAGTTGCTTCAGAATTCCTTGATTTTCCCCTGCATGCAGGGTATAGGCAGAGGAGCCGACTTGCATCATGGCACCCCCGAAAGTACCTGTAAGCAGGTTGGGATTTATCGCTTTGACAATGGCGCAGAAACCATTGATCGCTTCTGCCTTGACCTCCGAAAATGCCGCAAAGTAATCGAGGGATTTCCGATAGAAAGCAGGACTCCGGAAAGCTCCTTTTTCGGTCGCCATGCGTTCAAGCTTCGAGGGAACTTCTGCTGTTTTCAATGTGACCTGTGGGTCGCGCCAGGCTTTGCGCAAAGCGTCGTCGGAACCGTAGCGGCGGGATAGGAAATGCCGGAATTTTTTTGTCATCGGTGCGGAGGAATCGTCATTTCCGAAAAAACCTTCGCAGTAGCTGCCGAATTGTCCCCATTCGCCGCAGGTGCCGTAAACGGGCATTGCGCCGACGAGGGGGAAACGACGTTCACTTGTATGTTCAAGGTAAGCATGAAGAGCGCGTCCGGCATCACGCCACCAGACTTCCGACGCCATCGAGGCGTTGTCAACCGCGTGGTACATTTTAGTTTCATATTTCCAGAGTTTCTGGTTTTCATTGGGAAAACGCGGAATCCTTGGAACGGTTCCGGTGAACTGCATAAGCTCTTCCGGATATCGCTCACTCCACCAATACGGCGCTGTCATGAAAATGCGCGGTAGGAAGACCGCATCAGGTGCCAAGGCGACAAGTTCTTCTTCGAGTTCATCTAGAAGGGAAAAGTCGAAAGAGCCGTCTTCACGCCATGCCAGCGGCAGGGGCAGCAGATATGAAAATGTGCGCACCCCGTCCTGGTACATGCGGCGAACACATTCCTGCCAAGGGCGGTGATCATAAGGATCGAAAGTATAAATCAACCCGGTATTCCTCCGTGCCATGATATTTGCCCTTATTCCAGGTTGATTATCCCGAAACTGACTGGAGCATGGAATCCTGAACCGCTCAGCCCGGCCCAATCCAACAGTAAACTGGTCGATGATATATTGAAAGCAAAAGAACGGATTTCAGACTGCTGCAGCATCTTTTGCAATTCCGTCCACGAAATAAAAATCTCAAAATCGACCAGTTCACCGCCAGAACTATCCACATTGCTTTGCCAATTGAAATTCACGTTTTTATCGACCGGCGTAGGCAAACTATGATCAAACTTCCAGTCTGCCTGGACATTGCGGGTATTGACCATCAGATGAACATATCTGGTTTGCCCAGGAACCCCTATAAAAAGCTCAACCCCTGGATCGCGCCAAACATCATCATCACGTTTTTGGAACACCGAACGGTGGCCAACCGGGAAACGAAGCGTACTTTGAAAATGCATCCCCTGTTCATTGGCCGCAATTCGAACTTTGTCGGGACGGTTGATTGATTTCCATGAGTCAAGAAGGTCGGTTGCCATCTGCCAGTCAAGTGTCACGCCAGCTTGAATTTTGACCGTGGCGGCCTGCTGGCGTTGCTCTGCACTGAACTTTTTTCCCAATTGAGCCAGCAACTGTTCCCGGCTGATTGCAGCCAGCCGTTGCAAGGACTTACTTTCCACCCGGTACACAGCAGTGGCAAAAGGAGAAAAAGTCCACTCCAGCCGATTGCCATGCTGTTGTAAACTTGCGCCATGATTTTCAAGTTCATGAAAAGAAGGCAGTGGCAAAACTTCTTCATCAATCTCCAGCATGCATCCGGTTGAACTGTCCCACGGATTGACTGCCAGCAGCCAGGCTTCACTGCGCGATTCATTCACCAGCAGGCGGAATTCCGGCTGCTGCTTTTCCTCCACACCCGTCTTCTGCCATGGGGAAACCAATTCCGGTCCAAGCAACCCCGGAATCATTTGATCAACTGTTTCCAGTAGTTTTTCAAGACGAGTCCAGAGTGGCGGATTGATCTCTCGAATAGATGTCTTGCTGTCCATTCTGGGCGCCGGAAATTCATAGAACATGAGTCCTTTTGCGCCATGCACGAGTCCCATCAAGGTCATTGCAGACAACTCATCAGGGGTCGGCCAACGCCCATCCTTGCGCCCATATCCCTCCCAGGAAAATGCCTGCGGCACAAAAACAACGGGACGATTCCCTGAGAAATAGCGCATGGCATCCATGGTATAGCCAATATCAACAATACGCCCATAGGGTATCGGATAATGATCCAAGCCAATGACATCGGTGATCGTAAATGCCTTGTGCATCGTGGAATTGGCAGCAAAGTTCAAAAAAGTTGCATTTTCCGGACAAATTGCTTTGATCAATCCATTGAGCAGTTCAATATCTCGCAAGGTTATGCCAATCTGCCCATCGGGTTCATCGACCAGATAATGCATGACAACTTGTGAATGGTCAATGCTTTTCAAACGTTGTGCAATGACCTCGTAGGCCCGCAAAGCAGACAAATGCGAGATGACAAGCGCATGGGAATGCCCTTCACTTTGACCGGAAATATAGGTATTGACCGGAGTATCCTGCAAGCGCCCATCCGTCGGCGGAACGTGATAAAAGCCAAGCTGGAAAAAGGGTTTGCCCCGAAAGAGGATGTTGTTGTTCTCATCAATGACTTTCCGGGGAGCGGTTGCTGGATATCCATAATGCCGCGCAACCTTGCGCCCGAATTCTGCGGCGTCAATTTCCGGTTGCTCCCGCAGCAATTTTTCTGCAAATGACAGTGGCGGGGTCAATTCCGGAATTTGCTTCAGCTGCCCAAGGTCGGGTGCCTGATTGTTGAACAGATTCGGATCACTGCAAATGACCATGCTGTCACACATGCCGCATACCTTTCCGGCACAGCGCCAGACCATCTGCAGATCATGCTGATCTATAACCGGACCGGCAACCCAGCGCCATTGATCTCCGGTGACCGGCATCGTCAGTACTTGATCATTGATTTTCCATTCTATGGTTCTCTCTCCGTTGTCTAAATAACGCATAAAGGAATACAGCGGCAGCTTAACCTCTGCGGGCAGTTTCAGTTTCAGCTGATGTTTGCCGGTAATGAAGCAGCCTTTTTCTCCGGACAGCCCCGGACTCGAAAGCGAACAGGTGCCTGGCAGGTTTTCAAGCTCGAAGCGAAAAGCAGTTTCCGGAAGCGGATTTTCTGCCGGGGCAACTTCCTCTTTTCTGCCAAAAGCTTTGATCTCACTGAGCACCATCATAGCACTGATTTGAGAACTGCAGACGATCTTCAGATAACGGTAGCTTGCATCCATTGGAAAACGGATTGGATATGCGTTCTGGTGAACAGGTGCCTGAAGCTCTGTCTGATCCAAACTCCGGCTGCTGTCCCAAGGATCAGCGTGCACAAGTGAACGGGCGCCCCATACCGTGATTTTCTCAATCAAATTCCCTTTTTGCTGGGTGCCGCCCTGCCAGATTTCCAAGCGTTCCAGTTGATGCACCCCACCCAGATCCGCGATGATCTCCACACGTTTGGGCTGCTCACTCCAAAAATAAGTTTTCCAAGACGACTTCCAGGAAAAATCACCGTCGGTCAGAACTGCGGGGGAATTTTGTTCGGCCAGTTTTTCCAATTCATAGAAATCAAGCCGGTCGACTTTGCGTTCTTCGTCCTTGATTGTCTGCCCTGGCCAATACAGGGCATATGCTTTGACACTTAGAATCTTCAGTGGCAGCTCTGCCGCTTTGCACAACGCAGGTAAAAAAACGATGAAAAGAAAAAAACTGTTTTTCATCAAAAAGTATCCTTATTCAGAAAGTATCCACATCATATCGCAGCTGATTTGTCGTCCAGTTCTGCGCATCAACGATTGCCGCATTCCCAGCGGCAAAAAGGCAGCCTACTTTTCCATTGTGACGTTGTATCGTCCACAGCTGGATCATGGTCCAAATGTCGAACCAGGGATATGGATCCGACTCCTTGTATCGGTCAACGATCAGTGGACGCTCCGACAGCCGTTTGACCTTGTATACTTTCCGGTAGGTCGTTTCCCGTGATCCATCGCCTCCAAGTGTATAGGTATGGCGGGTATGACCATAATTGCTTCTGGCAGTGTCCAGACGGGGCTCCGCCGGACACTGAAACAGCTTGTCGCGGCCTGTCGTCGGCAAATAGGTGTAAAACAAATTAGTCCACCACAACCAGTCATGCCTGCGGCATGGCTCAAAGTAATCATCATTATCATCGATGTACATGGCACTGATCATGCCCAGCTGCTTGAGATTGTTGATGCAAGCCGTACTTTGAGCTTTGGCACGTGCCCGTGCCAAAGCGGGCAGCAAGATACTTGCCAAAATTGCAATGATGGCGATGACTACCAACAGTTCTATCAACGTGAACAGAGACCGTACGAAATCCTTAGACATTCCCTTTTGCACCACATGCTTGTTTGAATTCATCTGTTCCTCCTTTTTTGCGTAAACGTTTTTTATCTGTCAATCAACGCACCTGGCATGGACAAGTGCTTTTCCCGATGATCAGCTCCGGACGAAGCATGATCGTATTGCCGATGCAATCCGGTTGCCCGGCAAATAACTCCACCAGTTGTTTGGCGGCTACAGCGCAAATGTCTTCCAGACGATCACAAAACCGGGTAAACTCCAATTCCGGACGACGGACAGCAAAGCCACCTGGCCAGTCGGGGACATTCTGACCGCCGATCAGACTGACATCTTCAGGCACCTTAAACCCCATCGCCAGCAAAGCCTCTATGGTGCAACTTGCACGCCAGTTGTCCAAACAGATCAAGGCGCTGGGAAACTGCTTTCCGGCAAAGGCTTTTTCAAGATAAGGCCGGTAATCCGGCATTATTTCCTCGATGGGAAGAACTCCCTGATGCATTGGACGTTGCCAGTTGATTGCCCAGGCCGGATCAAAGGGCAATCCCAGCATCTTCAATCCCTGAAGATATCCAGCATAGCGCTCCTGGGGTATAGGCATCTCCGACTCGTTGCTGACAAAACCAATCCGCTCATGCCCAAGCTCGTGCAAATATTTCAATGCCTGATAACTGCGGCTGAAATTATCGATCTTCACCCAGCTGCAGTTCAAATCCGGATTGACATACTGCAAACCGACATTTGGAAAAGGACGAATGTGCTGCTGCCAGAACCCAACATCAATACGCCCATGAAAAATCACTCCGCTGACATCTTTCTGCACCAGACAGGGAGGCGGCGTCCAGTCCAGCCCAACATGAGCCAGCAGCAAGTTGTACCCAAGCGGTTGCAAAACCTTGTTCAAACCACGAAAAATCGGATCAAAGGTTGCTTCTGATCGAAACGATGTCTCCGATAAAACCGTCTCCAGAGACAGAAAAACCACTTGGCGAGCATTATATTCCTGATAAACGGGACGTGCTGTCCCGGATCCGGAAGCCCCTTGGGCAACAAAAGTCCCGCTGCCCTGCTGACGGTACAACAATCCGCTGGCTACCAATTTATCAATGGTCTTGCGTACCGTATTCCGACTGATCCGATAGCGCCGTGCCAGCTCCAACTCCGGCGTAATCGCCTGTCCGTCACTCAGCCGCTTGGTGAAAATCTCCCGCCGCAAATCCTCTTCCAAAAGAGTTCCAGCGGATTTTCGACTTTTTTGCAACCGCGCCATAAGTTGTACCTTAATTGTTCCTTTTTTTGTATTTTATTTCGATTTGAAATATATTATACATCATAATAATAAGTATTTCAAGTAGCAAACTGAAAAAAAATTGTTTAAAAATTGTTCTTTTTTGACGTCTACAAGGGAAAAGTATGGAGCGAGACGGTAAAAAAATTGATTCAAGTTTGGCAAAAACCTTCTGCCTGCAATACATTACCTGATGCCGCTGGCAATATGACAGCGCTGGGTAATTGCTGGAGAGTTCAACCGGGTGTTTTCATTCATTTTCATGGACATGGACAAGAATGGACATCGTGGACGGAATGG
>JAAZKR010000237.1 GCA_012799725.1 Oligosphaeraceae bacterium | reverse complement strand
ATCGCCTTTCGGCTTCAGTCCGTATTTGGACAAAAATCGCGCTGGCCCGGTTGAGCTTTGTGGAGAAGTGGGTCATAATCGCCTTTCGGCTTCAGTCCGTATTTGGACTTTTCGGAACGTGCGATGTTTTGATTATCAACGAGAAGTCATAATCGCCTTTCGGCTTCAGTCCGTATTTGGACTGTTGATATTGTAATATATTGTCTATTAGTGAAATATCTACCATGTTCGGCGGCTGGCCATATTTGCAGCGAATTTGTTTTATGATTAGCGCTGAAATTCATGTGTTTTTCTTCATAAGTAATTGACTGTCAAGGGTCGGCGGCATTCAAGCAATAATCCTGTCGGAAAATTCCGCCGCCAACAGCACAAGTGAGTTAGCGAATGCAAACCATTTTTTCCACAGAAATACTGAAAGGTGCGGACAACTTGCAGGTGCTGCAGATGAGTCAGGCTGCTCGGCCTGATTTCTTTTTTTAGCTGACTTACAGCTTATGTCGTACTTGGCAGGGAATTTTTGCTTTGCCATTTTCCCTTTACTTGGTAGTTTAACCTAAAAAAACAGTTAACTTTTTCCCCTTGTCCGTCAATCAGAACCTTCTCCCATTTTCATGACGCGCCGGAAGGCGTCAAAATCGGATCATTCTGATCATTCGGAGCCTGAGCCTCCAGGGCTACGCCATGCATAACCCGAGACAGGATCACCCTCTAAAATCAGGCCTGGAAGGTGTCGCTTCATGATGAATTTGCCGTATCGGCCAGTGAGGAAGCTGCAATGAAGCTATCTCGAAAGAGCTTGTATGACAACGAATTAAAGAAAAGTTGCCGGCAAAGTCTTTCATAAACAAGAAGAAATCGAGCAACAGCTGTGCGGAAAACGTCCTGTTCACCAACACGGTGAACAGCATAAATCTTGCAACCACTTGAGAATAAAGTCATAGAACTAAACCCCAGCTTTGACTACTTTTTTTAGGTTTAATGACTTGTCAGTTAATTCATCCTACAAAGTAACAGAGTACTTTTTTGGGGCGTGTAATCAGTCCGAGCAATTCGACATCCTGTATACAGGATTTGCAGATTTTGTAAGCGATGATGCAATCTTCTTCTTCATCGACGATGTCCATCAGCTCCAGCCAGAACTTTTCGAACATTTCTTGTTTCAGGTCACATTCGAAGACACTTTTTTCGACACGTATTCCGTATAGTTCACAGGTCTTTGCGACTTTTCGAAGCCGATTGGGATTAGCAATATCGTAGGCAACCAGTCTGAGCATATAACGATATTCCTTATCAGCTGGATTCTCTTCCTCTTCGGCAGCCGGATAGTAGCGATTAAACCATTCTACCGGCTTGTCCCATTGTTCAGTTTCTTCCATCACGGCATAAGAAAGAATTTTGGTTCTTTACCAGCTTCTATCATTTCACAGACAGCATTGACCATGTTTCGGATCACGCGGCGAAAAGTTACCCGGGAGCCACCTTTGCTTTCCGCAAAAAAACGCTCCATATACAGTTCATATTCCGTAAAGAAAATCTTGCGGCTCTCTTTTTTCAGATACACCCCGCCATCCTCCGGATTGTTTTCGAAGTGTTCTTTTCGAAGCAGCTTATGATTCAGCAGATTCAGAGCAAGCAGGTCTCCCAGAGGTGCCCGGAGCGGCTCAAGAAGGTCTAATGACAGTGAAGGGCGCCCATAGCTGATTTCATGCAAAAAGCCCAGGCAGGGATCGAGCCCGGCACAACGCACCGCTGCATCGATCTCTGCCATAACGATGGCATAAGTCCATGATAAGATAGCATTTGCGGCATCACGCGGTGGACGTCGGTTTCTGCTGACGAAGGGCAGTTCCTCAGGGAAAAAGGCGGCCAACCGTCGAAAATAGACGGCGCTGGCAATGCCTTCTATGCCACGGACGGAGGGCAGGGTTTCTGCATCATGCACCTTGCGAGAGTATTCCAAGAGGGAGTTACATGCGTCCTGTTGAACTGGCTCCGCAGATTGTTCACGATTGGCGGCCAAGCGCTGTAAAACCCGCCGCATATTGCGGATTTTAGCATAAATCAGCTGTTTTGCCGCAATTAGTGCTTGGTGATCATTGCGGGCGGCGTCATATTGGCGCAGGCGCCGGAAAGCGCTCCCATTGGTATTGGGCAGCATGGAACTCACCCAGCGCCCATGCGGTGACAGAAAAAACACAGGGATTCCGTGATAAATAAAATGATGCTGGAGCTGCATAGTGATTTTCGGATATCCGATGAGCACAACCCGTTCTATATCAAAAAGAGGAACCGTTGACGACTTGATATCATCTTTGGTATAATCAAAATGATTCAAGGCTACTCGGCGATCATCCAAGCGGGCTTCCACGTCCTGTCCATTGATGTAAAGTGTCGGCATGCTGATACCTTTTTAGGCTGTTGTTCGACCTGGCGCGTTGACCTGACGGTTGGTTATTCTTTATTGAACCGCCAAGGCACCAAGAGCGCCAAGGGGGAGACAACTTTTCGGGGGTTCTTGCTTGACTTGAAGCAACAGTCGGTATTGATGACGTTTGAGCGTTTTGCCTGACATTATGAATCTTTGCGCTGTTGATACAGTTTATCAGCGATTCTATTCAGTTTTTTGGCCAACGCCTGTTCATCCTGCAGCAAATCCCGAATCTGTTTATTTTTTGGCCGGTCGGCATGGGCTAGGCAATTGCGCAGCGCCAACAGCAATTCGTCGTCCGCATCAGTTTCTTTGTTGAGATTTTTGTTGGCTTGTTCGCGTTCTTTCGACTTAGTTTGTTTATCTGGCGGTAGAGCCAAAGAAATACGTGCTTCCCGCAGCAAGATCGTTGCCCGCAGCAGATCGCCGGCACGCACAGCCGCCTTGGCGGACAGAATTTGCCATTCAGCCAGGTCAACGCCGCGGCTCCAGTTGAATTTGCGTTGCAGAATCGGTCGGTAGAGTTCAGCGCTGGGGTCATCAAAAGGCTTGTCCAGCAACGCAACGATCTTGACGGCGCTTTTGTGCGCAGACACGGTCTGGTTTGTCCGTAACTGCACGCTGTGTTGTTTCAGGGCTTCAGCCAATTCCGGTCTTTCCTGGGCAAACATAGCAGCGAGCTGGTCATATCGGCCAGTTTCCTCTGCCAAGGGCAGCCTAGTCAGCCACTCCAGCATGTCTTTGACAAAGTCGAGTCTGATCACGGGTGCGACTGGTGGATTTTCATCATTGCGCATATCTGCGGCACCATAGAAGATTTCGTTGATTGTAGCATTGCGGGTCTGGATCAGATAGAATATTGAAAGCAATTCCAGCAATGGCAGTGTGCGATATCCGTGCGTCACATCGAAACAAACGGTCGCTTTTTCAGGCACCTGCTCTGCGATGACCCGCAGGATTTCCGCCTGTTCGAGGTTATTTCTTCCTGCTGGGATCAAGACACATTTGATCTTCACGCCAAATGGATCGCTCAGGGTACTGCTGAGGCGTTCAAGCGTAGTGGTTGATACGGCACCTGCTTTGTTTTCCTGCAATAGTGTTTCCACCAGGTCCAAGTCATCAAGGTTGGTCTGTTCGAGCAGCGCGTCCCACATTGATGAGGCAGTGCCCAGCACCAGTACCAGATCGGGTTTGCGCTGAATATGTTTTCGGTATTCCAGCAGTGCCTGCATGAAAAAGGAGCTGGCGAATTCAAAACCATCCTCGAAGCGGTAGTTCAGGGTGTTATAGCGCCCACCATCATCTTTGCGGGCCTTGCCAAGTGTCGTCACCAGAATTTCCATTTTTTTCTCCTGTACTAACATGTGTGTTCCGCTTGATACATATAAGGACAAACAAACAACTTTTTCCGGAAAAAACCATTTTTAACAACGAAAAAACACGAAAAGGCACGAAAAATTTGGTTGCTTCGGCGGAGCAATCCCATCCATCAAAGCAACAACCCTAAAATTTCCGCGCTTTCCGTGCTTTCCGTGGACAAAAGTTCATATCATGAGTTCTGACCATCAGTTTTCCAGAGGATTTCCCGTAGCCATTCCGGGGTGGGGGCCGTTCCCGGTTTCGGTTGTGTCTGACGGTCATAGAGTTTTTTCCAGTTGATCTTCTTTCTCCATTTTTCGGGGCAGTTGTTTCCCAGGATTTTCCCATTTCTGGGCAGCAGATTCGGATCATTGGTAAAGTCGATCATTTCGAGCTGTTCATCCTGTGCATCGATATCCCGATAGACCAGGCTGATCCGGCAGTGGCGTGCGGCCAGCATGGCAGCAAAGCCCATCATGCGGTTGCCACCGGTGATATTCACTAGGCGGAAGCAGCCGTCACTTTCCAGCAGGCGTTCCCGCATGCGCACCTCGACTACGGCCATATTGTCGGATGGGACAGCGTGCAATTCCACTTTTGACAGAGCATCGAGCACCTTTTCCAAAACCTCTGCATGTGGACGGGTTTTTTCCGAATACCACAAACAGAGCCGTTTTGGAAAAATCTGCATGCACACCGCCAATACCGGCGGAAGCGCATTGCCGAGCAGCACATGCAACTCATCGACATCTTCCGGGAATACAAATTGATGCGGTACAATTCCGCATTCGCGCACATAGGTCAGCGCTTCAGCGAGATTTCGCACCGCGAATCCATTTGCCCCCGGCTCGGCAGCACGGCTCCAGTCTGCAAAGTTTTCGTCTTCCGGCAGCAACCAGCGCCGGTTGCTTCGTCGTGTCAACTCTGGCTTATTGCCAAGCTGGACTTGTGTTACTGCGCCTCGAACATCGACTGCTCCTGTGCAGACCCAGGCCGCCCCCAACGTCAGGCGCAAATCCGGTTCGTGAATTGCAGCTTGCGCAAGCCTTGCAGCCAGCTGCCAGGAATCCCCCTCGATTTGTTCGCCTGAAGTTTCTGGGACACCTGCCAGGAGGATAGCGCAATTTTCCGGTATGACGGTAGTGAAAGTGAATCGGTCGCGGGAACTTTTTCCCGGATAATCTTGCAGCAGATAGAGTCTCGCCAGTGCCGGGGGATGTCCGCTTTGACCTGCCAGTGGGAACACAACCATGGCAGTCTTGTCAGCGAAAGGGAGAAGATCGCGGAGGCT
>JAAZKR010000236.1 GCA_012799725.1 Oligosphaeraceae bacterium | reverse complement strand
CGGGTTTGTCAGCTCAGGAATTCTGCCTGGCGGAGTGAGTTCCAAGGAGTCCGCATCCGGGTTATAACGCATGATGTAATAATTCAAGCCGTCTTGCGTGGAAAGTTCGAGGAACAGCTCGTCGGACACCAGATTTTCCAAGGTTACTCGACAAAGGTCCCGGTGTGCGGGCATTGCATTCCACAAATGCTCCATCGCCAGAGATTTCATCATCAGCGGATTTTCATTCTGACGAAAATAACAGGCGCCATCGTAGGTTTCGCCGCGCCGAAATCGCGCAGTCAGGGTGTCCACTGCTTTTTCCCCGAGTTTTTCACTGAAGATAAGGCGTTCGGTTTCCTTTGTGCATTCCGGGGAGTCCTCGAGGCGGCTTGGCAGGCAGGCGATCCCGAGAAACATAGGGGCAATGTAGTCGCGAAGTTGGCATTGTTTCTTAAGTGAAAAATAACTGAGAGAGTAATTGATCGTTCGCCAGTGCTCCGCCATTTTTGCCAGCATGTGCTGAATTTTCTCTTGTTCAGACTTTGAAGCGATCTGGTAATATTCAAAAAGTCCGGACATGGCGAAAAGGTATTGATCCCGCGAAGTGTGGGTGCTAAACTTTCCACCATACGGCTTCGGGAAAAAACCTTCACAGCATCCCCTCTTCCCCAGTTCATAAATATGGCAGATGGCATGAAAAGCCTTTTTCGCACGGCGCAGGGCATCCGGCGATTCCTCGAGCCGGAAATGAAGACTTGTCGCGGCAAGATAGGCACCGGTAGCCATACCTGCGTCCTCATAAGGAAACAAAAGATGCCCCGGAATATGTTTCTGCAAATCGCTTGGAATCCCTGTTTTTTCATCAGCTGGAGTCAGGTCATCAAAGTTCAGCACGATTCGGACCAGGTGTTCCTCATCCATCGCCTTTTCTTCAATCAGGCTGGAAAATTCCTCTGCACGCTGTCTCATGATGCTGCTTTTCGTCATTGTGTTTGTGCCTCAGTTTATCGCTTGCTTAAAGAACCGGCAAGTGCATATATTTTTTGATTTTCTTATATGTAATATAAGCACGCCATTTTTCCTTGTCAAGCATTTTTAGCCTTTTCGTGCTACTCGATTTCTTCTTTTTGTGAAAGATTTTTCCGACCGATCCAACCGATCCGACCGATCAGTCGGAGAAACCAATAGGCCAGATCACAAATTCGCGTGCAATCCCATCACTCAAAGCAACAACCCCTATAAAATTTTCGTGTCTTTTCGTGTCTTTTCGTTGTTAAAAAATGGGTTGTGGGCGGAGCCCACGCCAAGCCTGTTCGTGTATTTCGTGGTTAAAAAATTCTTGGGAATATCGAGTTGAATTTTGCCGGAAAGATGATAGAATAAGCGGATTGTTTTACCATTTAGGATGTGCCATGAAGATCGATTTAAATGTACTTTGGAAAACACCGAATGCCAAGCCGCTGTATCAGCAGTTGAAGGAACTGGTACAGGGGGCAATTCTCGCGGGAATTTATCTTCCCGGGGAAAAGCTGGAAAGTGAAAAGGAATTCATCGAAAAGGGGAATTTAAGTTATCCGACCGTTTCACGGGCGCTGCGGGAGCTGGCTCAGGAAGGGTATATCATCAGAAAGGTCGGTTCAGGCTCATTTGTCCGCCCTCATTTTCCAATGGTTCCATCACAAATCAAGAATATTGTCGCTATCTATTACAACTTGGATACGCCATATTTCAAAAGACTGCATTCGGGTATCGAGGCCGAATGCCGAGCCAGGGATATTCGGCTGCATTGCATCGCTACGGGACTTACTTTGTCCGAAGAAAAGCGGATTTTGACCAAGGAACTCAAAAGCAGAAAATTCGATGCAATTCTCGGTTATCCTTTCGGCTCGATGGAACTCAATCTGCGCTTATCGGAAATGATCGACAAGGGAATTCCTGTCGTCATGATTGGCTCTTTTTTCTGCCAGTTTCAATGTGACTCCGTTTCTCCTGATTATGAAACAGGCAGTGAAAATGCGGCCGCTTTTCTGCTGGATCATGGCTATGACAACATCATTCATACTGGGGTTTCGCCAAAATTCCCTTTCAACATGCTTCAAATTGCGGTGGAACGCGGAATAAAAAATGCGATCAGCGCTTCCGGCTATGCAAATGCACGTTACCACAAACTTTCATTCACTATCGGAGAAAAAGGCGATTATCCGAAAGAATATTGGAGGCAGCTGTTCGAGTTGTGTGATATTGAATCGAAAACCGGCATCATCTGCGATACGGATGCAGTTGCAAGAGATGTCATCGACTTCTTGACCGCTCGAAAAATCGCCATCCCCGATCAAGTAGCTATTATCGGGGCAGGCGACCTCCCTCTTTATACCATGCAAAAACCGCTTCAGTTAAGCACGGTTGCATGGCCGTTGGAACGCATGGGGCGAGAAGCCGTCCGCCGCCTGCTTGTCCAGAAGGACAATACCTTCGATTCCTCCGTTCGCATCATTATGGATACAAAACTTATACTCAGAGATACGACCCCTAAGCAGCTGCCTTGATACGTTAGAAGATAATATTCTTGGCGCGGACTGATCACCCGCAACCTAACACGGACTAAACACGGACGGGACACGGACGGATTGCTTGTCCATGTCCTTCGCCCATTGTCCATTTTATTCTGTCCATTCCTGTCCCTGTCCCTTGTCCATAAAAAATACAAACAACAGCTTGACAAAGAAATAACACATGCTTATATTACATATAAGAAACGGAAAAAATGTATGCATTTGCCGGTTGTGTTAAGGAGGTAAGAGGATGAAACTAAAAAAAGCTTTGATGTTTTTTTGGCTCTTCTGCGTCGGAGGCATTGCGATGGGTGAAATGGTGGAT
>JAAZKR010000235.1 GCA_012799725.1 Oligosphaeraceae bacterium | reverse complement strand
TTTTTTTGTTCTGCATCACAAAGACCTCTTGTTAAATATTTCAGTTGGCAAAATTAACCATGAACGGTTCGGCTGAATTGACAAAAATCCAGTTCCTTCAACCCGATTTTTGCTAAGAAGCCTAAACAAAACAAAAAATAGTTTGATATTCCTGTTTGTCAAGTGCAAGACAATTTAAGCCGCAAAAAAAGCACAGCCGTCCCATAGATTACAGAGCACGGTTCCCAAAAACAGCTAACTCCGTCCCAAAGCATTCAAGCAGCATTTTATCCGCAGATTACGCAGATTATACAGGTGTACACGGATTTCAGGATTAAGAATCGCCATGATTTTCCAGGGGTTCCGGAAAAAGAAAAATCTTACAGAGGCATGGAGGAAAAGCTGTTGCTGGTTGGAAGTATATAGCATAGAGTAATGCTGCTGCTTGCGTCTGCGGCGAATCAATTGACGGCCTTGTGATTGTGACTAGTTGGAGATGCCGTGAGCCGAGCGGCTGTGTTATCACAAGTCCGCCTCGAAATGCTTTTCTATCCGCCAGCCATATCTTTTTGGCTGCGGTCTAAGTAAGGAGTATTGACTCCATACGTCCATGCAATTCTCCCTTCCCCATGCGCTGCACTACAGAAGACTGTCGCATTACTTGCCCAATTTACAACCCCGAAAATTTTTCAGCTGCGGTCTTGACTTGGCTTGCATGGAAACTATATTACGATTTTCGCATTCGTAATATTCTGGAATTGGAGCATCGCGTTATGAGTGGAGCCGTACGGTTCAGTGTGTCATTGGGAAGGGAACTGCTGCAGCAATTTGACCGCGAGTGGCAGGCCGAAGGTTTTCCTACTCGCTCCGAGGCTGTGAAGGGTTTGATCCGACAAAGCCTGGTACAAAAGGAATGGCAGGCTGGCAAGGTGGTGGCCGGAGCCATCGTGCTTGTCTACAACCACCATGAGCATTCCCTGACCCAACATCTGATTAGCACCCAACATGATTTTGAGGCGATCATTGTCTCGACCACGCATGTGCATCTTGACCACGACAACTGCCTCGAGTGCGTGATCGTCAATGGCAAGGCAGAGAAGGTCGCTGAACTTGTGAAGCGACTGAAATCCATCAAGGGCATCAAACACACCGATCTGACGATGACGACAACCGGCAAGGACATTGAATGATAGGCGCGAAGGCTTCTTTTTTTGCCCAACGATAACACGTTTTTATATTTCGTATTACAATAGGGACATCAGACAAAGGGTTGCATACTAAAACAAGGAGATTTCTCATGCACATGGCAGATGCTTTGATCTCTCCCCCGGTTGGGGGGGCAATGTGGGCCGCATCAATAGCGCTGGCGGCTTACTCGGCGCGTAAGATCGAACCCGAGATAGCTGAACGCAAGATTCCGCTTATGGGTGTGGTAGGCGCGTTTGTCTTCGCGGCTCAGATGATCAATGTCACCATTCCTGTAACCGGATCGAGCGGGCACTTGGGCGGAGGTATGATTCTGACGATTCTTCTCGGGCCTCATGCGGCTTTCCTTGTTATGTTTTCGATCCTGGCAGTACAAGCGCTGTTTTTTGCGGACGGCGGGTTGTTGGCGCTGGGCTGTAACGTCTTCAATTTGGGCTTTTGGCCCTGCTTTGTGGTCTATCCCTTGGTATTCAAGAAGATAGTCGGAGCATCGCCAACTCATAGGCGGCTTATGACAGGATCGATAGTCTCCGGGGTGCTCAGTCTGCAACTCGGCGCTTTCTGTGTTGTTTTGCAGACGCTCATGTCCGGCATCTCGGAATTGCCTTTCGGCACGTTCTTGCTGCTGATGCAACCGATCCACCTTGCGATCGGCATCATCGAGGGCATAGTAACTGCTGCCCTGGTGTCTTTCGTATGGCACGCCCGTCCGGAGTTGCTGGAGCTGTCGGCGGACCGCAAACTGGAACCCTCCATGTCACTGAAGCCGGTTCTGACGGCATTAGCCATAGCTGCCCTAGTCACGGGTGTGCTGTTATCGTGGTTTGCCTCGACGCATCCGGACGGTCTCGAGTGGGCGATGTTCCGAATCACCGGCAAGGAGGAACTGGCGGCACCAGAGGATGGCGTACATGCAACGCTGGCAAGATTCCAGGAAAAGACGGCATTCATGCCTGACTATGACTTTGCGGAAACATCGGCAATCCAGGAGACCGGCATCGAACATTCTGAGGAGGATGCTGAGTCGTGGCCGGCGGTCAGTGCCGGCACCTCTGTAGCCGGTGTGGTGGGTGGTGGCATAGTATTGATCCTGGCAGTCCTCATCGGCATGTCGTTGCGATTGATTCAGCGTCGTCGGGGCACTGTTACACCATGACACGGATTGATACGGCCATCAGTGACATCGATGTGCTGGATCGCCTTGCGGCCGGGGTTTCACCAATCCACCGGCTCGACCCTCGTGCCAAGCTCATTGTGACGGTGTTGTTCCTACTGACTGTCGTTTCATATCGGAAGTACGAGGTTGCCGAACTGACGCCGTTGTTCCTTTACTTAGCCGTGCTTCTGGCTCTGGGACGGGTACCTGTGCTGGTGATCGCCCGCTATCTGCTGCTAGCCTGCCCATTCGCAGTGCTGGTTGCTGTTTTCAACCCACTGATCGACCGGCAGATCATTGCACAACTTGGGCCACTTGCTGTGAGCGGTGGATGGATGTCATTCGTCTCCATCCTGATCCGGTTTGTACTCACTGTCAGCGCCGTCTTGCTGCTGCTTGCCTGTACTGGGTATGTGACCGTATGTGCAGCGTTGGACAAACTTGGCGTACCACGCCTGCTGATCATGCAATTCTTGATGCTGTACCGGTTCATCTTTATCCTAGCTGATGAAGCCTCGCGGATGTTACGAGCGCACAGCCTGCGGTCCCCCGATGGACGCGGCACTTCGCTTCGCGTCTGGGGCTCGCTTGCAGGCAATCTTCTTCTGCGCGCCTACGATCGTGGCGTGCGTGTGCATACAGCCATGCTGGCGCGCGGATTCGACGGAAAATTCCGTCCTCTGCCGGGCTTTCACTGGTCGATAGCGGACAGCCTCTTCGTAGTCGGCAGTTCCGCATTCCTGATTCTGGTTCGCCATGGTCAATTGGCAACCCGCATGGGCCGATGGGCACTGGAGCTAAGCGCATGAGCCATCATATAGTCGAGGTTAAGAACCTTGAGTACTGTTATGCTGACGGCACAACGGCTCTGAGGGGAGTTTCGTTTCGCATCGAGCATGGCGAGTCCGTCGGTGTGGTTGGCGAAAACGGAGCCGGCAAGAGCACGTTGCTGCTCCATCTTAACGGTTGCCTGTTGGCCACCAAGGGAGAGGTACGAGTCGGTGATATACCGGTTATGCGAGAAACTCTGCGGCAGATTCGCCGGAGCGTGGGGACTGTTTTCCAAGACCCCAACGACCAGCTCTTCATGCCTACGGTGGGAGAGGACGTGGCTTTCGGTCCGCTGAATATGCACTTGTCGCCGGATGGCGTGGAGAGCCGAGTGCACGGCGCACTTGATACCGTCAATGCCCTGCACCTTCGCAGCCGCCCCCCGCATCGGCTTTCAGGCGGCGAGAAGCGGGCTGTAGCCATTGCGACCGTCCTTTCAATGTCTCCGGATATCCTGGTGCTGGACGAGCCGAGTGCCGGCCTTGATCCTCAGGCGCGTCGTCGGCTGATTAGCCTCCTTTCCGGCTTCAAGCACACGAAGATTGTCGCCTCACATGATCTCGATATGATCCTCGATCTCTGCCGGCGAACCATCGTCATGCATCAGGGTGCCGTTGTCGCGGATGGGCCGACTGCTGCGTTGTTGTCAGATCGCAACCTGCTTGCCAAAAGCGGCCTTGAACTTCCCTTGGGGGTTCAAAATTGTCCGGTTTGCGGCGCCAGCCCAAGCGCTTCTGCCATACCGCAGATATGAATCCGCAGATTGCGCAGATATGGATCCGCAGATTCCGCAGATTACCCGGGTTTTCATATATTTGAAAAATCAAGGGACGATCCAGGTGCCTGTTTTTCCTTCCAGTGCGTCGCTGATATGCTCGGGGTCAGTAATCAAGGCTTTTTTGCCGCCATTTTCGATGAATTGAATACTTGCTTGAATCTTTGGGAGCATGCTTCCGGACGCAAAATGTCCCTCTGAAATATACTGCTTGGCTTCTGCGATGGTCATCTGATCCAGCCACTTTTGGTTTGGTGTATTAAAATCAGTAGCTACCTTTTCGACTGCGGTGCTGATTACAAACAAATCCGCACCAATTAATTTTGCCAGCAATGAAGAACCAAAATCCTTATCAATCACAGCTTCGATGCCAGTCAGCGAGCCATCCTCAAGCTCAATCACGGGGATGCCACCACCACCTACGCCTACCACTGTAAAGCCTGCATCGATCAGGTTATGGATTGCTTCAGCTTCGACAATTGAGATCGGACGTGGTGATGGCACAACTCTGCGCCATCCACGGCCGGCGTCTTCCACAACGCTCCAGCCGTCCTTGGCTTGGCGAGATTTTGCCTCAAGCTCTTCCATGAAACTTCCGATGGGTTTTGTAGGATGCTTAAATGCCGGGTCGTCTTTGTCAACAATTGCCTGTGTAACGATTGTTATCGCGGCTTTTTTGAGTCCACGGCGTTTGAATTCGTTGTGTAAAGCCATTTGTAGCATATACCCGATGGTGCCTTGGGTGCTTGCACCGCAGTGGTCTAGTGGGACTTCATGCAGAACTGCCTTTGCCAGTTCAGAACGGCGCAAATTAAAACCGACTTGGGGGCCGTTGCCATGGGTGATAACCACATTCCAGCCGTTTTCAATCATATCCACGATATGAACCATTGTGTCTTTTACACAATTATATTGATCCTGAATGGTCTGACGGGATTTATCTTTGATTAACGCGTTACCGCCAACTGCAACAACTGCGATTCCTTGTTTTGTCATACTTCAACCTAACTTCTCTTGGGATTTGAAAAAATAACACATGCTACTGCGCCCACTTGTGTACTTCCCGGGTAGTCAGGCGCAGTAGGAAAAAGCGTAAACATGTTTGCCGGCGCTGGCACTAGGCAGTTGGTTGTGAAGCTTTCCAGCTCTATGCAAGGGCAGGCCTATGAGGACGCATGAGGTCTGCCGTGCGATCGTTTTTGGTCTGCCTGATTTATGCGTCTTTTCTGAGCTGGGCTTTGATGCACAAACGATAACATTTATGCGTCTTTGCGCTGCGAGCTTTCTCAGGGCTTCGTCTCCGGTTTTATACACACCACGCGGGAATGGCGCGGATATTTTCGCGAATGAGTTGCAGTTCTGTATACGAACTGATTATTGCGCCCATCCCTACCGGCTGTTGGAAGATAGCCATCTTGGAAAAAGATTTCACATCATCTTTCTTCGCCGTGGCCGCCTTTTTGAGTTTAATCGGATCGAGCGTCCTGTTTCGCTTGGATGATCAGATCGATTTCGTTATCGTCTTTGTCGCGGCAATAGGTGAAATCCGGTGTGATTCCGGCCTTGACATGGCTTTTTAGAATTTCTGCAAAGCACCAGCTTTCAAAAACGACCTGCTGCCGCTCCGTTCATCAGCGTTTCCGGCGTAAGCCAACTGGTCAGATACGCCGCCAATCCGGTATCGAGCATATAACCCTTTTGGGCTCTGTCACTTACCTTCGTGGTTCCTCTGATTGATCTGACGGATCAGCGCCACTTGGAAGCTTTCCGTAGGGAAAAAATGGACTATAGGCGTCCAACTGCGCTATTATAAGCCCTGTCGTCTCTGGCGTGCGGTGCGAAAGTGAATGTTCTGTGGCCGGCCATACTTGGCCGGCATTCTCTGGATTTCCACGGAAAAATGGGCTGTTTGCGCCATCCACGCCAAGTATTCTGTGGTTAAAAATGGGCTGGTGCTCCGGTTTTAAAACCCGAGGCGCCGAGCTTGACTGCCAGGTACCTGAGTAAATTATGCCAGCGCGGAAATCTTTTGTGAACGGTCGGCGATATTGGCCAGATGCCGAGAAATTTTCTGGAATTCTGCGAGCAGTTGTATATAAAAGACACCGATGACCGGCAGGCATGTTCCTTCTTTGAGGCGTTCGAGGTGATTGCCTTCGAAGGAATCGGTCAGGGAGTTGATTTTATCTTCCAGTTCGCGGGCCTTAGCATAGTTTTCAGGTGAGAACTTGATCAGCAGGGTATTGGCGACTTCCGCCTGTTTTGCCAGTAGGCCATGCAATTCTTCCAATTCGCGTTCGGCCGTTTCGCTGAGTGCTACGCCGGTCTTTTTGATCTGGTTGAACTGATCAAGAATGATGGCTGTATGGTCACCGATGCGTTCGGTGTCATTGGTGCAGTGAATCAGCAGCGGGATCGCATCCGCTTGGGCAGGATGCAATTTTCGTTGCATCAGGCGGGACAGGTAATCGGTGATTTCTATTTGCAATGCATCGATCTCATCTTCACGAGCATCCAGATCGCTGGCCAATTTCTGATTTTCCGGCGTGTTGTTAGAATACGTATTGAGTGCGCAATCAATCATCACCCAGGCGTTGGCCAGCATTCTGCGCAGAGTCGAAATAGTCTGCGACAGCGCAATCGAGGGCGTGTGCAAAAGATGTGGTTCGAGATACTGATATTTGAGTTCTGCCGTATGCACCGGAATAATCTTTTCACAGATATGCGCCAGTAGCGGTACAAAGGGAACCAGGATCAAGGTCGTACAGACATTGAAGATCGTATGGGCATTGGCAATCTTCCGCGGCAGACTGCCGGAAGCGCTCAGGCGCTCCACCAGCTGAAAGAAAACCGGCATTTCCGAATCTCCGAGATGGATCCAGAATGTCCCTATACAAATCATTACCCCAAAGACATTAAACAGTGTGTGAGACAGGGCAGCTTGCTTGGCAATCCGGTTGGCCGGGATGGCTGCAAGCTGGGCAGTGATCGTGGTGCCGATATTGGAACCCAAGATCAGCGCCACTGCGGTATAAAGATCAATCAGACCGCTGGCACCCAAGGCAATGACAATACCGCTGCATGCAGAACTGCTCTGGATGATCATCGTCACCAGAATACCGATGCCAATGGCGCCAAACACTGCTCCCATGGGGAGGCTGCCGTCGCGCGGGGCGCAATTGAAGGTCTGGAAAAAGGAGATGAAATCCGGGTTTTCAGCCAGATTTTTCAATTCAGTGCTCATGATGCTCATGCCAAAGAAGAGTAATCCGAAACCCAGCACGGTATCGCCCCAGCCACGCCAAGTTGGATGAGTGACGAAGCAAAGCAGCACGCCAAGAACAATAGCCGGCATGATCAGCCATCCTATATCGAAAGCAATAATCTGGGCGGTGATCGTGGTACCGATATTGGCGCCGAAAATAATGCCGATGGACTGTTGCAGGTTGAGCAGGCCGGCATTGATGAAACCGACTACCATCACTGTGGTGGCACTCGAGGATTGGATGACGGCAGTAACGATCGTGCCGGACAGGATGGCCACAAAGCGGTTCGAGGAGAAGAAGTGCAGGATGGTGCGCATGCGATTGCCGGCGGCTTTATGCAAGCCATCGCTCATCAGTTTCATGCCGTAAATAAATAGCGCCAGGCCGCCAAAAACTGTCAGAATAGGCATATGAAAAGTGCTTTCTTTTTAAGGTCTTTCACAGAATTTGTGGGTGAATGTTATCCGCAGATTTCGCAGATATGAATCCGCAGATTGTGCAGATTGTGCAGATTATGACCATTGCACTTGAAAAATCTGCGGAAAACTGTAAGTTGAAATCATCGAGGCGTTTTTGTGCGTGCCAAATGAGCATTCCAACGCCAAGTTTTGCGGGAAAAAATTATGATTCTTCGCTGTTGGGAAAATCTCTTTTCCGCATCAGCGTTTCCGGCTTGAAAAAAAGTGTACATGTGATAATTTTATTAGCATGACTGATACTTTCAGCAGGGAATTTCACATGCATCTTTATAATTTACCTAAGCAAATGCTTTCTGCAACTCAATATCTCTAGAAAAACAGTCTTTTTTACTAATAGCTTTTGTCTTCTGTGTAGTGGTTCAGAGGTGCCACAGCGGAAAGTTTGCCATATCGTATGTCAGCTTCCTTTCCTGACGATTTGTACATGAATCATAAATTGATAAGGATTGTATTTATTTTTATCCGCAGATTACGCAGAATGAGTGCAGATTACGCAGATGGACATAGGTTTTTCAAGAAGAGATGAACAGACATACGCCATTATTGGTGCAGCAATGGCGGTTCATTCGGAATTAGGTAGTGGGTTTCTGGAAGCAGTCTATCAAGAAGCTTTGGAAATAGAATTTCAAATGCGAGGGATACCTTATGAGCGTGAGAAAGAATTTCCTATTGGTTATCGTTACAAGAAGCTGAAGACGTATTACAAAGCAGATTTTTTCTGTTTTGGCTCTGTTATCGTCGAGCTTAAAGCCTTGGATCGTCTATCCGGCACAGAGGAATCCCAGGTAATCAATTACTCAAAGCATCCGGTTATAACAGGCTTTGCTGCTTAACTTCGGAACCACAAGTTTGCAATATAAAAGAATGGTGCTAAATCTGCGATAATCCACGCAATTTCATGTATCCTATCCGCAGATTACGCAGATAGACGCAGAAGTTTTAAGTGCAATGATCCCTAATCTGCGATAATCCACGTAATCTGCGGATAAAAATTGATTTTGTATTTGGAAGCGAACGTAGAACGAGCAACAAGCCGGATAAGAGGGGAAATAGGCTAATGACTTCAAGCCACAAAGCATACAACCTAAGGCGGAACAGTCAATATCATAATTATATGCTTATGTTTGCAATGGAGCTATTTGTCTGGGTAACAACTATATTTCAGGGAGCCAGGAGTTTCTATGTAGACAGGGTTGCTACACTTGTCTTTGTTATCGCACTTGGAGCTACACCTTCGGTGCTGGCGGAAACATGGGAGGATTATACATACAACGTAGACAATCAAGAAGCCACCATCACAGGATATACCGGTACCGGAGGGGATGTGGTTATACCAAACAGCATTGACGGAAATACCGTTACCGGCATAGGGAACGACGCATTTCGTGGTTGCACCAGCCTTATCAGCGTAAAAATCCCAGCCGGTGTAACTAGGATTGGACGCAATGCATTTTCCGGCTGTTCCAGCCTTATTGATGTGGTGATTCCTGACGGCGTGACCAGCGTCGAGGCTTGTACGTTTTCCGGTTGCATTAACTTGGTCAGTGTGGAGATTCCGACCAGTGTGACCTGTATAGGAGAAAGCGCATTTTATAACTGTTCCAGTCTTGCTAACCCGGTGATCCCTGAGGGCGTGACCAGTATAAAAGAATATACGTTTTACAAATGCACCAGTCTTAATGAAGTGGAGATTCCTCATAACTTGACTTGCATTGAAAAAGCAGCGTTTATGGGTTGCACCAGCCTCACTAGTGTGGTAATTTCCAATAGCGTAATCAGCATTAAGGATTATGCATTTTCCAGCTGCTCCCTTCTCAGCGATGTGGTGATTGGAAACAGCGTGACTGATATCGGATATAAGGCCTTTGAATACTGCTCTGGCCTTACCGACTTGGTGATTCCCGGCAATGTGCAAAATATATGGGAAGAAGCATTTTCTAAATGCTCTAATCTTACCAATTTGGTGATTGAAGACGGAGTGATCAGCATCAAGCAAGAAGCATTTTCTAAATGTGTCGGCCTGGTAAGCGTAATGATTCCCGGCAGCGTAACTAACATAGGAGAAAGATCGTTTTATGGCTGCTCCGGGCTCACTGGCGTAGAGATTGAAGGCGGCGGCACCGGCACCGTCATAGGAGCTCAGGCGTTTCGTGATTGCTACAACCTTACCAACTTGGAGATTGGCGATGGCGTTACGTATATCGGAGATGCAGCTTTTTGGAGTACCGGCCTCCTCAGCGTAGTGATCCCCGAAGGCGTGACCAATATTGGTGCTTCTGCCTTTCGCAACTGTACCAGCCTTACTGATGTACAGATCCCTGCCAGCGTGACCAACATTGGAACCGGAGCGTTCTGGGAATGCTCTGCGCTTGCTGATATTATTGTAGCAGAGGCAAACTCTAATTATTGCAGTGCAGCAGGCGTTCTTTTTGATATGGATAAAACCAGTCTCATTCTATGCTCAGCTCAGAAAGCTGGGGATTACCAGATTCCCAATAGCGTGACTAGTATTGAGGATTATGCATTTTACGAATGCGAGAGCCTAACTAGCGTGCTAATTCCCGCTAGTGTGACCGGTATCGGAAATAGGGCGTTTTACCGTTGCTCCAGCCTCATTGATTTGCTGCTCCCTGACAGCATAACCGACATTGGTGAGTATGCGTTTTCCGGCTGTTTCAATCTTACCAGTGTGGTGATTGGAGATGGTGTGACTTGCATAAGGCGAGAAACGTTTTCCGACTGCTGCAACCTTACGCACGTAGTGATTGGAAATAGCGTGGCCAATCTTGGAAACAATGCGTTTGCCATATGTGGAAAGCTTACAAACATCTACTTTACAAGTACCCCACCCAGACTTAGCCACGGTGTATTTAGAGATAGCCCCGCTACCATCTGTTACATATCCGGCACAGAGGGCTGGGATCAACAATATGGCGGTCGTCCGACAGCAGAATGGATCAATAAAGTTATCTTCAATGGCAATGGTGGGACACCAGTCGTATCGGAGCAAACCTATAATGTCGGAATCCCCTATGCTGAGTTGCCAACTGCAAACCGCACAGGTTACTCCTTCGATGGTTGGTGGACGGCGCTTGATGAGGATGCTATGGAAACCACAGCCGCTACACTGGTACCATTGCTGACCACAGAGCACATGCTGTATGCTAAATGGACAATTAACCGATATACGATTAACTTTGACAGCGCTGGCGGCACCGCAGTTGCTGCAATCACCCAGGATTATGGCACTGCGATTACGGCACCGGATGCCCCGACCAAGGAGGGCTATACCTTTGCTGGCTGGCTGCCCAAAGTGCCTGCAACGATGCCGCTGGATGGATTAACTTGCGTAGCGCAGTGGACGTTAAATGAATACATCCTTGAATACGTCGCTGGTGAAAATGGGACAGTCAATGGAATGGAAAGTATTACGCAAAAGGTCAAGCATGGTCAGGACGCCGAGCCTGTCACCGCAATACCCAATGATGGATATCGTTTCCTGAAATGGAGCGATGATGTGACCAGTGCTGAACGTACCGATTTGAAAGTTGTTGCCGGCCTGAACGCCACTGCAGAATTTGGGTCGAAATTGAAACCGGAGCTTAACTGGCCCGTTCCCGGGCCAATTGTCTATGGCACGCAGCTCTCGGCATATCAGCTTACTGCGACGGCTAATACACCGGGAACTTTTACCTACGAGCCGACCTGTGGTACTATGCTTCCCATTGGTGTACATGAGCTGCATCTTACTTTCATTCCGGATGATGGCGTTAATTGGTTCTCTGCAACTGCTAAGGTCGAACTGTCTGTTGTTGCCGGTACGGTGATGTGGTTGAACGTCACTACTAGCTGTGGCGAAGAACCTATTGTCCTGGCTTTTGGAGAGACCGAGACAGCAGCCTTGGAAGAGGATGCCTTTGATATTGCAGCCATTCCCGGGCAAAAAGCGAGCCTGTGCAGCTTGCCCATGCTTGCTCCTGACAAGCGGCATCTGTCCTACGATTTCAGACCATTCCCCGGCGAAAATGGTATCACGCGCTGGCGGCTTGAAATCACTGAGGCGGACAATGAGGCAGGGCGACAACAAAACGGTGCAGGAGAAAGTAATATCGCTGTCTTGAGTTGGGACATCAGCGCCGCAGTACCGGAACGTCAGCTTTATTTGCAACAGATTATCGATGAGCAACCCGTAGGATATCCTATCGACATGCGTGCGACTTTGTCGCTGAGCATCAACAGCGGCTCTATCTATGAAATAGCCTATGCTCCCATCATGGAAGCAAGCGTGACCTTGACAAAAGGATGGAATTTTATTGGCCTTCCTGTCATGGCCATGAAAACCGAAAGGAACTCGCTCGAAAGACTCGTCAACTCTTCCGACGGCCCGGAAGTTCTCTGGTATTGGGATAACGATGCTTACAAGATTTGGCCGAACAATGAACCTTTACGTCCTGAACTCGGCTATTTTTTCTATAGTCATGATGAAAGCACAACTCTTGCCATCAAGGGGATCAAGGCGGATGGTGTTATGTCGCTTCAACCAGGATGGAATTTCGTCAGTATTCCTGGTAATCACCTGATGCCCATCGCAGAAGGTACGATTAGCCGAGTATGGCATCTCAATGACAGCAAGTACCAGCCTGTAGTTAATGGAGACAGCCTGAAAACAGGAGGCTGCTACTGGATTTTTATCAATGCAGATGAACCAGTCATGGTGAATCTCGGCAACTGAGATTAGCCAGAATCCGCAGAATCCGCAGGTTCCGCAGATTTCCAGAATTAGGAATCGCTATGATTTTTCCAGGAATTACCATTGAAAAAAGAAGAACCTCACAAAGACACAAGGCACAAAGGGGAAGTCCGGGATCGTTTTCTGCCTTGTCCACACTGTCCACCAGGTTTACGCTGTCCGCCATCTCTGGCCTGCACTATGCACCTGTCACCTTTTTGGATATGATTCACATTCATCCCATAGGCAGCAAAAAACGGCATATTTAGCCGGATTTCACGCTTGGGCAAA
>JAAZKR010000234.1 GCA_012799725.1 Oligosphaeraceae bacterium | reverse complement strand
TTTGCTTACCTATGTATACCGATAGGTTGCCTGTGGGGAAGGCACGTTTGGCGCTCCGTGCCGGGAAAACCGCTCGAAGAAGTGCTGGCAAGGCTTAATGAATCATCCCGAAAACCAAAACGGTGCCAGCACAACTTCACAGAGGTTCAGTTATCTGACCTTACTCGCCACAAAGGTGGCAAGTATCTTTCCAGTGAATAGAATGTGCTTTTTCCCTATTCAAGAACTGCAAAATATTCAATGCGATGTGTTATCTCCGTTTTATTTTGTTGTTTTGGCAAGCCAGTTTTTTGTGGCAAAGACAGGTGTGGATATTCTTATCTTAAGGTATTCAAAATTAGGCGTCTTTAGGAATGCTGACAAATTAATTTGCAGAAGCAGTAGAGCAGGTTACATTTGTACCCAACTTTTCTTTTCACGATGATCAGTAGGGTCGTATGTGCTTGATTTTTTACCCTTGCGTAGAAAGGCAATCTTTGATGGAACAGAATCTGCAAAAAGGCCAAACCCCGTTTGATGGAAAGCTAAATGATGAATTACGCATGCACTTGAGAAATAAGCGTTTGCAGATGGGACTTCCATATGAACGCCTAGCTGAGGTTTTCGGGGTTGATTGGTCAACTATACGCAAATGGGAATGCGGTCCAACAAAACGCTGTAGCATTCCCATGCGACAAAAGCTGATGGATTTCCTTAACGGTAAATATGACAAAGAACTGAGCGAGGAAAATGACGACAATTCAAGCACCTATGCAAATGAGCTTCCCGGCGAAGTTCTGCACTGTATGGAGAGGATCAGAACTACTTATCAATTGTTGCATTACAGACCCGATTTGCGCGAAAGCCTGCTTGGCGACATTGAAAAAATAACTACCGAGATGCTTCAAAACATGATAGACAGAAAAAAGAATTGAAGACAGCGATATTCCAAATCGGCAAATTTCATGCCAGCTGAATTCTGCATTGGTACAAGCCAGAAATGTAATGGGGTGAGTCTTCTGTAACATTTCTGAAGCATTGGTTTAACGTGGCAATACATGGGGTCTATGGAGCCAACACTCTTCTTTTAACGCTTTGTAATCACATCGGCGACGCCATGCCGTAAAGTCGCCTTGGCGTTCTTGGCGTCTTGGCGGTTAAATGAAGAAGCATTAACCACCAAGAATGCCGAGGACGCCAAGCAATTAAGTCAGCACTACAGAAGACTGGCACATTGCCCAGAAATTAGGAATCTTTGGGAATCATGTCAAATTAATTTGCGAAAGCAGCGGAGCAGGCTACATTGACGGACAGTTTTTCTTTTGGCGTGACAGGTTATTGCTGTCAGAGTTGTACTTTCAGGTTTTGGCGGTTGCAATGTATGATGTCACAGAAACTTCGTAAAATGCCAAGAATTTTTACGAGGTAGCAAACAGTTGCTCGCTGTCTCGTGGGCGTCTTCGAGCGCAGCATGATAACATGATTTTGATAAAATGGAGCATCTTCGTTTGCAAATTGTGGGTTAATGTACAAAGGGGGAAAAATGGAAGAATCAAAATCCAATGACAAGCACAACAATCAGCAGTTCAGCGTAAACGATTCCTTTGAAAGCAAATATGACAAAGAAGCGAACGCGGCAAACAAGGGATACAGCTGCGCTTATAGAGATGAATTGCACAATGAAATCCTACATTGTATGGAGAAGTACCGCAATATTTATCAAGTGTTACATTACAGGCCCGATCTGCGCGAAAGCCTACTGGTTCATATTGATAAAGTAACCAGCGAAATGCTCCAAAACCTGACAACTAAAAAAGAAGAATGACCGGTAACGGGTTTCTGCCGGCGAAAAAAACGCAGGCTGCGGTCGTACATGACAAGGCAGCTTTTGGAGATAAACAGTCGAAACCAATAGCTTCAGGTTTGTGTCAAACTTATTTGCGAAAGCATCATGACAGGTTACATTGGCAAACGACTTTTCTTTTTACGGAGAGAGGCCGCCTCTGTCAGGAGGGGAAGCTACAAACTCCGGTGAGTTGCGATATGCGTTCATGCTCTTAAATTCTTGCAATGAAAGGAAATCTTTGATGAAGCAGGTGATGCGGAAAGACCAAGCCCTGTTTGATGGAAAGCTAAGCGATGAGCTACGCCGGCGATTTAGGAATAAACGCTTGCAGATGGGGCTTTCATATCAACGTTTGGCTGCGGTTTTTGGAGCTGACTGGTCAACCATACGTAAATGGGAATGTGGCCCAACAAAATCTTGTAGCATAGCTCTGCGACAAAAGCTAATAGATTTCCTTAGCGGTGAATATGACAAAGATTTGAACGAGAATAATACTCATGCCTATGCCTATATAGATGAACTGCCTAAGGAAGTCCGAAAATGCATGGAGAGGATCAGCCATGCCCATTACGTATTACACTATAGACCCGATCTGCGCAAAAGCTTGCTCATTGGTATCAATACAATAATCACAAAGATATTGCAAGCCCTGATAGATAAAAAAAAGATGGACGTATGCTGGTGCCTATCCGGCGAAAAAACGCAGGCTGTGAGCGCGCAGTATACGCAGTACGTTGATGAGACCAATGGCAGGACCCCCGTTAGATGCCGACAATGTACGGTTAAATTATAGTTAATGCGCGCAAAGTTTTGTGATGGACTTGGAGAGAACTGGTATGCCTACAACCCATTTTCCCCACGGAAAACACTGAAAGTGCAGAAAATCCGTAGGTTTTACGACTCTGATAGTTTGAACGGACCACTCCAGTCAATCGGATTGTTGTTTTACCCTCTTGTATGTTAGATTTTATCGCAGTCATCCCATAAGCGGTAAAAAACGGCATAATTGGTTCAATTCTACGCTTAACAAAACCGTTTTTCCCAAAAGGCCATTTTCGATTTTTATTTTATCCGCAGATTTGCTCAGATTAGCGCAGATTTTTTAGGGCGCAGTTTTCTTGTCTTAGGGGCGCATTTTCAAAGTGAGCCCTAAAAAATCTTGGACGCCAGTCCACGCCAAGTTCTTTGCGCTCTTTGCG
>JAAZKR010000233.1 GCA_012799725.1 Oligosphaeraceae bacterium | reverse complement strand
GTTCTTTGCGGTTATCTTTGCGTTCTTTGCGGTTATCTTTGCGTTCTTTGCGGTTATCTTTGCGTTCTTTGCGTTCTTTGCGTTCTTTGCGTTCTTTGCGTTCTTTGCGTTCTTTGCGTTCTTTGCGGTTATCTTTGCGTTCTTTGCGGTTATCTTTTCTTCTTTCACCGCCAAGACGCCAAGAAAAGAAAGAAAATGGCAAAATCAGAACGATGTTGCTGATAATTCGTTTTTTTTGAACTTTGAACCGCTGGTCTGCCTGGCGGCTTTGTACATTACATCGCTGTCTATGGGATATCTATGATTTTTTCTTTTTTTAACCCTGTCGGAACGCTGCGACACTATTCGCAATACGTCTTAGCTCAGACTTATTCCTCCACCATTGCTGTATTTATTTGGCAATGTGTGAAATCGTGTGATAAGAAGCTTGGAGAGCAAAGTAGGATTTATAGGGTTCACGAAAAGCTTGGGGTGGCCGACACTCACAAATTCATTTTTTCGTAGAGTAACTCCAGAGGTTGCTCTGCGGATTAAAAATTATTTCCGGACGATAACGGAGACCCCATCCGGGATGACCGTAATTTTGGCATCCAGGCCGGTTTTTCGTCTGGCTAGCATTAATGCTTCATCGAGCGTACTGGCTGCTTGCATATGCATAGCTTGAATCATCGCGTGATTACATGGATCCGAAACCACAATCACCGGATTTTTAGACAGCACCCTTGCCAGTATCTGGCTTTGCCACTGATCCGGAATCGTTTCAGTCGCCGGAATTTTCCGCAGTTTTTCCAGAACTTCTGCGGGCGAATTTGCTTCTGCCAGTGTGCGATAGAATCCCTCGCCGCCATGCCCGTCCTGGCAAGCCGCTGCAATAATAATGACTCCTCCCGGTGCGACTGCTGCTTCCGCCGCAGTCATTCCCTTGACTGCCTGATAAAGATTCTGATCGAGCGGATAGCCGCCATTGCTGGTGATGACAATTTTACTTTCCGGCACCGTAATCAGAGACAGGCCGGACATTTCCCGGCAGCCGGCCTCGTGTGCCGCAAAGGCATCCCCGGCAAAAGCCCGCACAACTTCCTTTTCGCCATTCAAAATAACATTGACAATAAACGCAAGGTTGGCTTTTTTTGCCGCCCAGAGCATATCCCTGTGCAACGGATTATTCTCCAGGTTCCCGGTGCGCGCAAATTCCGAATCTATAAAGGGGGCGCAGTGATTGCTCAAGACCGTCGTACCTCCGGCTATGCCGGGCAATATGCTTTTACGTCCGCCGGAGAACCCGGCAAAGAAATGCGGTTCGATAAAGCCTTCCGCCAGCAGCAAGTCCGTCTCGAGGGCCAGTTTATTCAGCCACAATTCTCCTCCGGAAGGCAGGATTCCTGCGAAGGCCAGCGAAGATTGATCTTGGCAGTCATGCACGATGACATGTTCCTGGTCGATGATTTCATCGCCGAATTTTCTTCGTAATTCCGCATCAGTAGTTGCCCGGTGGAATCCGGTGGCAATCAGGATTGTAATCTGAATCTTCGGGTTTCCGTGGCGTAATTCCCGCAGCACTGGCGGCATGATAACCTTACTGGGCACAGGACGGGTGTGGTCACTGGCGATAATCACCGCAGTTTTTTTGCTGCGGGCAAGTTCTGCCAGCCCACTCGAGCCAAGCGGCTGTGCCAAGGCTTTTTCCACCAATTCCATTCCGGAGCATGCAGGATGTTCTTGCTCGATCGCAGAACGAAAAACCCCGGCAACTTCCTCTCGTGCCAGAGAAAGACACAATTTCCCATGCCCATACGGAATCTGCGTGGTAATTTTCATCTTGTACCCCGTTGTTTAAACTACAAACCATAGTAGAGTAGCGCCCGAAAGAAAGGTATGCAGAGCTACTCTACCGTAATCTGTGTAATCTGCGGATTGAATCTTTCAGCCGGGTTGTGGGCGCTCAGTCGGATTGAGTAACGATAAATGGCAAAAATATTCTGCTTCGAAGTTATTCGCGTTCATCACAAAACTTCAAACATTGAGAAAGTGTGAAAAATTAGGGCAATGGCTCCTGCCCCTTTATTCAAACCATAGTTGAGATTTCAGTGGCCTGCGCAGTATGCTGTCCTTGCCTTGAGAGTTCGGGTCGGCAGATGGATAGTCCGCATTATAGTGCAATCCGCGACTTTCTTTTCTAGCCATGGCGCTATCAATGATCATCTCGGCTACGGAGGCTAAATTGCGCAACTCCACCAAATCCGGGGTGACGATAAAGTTCCAGTAGTATTTTTCTATTTCTTTGCGAATAAGACGAATGCGGTTTTTGGCTCTTTCCAGGCGCTTATTGGTGCGCACTATGCCCACATAGTCCCACATAAGGCGACGTATTTCAGCCCAGTTATGTGCGATAACAATCAGTTCGTCGGAATCCACCGCATCTCCGCTATGCCAGTCCGGCACGCTGCTTGCTGATATCGACGGCATTTGCGGCTCATGTTCCACACTATGCGCGACAGCGTTATAGGCCACCACCATGGCTTCCAGCAGGCTATTGCTGGCCAAGCGATTCGCGCCGTGCAATCCGGTGCACCCCACCTCGCCGATAGCATACAATCTTTTGATAGTAGTGCTGCCGTTAACATCGGTGCGCACGCCGCCACAGCAATAATGTGCAGCCGGCACCACCGGAATCAAGTCTGTGGCCATATTAATGCCGTGTTTAAGGCATTCCTTGAAAATATTCGGAAAGCGTTTGCGCAAGAATTCCTCGGAATGGTGGCGAATATCCAGGTATGCGCAAGGTTGTCCAGAGCGTTTCAGTTCATTATCTATGGCTCTTGCCACTATGTCCCTGGGTGCCAAGCTGGCCAGCTCATGGTAATTTTCCATGAAAGTCTCATATTTATCGCCTTTTTTGACTTTCAACACCGCACCTTCGCCGCGTACCGCCTCGCTGATAAGGAAAGATTTGGCCTTGGGATGGAATAGAATAGTAGGGTGAAACTGGTAAAATTCCATATTGCTTATCTCAGCGCTGGCGCGATAAGCCATGGCCAGACCGTCACCGCAGGCAACGTCCGGATTACAAGTACACAAATACACCTTGCCGGCGCCGCCGGTAGCCAGTAGCGTGAATTTAGACAAGAATGTCTTGATCTCATTGTTGCGACGATCAATCACATAAGCACCAAGACAGCAGTTTTCTCCCTGCCATTCCACATGTCGAGTGGAAATCAGGTCTATGGCAAGATGGTCTTCAAGGATAAGAATATTAGCATTTTCGCGGCATCTTTGCAGTAGCACCTCGGTGACCACTTGACCGGTAATGTCACCGGCATGCAGTATGCGCCTGTTGGAATGCCCACCCTCACGCCCAAGATGAAACTGGTTGGCAGTGGCAGCGCAGACATTGTCTAAAACATCCTTTTGCAAGGTAAAATTCAAACCGCAATCCTGCAAGTCCTTGACGCGAGCCGGCGCGGCACTGACTATGGCACGCACCGCATCGGGATGACAGAGACCGGCGCCGGCCCTGATGGTGTCTTGCACGTGATTCTCAAAACTATCCCCTTCGTCAATGACACAGGCTATGCCACCTTGAGCGTAGCGCGTGTTACATTCCTCCGCCTTGGTCTTAGTGACAATAATTACTCTGCCATGCTTGGCAGCTTGCAAGGCCGCCGTCATACCGGCCAGGCCGGAACCAATAATGAGATAATCGCAACCGATGCGCTTTTTGTCGCTTTCTGACATAATGGAAAACCTCAGACAATAAAAATACAGATAAAGCAGCGTAGTGACACAACTATAAGATAATATACCAGAACCTGAATTGAACTCAAGCATGGCAGATAAGAAGAAGATTTTCTGTCTGCCGGGACAGAGCAAGCTCCGGTGCCGCCTACTTTTTCCTGCCACATCTGCGCAAAAAATGCTGATTACATTAATTGACTTTAGCTTTGTTGTCTATATATTTAGCCATAAACAAGAAAGCAGCGCACAGCGTCAAGAAGGATGCATCAAAGTATGTTAAAAATTTATTGGGGCGATTCCCTGACCGTTCTGGCAGAAACACTTTATAACAACGAGCGCAAAGCAGATATTTATCAACATGAAGCGGTACTGGTGGGCAGCCCGCTGTCGGCGGATTGGTTAAGACAGTTTCAGCTCTTCGACTATGGCGACAAAACCAAACGCATTTTTGCCAACTGGGAGTTTCCGTCTTTCTATATTTTTATCAATGACTGGCTTGAAAAAGCCTTGCATGGAACCGCTATAGGACTGCGTAAAGCCGGTGAGCACCCATATTCAAGAGAGCTGTTGCAATGGCGTCTCTGGCAAATTCTTGGTAGAAAGGAGAACCAAGGGAAATTCGCCGTCCTGGACGCCTACCACCAAGGCTCCGAACTGCGCCTTTTGGAGCTCTGTACAAGCTTGGCACAGCTATATGACCAATACCAAATATTGCGCCCCCAACTGATGCAAGCCTGGAAACAGCACGCAAATTTTGAGGGGCTGGATCCGGATCTGCATTGGCAAGCTGAACTCTGGCGCAGTCTAATCGATGAAATACCCGAAAGTTATACTGATAGCCTGTTGCATCTGGCTGACAATCCACAACTCTGGAAAACAAGTGGCATCATAGAAAAATATGCCCGCATTTCACTTTTCAACCTCAATCATATCGCGCCGCTCTACATGAAGCTTTTCCAGGGATTGGCGCAACACATGCCGGTAGAGCTGTATGTCTTTGCACCCTGTCACGAATACTGGCTGGATGACTCCAAAAAACTGGCCAGGCAACAAGACTTGGAGACTCCGAACACAGAGTCTACCGATAGGATATCAGCTTCTGGCCCCGGCCTTTCACATCCACTGCTAGGCAGCTTAGGCAGCGCTCTGCAACCGCTGCTCAGACAGATGTTAGATCTCAACTTGAAAGAGAAGCTCATGCCAGGAAAGGCACCAGAAACCGGGCCGCAAACGCTACTGCAAGCTCTGCAAGAAAATCTGCGCCGACGTGATTGCCATTTCGACTACCAGCGCAAAGAAGATGACCGCTCCATGCAAATACATTGCTGTCATACCATGCAAAGACAATGCGAAGTAGCTAAGGACCTGGCCTGGCGCTGGCTGGATGAACACCCCGAAGGACAGCCGCGTGACATACAAATTTTGGTGGCCGAATATGATAAATACGCGCCATTGCTGCAAGCCGTGTTCAATCCGACCGACAAAGCGCGCTGGCTACCGGCAGTCCTGCAAAAGACCCCCGCTGCCAGTGCCGGCACCATAGCGGGCGCCTTTCTCAAAATCATTGCCTTGCCACAGAGCCGACTTGGCGCGGCAGAGCTTATGTCCATACTCAGCGTAGAACCGATTGCGGCAAACTACGGTTTTGCTCAACCGGAATTGGAAAAGCTGCGCCGGTTGATCGAAGAAGCGAAAATACGCTGGGGCGAAGATCGTGAGCATCTGCTGAAAGTGCTAGCCATACCGGATGACAAGCTGCAAGAACCCGGGCAATTCCCTGCGCACATGACCTGGCAACGTGGAATGGATCGCCTTTTGCTGGGCTACTGCATGGGCAGAATGGATGAAGAAGAACCCATGCTTGCAGCAGCAGAACTGGGCCAGATACTGATTAATGACAAAATCGAAGGGGAAAACCTGGAGCTCCTGGAAAGCTTCTGTCGCTTTTATGACGACCTCTTGCTCAGCCGCCAGGAATGCAGCAATGCCACTGAACTGAGCCGTTACGTTCAAATATACAGGCAAATATTGCAGCGCTTCTTCCGAAGTACAGAATACTCTTATCAGGAACTGAGACTGCTGCATAGAGCTATCGAAGATATAGAGAGAAACGCCGCAGCTATGAACAGGATTTTTCCGGGAGAAGACAACAGGATCAAACTGGGCTCGGCTGCCATGGCCAAATACTTCGAACGTAAATGCCAATATCTGAGCCATCCACAGCCATGCCACAACAACACGCTGGTTATTGCACCGCTGCAAAGCATGCATGCCAATGCCAGAAAACTGACTATCCTGATCGGCCTGAGTGAAGGCAGCTTCCCTAGAATGGACAACCGCAGTGCATTCGACCTTCTGGAGCGAAGCCCCGAATTTGAAGACCCCTCACTGCGTCGCCAGGATCGCCTGGCGATGCTGGAGGCTATCATGGCTAGCAGCAGTCAGTTACATATCACATACATAGGTAAATCGGACATCAACGCAGAAGAATTTCCACCGTCGTCTGTGATCAGTGAATTGCGAGATTTCCTCGGGGCGGAAAATCTACCTATCATCGAACATCGTCTAAATGCACATGACCATAGATACTATAAGGGCAAAGAGCAAGAACTTTTCTCTTATTCGCAAAGCAATTATCGAGCCGCACTTAGCTTATATCACGAACACTGCCGTATGAACAAAAAAACCGAAATTGTCGTTGCGCCCACCCCTGATACAGAAACGGTTCCACAACAACTGCTGCAACACATAAAGCTGTCACAACTGCAAGAATTCTTCAGCAACCCGGCACAGTTTTTCTTAAGAAGGCAGCTCGGACTCTTTTTTGAACGGGGGCTGACTCAGGAAATGGAGGAAGACGAAAACTTCGAACAGGACAATCTGGAGCGGTATACGCTGCGCAGCTACTTAGTTAAGATGATATGCCATGAAAAAATGACCTGTGACCAAAATGATCTGCATTACCTGCGAGAAAGAGCCCTGATCCCACTGGGGAAGCAAGGGGAGATGCTCTTGGAGAAAGAATTAAGCGTCATTACTGACGTCTTGTGTGAAACCCGGAGAAAGAACTTGAGAGGACTCACGTATGTGGAGGCTCTGCGCAAACAGCCTGAAACCAAAGAATACGCCTGTGAAGTGGAAGTATGGGGTCAACAATTCAACATCAGCGGCAAGCTGCAAATTAATACTGAGCAGCCTGCACAAGCATGGCAGATTTTCTTCCGCCCCGGCTCGGACCTAAAAGGCAAGGACTGGGCCTCCGGTTGGTTGGCACACCTGCTGGCTAACTGCTGCCATAGCTACAATACGGCTACTTTCCTCGGTAGTCTTAAAGCACCGCAAGCTTTGCCAGATTTTGCCAATACCGCTACAGCACCCGACATCATGCAAGACCTGGTGCAACTCTATCTCGAATATCAAAACAAACCATTTGTTTTCTCTTCCGAAGCCGCCGCTGCCTATTTTAAGGAATACCGAAAATGTAAAGATTCCTACAAAAAAACTGAGCGGGCTTTAATAAAAGCAGTTGAAGCGCTGAGGCCTTCCTCTTTTCCGGGCGCGCAGCTTCCACCCGATCCATACACTCAAAAGCTTTGGGGCAAAGAAGATATATCCGAACATCCTGACTTTGAGGACAACATAAGGTCTTTCTGGGGTCTGTAAGTCACAGGAGCATAGAAATATGAGTAATAGTTTCGCACATAATGCCTCCTTCTCGGAACAAATACTGCAAGCCGGTTTTGATATGCGAGGTCTACATCTCATCGAGGCTAGTGCCGGCACCGGAAAAACCTATAGCCTGCAAACCATATTTCTGCGCCTGTTGCTGGAGCAAAAAATACCCGTGCAACAAATCGTAGTGGTAACCTTCACCACCGCTGCAGCCAAGGACCTTAAAAACAAGCTGCGCCAAGTCTTGCAAAACGCCTTGCACATCACACAGAATCCCAATGCCAAAGAATATAAGGATTATGGGCGGATAAGTGCCATCTTGAATTTGTTGGATAATCGAGCGGAAGCATCAAAAATCCTGCAAACTGCACTTTTGGACTTTGACTTGGCCGCCATACACACTATTCACGCCTTTTGTCATCGCTTATTGAACCGCTACGCTTTCCATGCCGGGCTAAGCTTGAGCAATCCGGAGGTAACCACTAGCCATGAGCGCATCGTACAACTCTGCCGCGATTGGATCAGAATGCATCAATATCCAGGCACATCGAACTATCACAAGCCCCTCAATGCATCCTTCACATACAAAAACCTCTGTGAGCTAAGCCGTTCGCTTGTACAAAAAAACAACTTGGAAATGGACCTGATTGATCCTGGGCTACGGCAGGCAGCTCTGGAGGTAAAGAAAAGTTACGAGGAAGCAGCCAGGTTCAATGAAGTGCTTAGCTTCGATGATCTGCTCGCTAATCTGTACCGGGCTCTTATTGAACCTAATATAGGACCAACACTTTGCCAAAGCATACGTAACGAATTCAAAGCAGCACTCATAGACGAATTTCAAGATACCGACCCCCTACAATGGAAAATCTTTGAACACCTGTTTGTCAGACCGGAGCAGGACAGGCCTTGCTTTATTGTCGGCGACCCTAAACAGGCCATATATGCATTTCGCAACGGAGATGTCTATACATACCTGGAAGCAAGCAGCAAAGTAGACAACAACAAACGACACCAATTGAAACGAAATTACCGCTCGGAAAAAGCATTTATTGCAGCCATCAACAAAATATTCGCTGACGATGGCAACAAGCGCACATTTTTACATGAGCAGATCACTTACGCCGGAAATCTCGAAGCTGAAGGCGTCAAGCCGGAAAAAGCCTTGACAATCAATGGTGAGATCGATCCGCAGCCCATTAAGTGGATCACCATGGATGAAGAAAGCTTAGCTGCACAAGTCAACGAAATAAATCAGGCCGGCGAACAAACTGCCCTCGAAATATTGCACCTGCTGCAAGATGAAACTATCAGCATAGCCGGCGAAAGACCCGAGCCCGGACAGATCGCAGTGCTTTGCCGAACCAATGATGAGTGTGATACAGTATTGCAGGCCTTAAATCGGCTCGACATACCATGTGTGCGCCTGAAAGGTAAAAGCGTCTGGCAGAGCGAAGAAGCCGTAAATTTTCTGGAACTGATTTTTGCTGTCGCGCGGCCTTTTAATCGCAATCATATTTTTGCCTTCATGCTAAATCCCTGGGGTGCCTTAAAACGTGAACAACTCTTAACATGGCAGGATGATCAAGAAGCGGCACAATTGCCCTATGCTGACCAAGCCTGCCGCTTGCTCGAGGACAAACCAGCCTCTGCAAATGGACTGACTTATGCCCAAATACTGAACCTGTTTGACTCACTGGGGGATATCTGGCTCAAATATGGATTCAGCAGCTGTTGTCAGCGGGCATTGCAGGCTCTGGACTTGCCCGCCAGAATGCTGCAAGAGACACAAGGCGAACAAAAACTGGCTAATCTGAAGCAAATCATTGAGCTGACTCAACAGAAACTCAGCGAACAGCGACTGGGCATTGAAGAGCTGCTGACTTGGCTGCAACAATCCATCATTGGCAGCGAGGAAACAGACGAAAGTAGCGCAGCGCGCAAAGCCAACGATAACCCAGCCGTACAAGTTTTGACTATACATGCCTCTAAAGGCCTGGAGTTCCCCATCGTCTTTGTGCCTAATATGCACAGGATGCCAAGTGCGGCCTCTCGTAACTTGATCGAAGCGCATGATAACAGGGCTAAACTACAAGCTGGAATCAAGCCGCCAAGCGGTGAAGAAGACGCGAGCTTCGAGCAGCTGCAAATGCAATATGGAAATGAACTGCATCAAGAATATCGCCGCCTGACCTACGTAGCACTGACTCGTGCCATTCATAGATGCAGCATCTTATATGACGGTAAGGATGGTAAAAACTGCGATGACTTCCTGCCTGCGCGCGCCGCCTTAGCGTCATCTCCCCTGCACAGTATCTGTAGTGACTGGCGGCAAAATCTCGATGATTTTTCCTGGCAGGCCAATCCCATAGATGCACTGCAACCGCCACCTGAACGCCCAGCCTTGAAACCTAAAAATACCATTTCCAGCTTCAGTGCCTTCGCGCCCAGTGTGCAAGCCTTGAATCTGCCGGCACTGCAAGAACAGGAAAACAATGCGGACAACGATCCACCGGAAATAACAGAACATGATAGCCCAGATGAGAGCGAGAGCGCTGATATTTTTGCCTTCCCTGCCGGCGAAAGAACCGGAAATTGTTGGCATGAAATTTTCGAAAAGCTCGCATTTGACGCCGGTGAGAAACAGATTAAGCTACAGGTTCAAACCAGCCTGCAAAACTATGGCTTCGCCGGCGGCAAGCATGGTGAAGAGCGTTTGCAGGCAGTCTGCGACATGGTGCATAATACCCTGAATTGCCAGCTGCCTGCATTGCATAACAGCGCAACTTTCGCACTGAAAGATCTCAACATGAAAAATTGCATCAGGGAATGGGAATTTTTCTTCAGCGCCAAGCCGGAATTGAAAGGACAGGCCTTACAAGAAGTGATACGCAAAGACGCTGAACATCGAAGCTTTATCGATGACTTGCCTGAACGGAATTGGAACCGCAGCTTGATCGAAGGTGCTATGACCGGCTATGTAGACCTTTGGTTCGAGCATCAGGGACGTTACTATATCCTGGATTGGAAATCCAATCGCATCAGAGGAAACATGCAAAGCTTTACCACTCCAGAGCTGCATGATGAAATCTCACGCCGCCGCTACTGGCTGCAGTATCTCTTCTATTGCGTAGCCTTAAATGGTTTCCTGCAAGAAAACCTGCAAGGCTACAGTTATGAGAAAAACTTCGGCGGCATCTACTATCTCTTCCTGCGCGGTGTGGATCAAGCCGGACAACGCGGCGTCTACGCCTGCCGTCCCACATTTAGCCTGATACAAGAACTCAGTGAAATGCTGATCAAATAAATTCGTGATGTGCGAAGCTTTGCGATGAACTTGAAAGAATCAGCACCACAACCTGATTCGCAAACCCAAAAATCTGCGCAATCTGCGTAATCTGCGGACAAAAACACCATAAATCCGGCAAGACAAGGATCAAAATATGAGCCTGACGGAAACTTTTAACAATTGGCAAGAAGCCAATCTCATAGGATACTTGGACCGTGCCTTGGTTGCCACCTTGTGCCGCATGAGTGGCGCAACGAACCCCATGCTTTTGCTGCCGGCTCTGCTCGCGCAGCAAAGTATGAACAACGGCAATAGCTACGCCGACCTGCAAACGAAAGCCAATATGCCTCTGGAAAGTATCCTGCAAGGCTCAAACCCGGATTCTGATGAAGACAAGCTGGATATTACGCTTAAGGCAATACGGCAACAGCATAGCCCCAACTGGCAAGACTGGTGCGACATGCTGCAAAATGATCCGACTGCTAAAATACTTTACGGAAACTATGAAGATAAAACTCCGTTTGTGTTCATAAAGCCCCGACTCTATGTCAGGCGTTTTCGTGGCTATGAACTTGATATTATCGTCAAAACCAAAGAGCTTATAAATAACAAGGTTGCCGCCCTGCCCGCACCGAATTTTGCCCTGGCACCATATAGCAGCTTGGGAGAGAAACAGAAAGAGGCTCTGAGACAGGCGCTAAGCAGACGCTTCAGCATCATTAGCGGTGGCCCGGGTACCGGCAAGACCCATACACTGGCAGCCTTGGTGCTGCATCTTCTGCAACAACCTGAAGCCAACAAGCTGCGACTGGCACTAGCAGCACCGACCGGCAAAGCCGCTGCACGCGTACAGCAAAGCTTGAAAAACAGCTTCGAAAGCATGCGAGCCGCAGCGACTCAAGCAAGCTTGGACTCGGAATGCCTGCCTAAAGCCTCTACGATACATCGCTTGCTAGGCAGCCTGCCAAACACACCGTACTTCAGGCATGACAGCGACAACCCATTAGAGCTGGACCTGCTCATAGTAGACGAAGCCGGCATGATAGACCTGCCCTTGATGGCAAAAATGCTCTCCGCCCTGCCGAAACATGCCCGACTGATAATGGTGGGCGACGCCGCACAACTGGCCTCAGTGGAACCCGGACGCGTCTATGGTGACTTTTGTAGAGCAGCTGAAAATAGCGGCAGCATGCTATACGGCTGTCTTACTAAACTGGACAAGAGCAGACGCTTCCCGGATAACTCGGTCATCGGCAAGGCAAGCCGCGCCATCAGAGCCGGCAATGCTCAAGCCGCCTGGCAGACCCTTAAAAAAGAAAGCCAGAAATCCGAGCAACAAGCCGGAGCCAGGCTTTTTGAACTGCATGACGTCAATTATAACTTGGCAAATGACCGGAATTTCTGCGCATTGATCAAAGAAGGATATGCTAAGTTTCTAGCCTCCAAAACCCCTGCAGAAGCGCTTCAGCACACAGCGGACTTTACTATCCTGACTCCGTGGCACGTCGGCCTCTACGGCACAAAAAGCTTGAATCGGCTGATTCTCAATATCCTATCCGGGCAGGATGGCTTCAACCCGCAAGGCCGTTTTTTTTCACACCAACTGATCATGATCGACAAAAACAGTCCTGAAACCAGGCTTTTCAACGGTGACACCGGCGTAGTATTTCCCGATCCGGAGCAGTCTGGCAGGCTTTGCGCTTTCTTCCCAACCACTGACCCGGGAAAAACTTACAAGCTGGCTCTGCCCAGACTACCGGAATATCAACGTGCCTTTGCACTGACCATCCATAAGTCACATGGGGCAGAATTCGAACAACTGGCCATGATATTGCCAGGCAGCAGCGACTCCCCATTGCTGACTAGAGAACTGCTATATACCGGACTGACCAGAACTAAAAGCATAGTGCACCTGTGGTGCAGCTGGGAAAACTTCGAAAAAACCGTTACAAACCAGGTCACCCGCAGCTCCGGCCTATTCCTGGACCTCTGTCAAACATCTCAATGATATCGATTCCAAGTTTTTCCGCAGATCAAGTGCCAGTACACTTAAAAAATCTGTATAATCTGCGCAATCTGCGGATCCTGTGTAATCTGCGCAATCTGCGGATTCATAATAGAGTGGAATCTTTAGGAATTATCCTTGACGGCCGCTGGCCGGTCAGTTATTTTTCGTAAAAGAGCATATTTGCATTTTACGAGAGGGACCGCCATGCGCAGATACATATTCTGTTTTTTTATATTGACACTGCAAATATCTTGTGCCGCATCCAGTATCAGGCGCGTTTTTGCAAAGAACCCGGTTTTCACCGGTGAAACCCTGGAGGTGAATCTGCACATTGACTTAACCGATCTACCCGGGGGCATGATAATCACTGAAACTCTGCCCGAGGGCGTGAATTTTTTGCAGTCTTGTTGGAAGGGCAAGGATTTCCAGCCCAGAAAACAAGACAACGAGCTAAAGTGGCTTTTTTCAGCGCCAGGTGTCAAACCAGCTACCGGAATCTTAACCTACACTCTGCTGATCGATGAAACTAAGCCTACCCGTTTAAGGTTTTATGGGACTTTTGAACCGAGCTCGAGCGAAGTACAAACCATAGCCGGCGAATGGCAAATATCAGCAAATATACCGGAACTGGATAAACCGCAATTTATACCGGCTGACGGAACCGTCTTTGAAGAAGAGCTGCTCATAAATATTCACAGCACAGCCAGCTTGGAAACCGAAATATATTTTTGCCTGGGAGACCGGCGCTACTGGCAAAACTGGCAGTTTTATGACGGTCCTTTTTATATCAGGCACAGCGAGCAAATAAGCGCCGAACTCTGGCACGAACCCAGTCAAAGCTCCAGTGAAGCCAAAGCTGAATACTGGCGCAGATGCACCTGTAAGCTGGAATGGCATCAGGGATGGAACCTATTGGGCGTACCAATCATCTTAAGTACACATGAATGGGAAAAAATTAAGGCCGAAAGCTTGTTTTTTACCTACTCCGGAACAATGTCGGCATTCTGGCTTTTTGCCAGTCAGGCCGCTGAACTCTCACTGACCGGACTAGAACCCATACAACGCGGCCTGCCAGCGCTAGCAAAAAATCGTTGGCAGTTAGTCACACCACTAGGACTGGAAGTACTCCATGCACCGCATGGACTCTTCTACGAATGGCAGCAGCATGCTTTTCGCAGAACCCGAGAACTCATGCCCGGCAAAGCATATTATGTACGAGTAGCAGAATGAAATATGCCTTTGTGCTGCCAAGAATTGAAAAGGGCTGCCGTTTAGCAGCCCTTTGTAAAATGCGATTTTTGGTCTGTTCTGAGGTTTTAGCTCAGCTTGATCAATTCACCGCCATTATCCATCGAGCGGTTGGCAGCCAAGGTGACTTCCAAGCTTTTTACTGCCTCGTTATAGTTCGAAACAATCAGCGATTGATCATTCTCAAGTATAGCGTCAATGAAAGCAATATCACTTTCCTGACCGTAATCGTTGCCGACTTTGCAGAAGATATTGCGGTTTTGCTCTTGGATAGTCATGCTGACTCGTTCCACATATTCGAGATGCCCGTTCTTGGCAAATATTTCTATGCCGCATTTAGAACCGGGTCCACGAACAAAGCAGCCACTGTAAACAGTGCCAATCACTCCGCTTTCAAACTTCAGGTTGACCGCCGAAGCGTCTTCAGTATCATAATTATCAACGTCGTCTATTACTCCACGGCGGCCAAAGGCTTGCACTTCAACCACCTCGCCAAACAGATTGCGGCACATATCAAAAATATGTATGGTTTGTTCCACAGCTTGACCACCGGAGGTTTTGCGGTTGCGCCACCACCATACTCCAGGCATGCCGCCAACCCACCAGGCGTTAAAGAAACCAACCTGATTGGCACTCACCCAATTTTGCATGGTTGGGATAAAATCAATATAGCGATCTTGAAAGCCAGCGGCATGTATCAGTCCTTTATCAGCCAAGGCCTTTTCGACCTTGCGCGCATAAGCCAGATCCAGAGCAACCGGTTTTTCAACAAAAAGATGACAGCCCTTTTCAATGGCCATCAGCTCCATGCCATCGTGGGCACAGGGTTCTACACAAACATAGACGGCATCAAGCCGCTCACTATTAAGCATCTCACGATAGTCTTTGTAAGCGGTCGCTGAAAAACGTTCTGCAGCCGCAGCAGCGCGTTCATCAATCAAGTCGCATACTGCAGTGACACGTGCCTCAGGCAGCATTTCGTTAAAATGATTGAAATGAAAGCCGGCAATTCCACCACAACCGATGAAACCGAGCTTTACAATAGAACCAGACATGAGAACCCCCAATTTGTATTGTTATCTGAATAAAAAAAGAAAGCGTAAACGAACTATTGTAATGCCGACTATGAAAAAAACAAGCTTTATGAGATATAGAGTTAACGCTTATTTGGCGCTAATTTGCTGAGAGACGCAAATCCATCAGCAGGCAAGGAGTATCCCCATGCCGTAAAATCTGCGTAATCTGCGGGTAAAAAGCACAAATGGTCAAGTTTTTACTCCTTACCATTTTACCCCTAGACCGCGTTTTTGCGCAGCCTGTTGATATTCCTGCATGGCCTGTGGCAGCAATTGTTCCATGTTATTGATTCGGTCTACTCCGGTTGGATGCGTTGAGACCCATTTTTGAATCGCACTCGCATCTTCCCCTGCCGAGAATTTTTGCCAGAACATGATTGCTGCATTTGGGTTATATCCCGCCTTAGCCATTAGAATCATGCCTATACTATCTGCTTCATATTCATGTTTGCGGCTAAAAGGCAACATGAATCCCAGTTCTGTGCCTGCTCCGTACAGTGTTTCCCAGGCACTGCTGGCACCAGCACCACGCAGCCCCAGTAGCCCGATTTGCTGTACCTTTGCCCAGCTCATGCGTTCACCGCTGTGTCTGGCTACAGCGTGTGCCACCTCATGTGCCACTACAGTGGCCAGCTCAGCTTCGTTACTCATAAAGGGCAAAATGCCACTATAGACCGCTACCTTGCCACCCGGCAAGCAAAAAGCGTTGGCGGTTTCGCTGTCCAGCAAGACAAATTCCCAATCATAATCAGGCTTATTGGCTGCATCGCTGATAGCCAATCCTACCCGATTCAAGATTTGCACCATATTTTTATCTCGCGAAACCGGGTGCTCTGCCTTAAATTCTTCAAAGACTGCTGCGCCTAATGCATTTTCTTGCGCCTCGCTGCTGAGCAAAAATTGCCGTCTGGAAGTCATCGGCACGGTTCGACAGGCCGAAAGCATGAAAATTGCCAGAAAAGAAAAAATCAGAATATTGCGCATTGACATTGTCAGTCTCCTAGGATGGCTTACAGATGGTTAAAAACAAGCTATTAATGTAAAAATCTGCGTAACATGTGGATGAACTTTGCAACTAGACTATGGCCAGCGCCAAAAATGTCAATATGGCAGCGAGAATGACTCATTTTTTCTGCAGCAATGCAGCATAGGCGCCATCGTTATATGTGTCAGGTAAAAGTCTCTGCTCCTTGATCAGCATCAGACCCGAATTGCTTTGCAGAATCGAGGCTACTTGAGCCTCGTTTTCATTCTTGTCTACGCTGCAAGTACTATAAACCAGCCTGCCACCGGGCTTGAGCAATTTTAGACTTTGTTGACAAATTACGGCCTGCATTTCTATTAGTTCTTGCAATTTGCGTCGATTGAAAGTCCAGCGCAGGTCAGGGCGCCGGCGTATGACACCGGTATTGCTGCAAGGCAGATCCAACAGTATGGCATCGAGGCTTGCTTCCGGCAAGTCCGGCTGCTGCGCGTCGCAGGCAGCAATTTCTACGTTTGTATGCGATTGCAGATTTTGGCGCAGCAAATCCAGGCGGCTATCTGAGCGGTCGCGACAATACAAGTTGCCTCTGCCGTCCAGCGCCTCGGCCAGCAGCAGTGCCTTGCCACCGGGCGCGGCACATAGGTCAGCCACGGTTTCACCCGGCTTGACGGCAAGCATGGCTGGTGCCAGCAGCGTGGAAGGATCCTGAGCATAGTACAGTCCGGGCAGCGCCAAGACCTGGCTCAGACTAGCTCCCTCCTCGAACTGATAGAGGTACATTTCACAATGCGGTGCCCAGCTGAAAGGCGGCAGCCTCTTCAAGCCAGGAGGAATCGCCGCCTCCGCACCGGGAAGACGACGCAGAAAAACCGGTGCAGGTTGCAACCACAACATGGCGCAACGGTGCAGCTCTTCCGCTGACAGGCTCTGCTGCAAATGCGTATAAAGCTCCGGCGGCAGCTCCAGTTCGACATGCTGGGGCACCTGCGAAAAATGGCGCAAATAGGAGGAGTCGCGCGGAAGCTTTAGCAGCTGACGTAAAACCGCGTTGACAAAGCCGGCCTCACGCTGTGAACATTGTTGCTTTACATGATCCACCGCTATGTTCACAATGCTGCCGGCAGATAAAGCGTCCAGAAAAAACCACTCCGCCAAAGCCCACCAGAAAACCTGACGTAGTAGCGGACGTATTTTTTTGCGGCAATATTGTTTCAAAAGAAAATCAAAAGAGCAGCGACGTCGGCTGATGATAAAAAGCAGGTTATGTACTAGCGAGCCAAGCTCCTGCTCGAAAATCTTGGGCAAGGCGTATTCATCATTGCAGCGGACAAGCAGCTCTATTACCGCCGCCAATGAGTTGCCGGCCACTGATTTACCTGTGTGATGCTTAGACATGAAAAATAAAACGAGGCAAAGAGTTGAAACTGCTTCATATAAACCCTGCAAGCCTGACAAGACTTAATCGTTCTTTGCCCGTTTACTGATTAGCCGGCTTCAAGATACCCTGATTTTATCCGGCTATTTGATTAAAACTGGTAAAACTTTGCTTTGGTGACGGGTTTTCAGCGGAAAGCAGATTATAGTATCTTCTTCATCATCTTCCCCCGCACTTATGTTTCAACCTATACAATAAACAACCAAGTTTAAAACTTCAAATAAATCCAGGATTTCTGCCATGAAAAGCCATTCTCTCCGCTTATTTTTGCAATTTCCAGCTCCTATCTGCCTGTCTTTATTGCTTGCTGCCTGCGCCAATCTAGGCGTAACCGAACCGGTATTGGGCAATCCTGGTGTGCCAACTCATGCTCCAAGAAGTGAAACCAGATATGGCAGTTTAAGTCCGGCGGAGAGCAGCGTTGTCCACAGCGTCGAAAAATATGATGATAGCGCCCTGCTCCGCGACTTGGCAGCCCTGCGCGCTGACTTCAGGGTCTTACAGGAAGAAAATCAGAAAATGTCTCTGCGCATGGAAAACATAGAGCGCGAGCTACTGGGCAAAGATGCGCAGCTCAAGGAACTGCAAAGCCTTCTCTCGGTTCTGGACGGGCAAATCGCTTCTGCTGACAAACAATGGAGTGAACGCATGGAAAATCTGAAAAGGAATATGGATGCAGAGCGTGAACAACGTCGGCAACAGCTTGACAAGCTAAGCAGTAATGTCGCTCAGGAACTCTCGCGGGTACAAAGCAAAACCATAACAGTAACCGAACCGGCACCGGGCAGCAAATACGTCGAACTGGTCATACAAAAAGGCGATACACTAAGCGGCATCGCTGCAAGCAGTGGTGTCACCGTACAGCAGCTCATACAGTTCAATGGACTCAAAAACGATAGAATATTCGTAGGGCAAGTGCTCAAGGTGCCTGTGAAATAAACAGCACTCGGCGTTTCCTTTAAAAGACATCCTGTCGATTCTTTTCAACCTTAGCCATCAAAAACCAAAACCGGCTCCCGATATGCAGAAACTACAAAAGGACATCCTGAATTTGCTACGGCGAAATGCCAGAATCTCCAACCAGGAAATTGCTGACAGGCTGGATAGCAAAGTCGAAAAAATTGACGCCACAATCAAAAAAATGGAGGAACAGGGTCTAATACTAGGCTACACCGCCATTGTCGCAGAGGAAGCCGAGCAAGATGTGGTAAGAGCCATAATTGAAGTGCAGATACAACCGGAACGCGACAGCGGCTTTGACAACTTGGCTAGAAAGCTGGCTAAATTTCCGGAGGTGGTCGCAGCGCACCTGGTATCGGGACGCTATGATCTGCGTCTGGAAGTGCTGGGAAAATCTTTGCAGGAGATCGCTTCCTTTGTGTCGGATAAACTTGCTTCCCAAGATGGAGTAAAGTCTACCGCAACATATTTCCTGTTGAAAAAATATAAGGAGGCAGGCCTGGAACTAGCCAAGGAAGAAACCCATGAAAGACTCAAAGTCACCCCATAATTGGATCGCTAAGCATATCGCAGCGCTGCCTAAGAGTGGCATCAGAGATTTTTTCGAATTGGTCAGCAGTATGGACGGGGTCATTTCCCTGGGCATAGGCGAGCCGGATTTCGTTACTCCCTGGCATATCCGTGAAGCCACTATCTATGCGCTCAATACCGGTTACACCAGCTATACTTCCAACCTGGGCGATTTGCGCCTGCGCAAAGAGGTTTCTAAGTACGCAGCCGCTAATTTCGGAATAACATACAATCCCGAAGATGAATGCATCATCACCGTGGGCGTCAGCGAGGGGCTGGACTTACTGCTCAGAGCAGTGCTTAACCCCGGCGATGAGGTACTCTATCATGAACCTTGCTACGTCTCATACGCTCCAGGTATACGCATGACGCATGCTGTACCAATACCGGTACAGACCTATGAAAAATACGACTTTGTACTGCAAGTCGAACATCTGGAAGAAAAAGTGACACCACGCAGCAAAGTGCTGCTGCTGAATTACCCCAATAATCCAACCGGAGCTGGCCTAACCTTGGAGGACAAGCGAAAGCTGGCCGAATTCGCCATTAAACATGATCTGCTGGTCATCAGTGACGAGATTTATGAAGAACTCAATTACATTCCACGCAGCCATAGCATAGCATCACTGCCCGGCATGCATGAGCGCTGTGTAGTACTTAATGGTTTCAGCAAAGCATACGCCATGACCGGTTACAGAATTGCATACGCTTTGGGAAATGCCGCCATCATCGATGCCATGATGAAGATACATCAATACTCCATGCTCTGTGCCTCCAGCATTGCACAGGCCGCCGCCATAGAAGCATTGAAACATGGTGCATCTCAGCGCGAAGAGATGCGCCAGGAATATGAGCAGAGACGCAACCTGATCGTAAAACGCTTTAACCAAATGGGCTTGAACTGCTTCATGCCCAGAGGCGCATTCTACGTCTTCCCACGCATCAGCGCCAGTGGGATGAGTTCGCATGAGTTCGCCACCAGATTGCTGCACGAGAAAAAGGTCGCCGTGGTGCCCGGCACTGCTTTCGGTTCATGCGGAGAAGGCTTCGTGCGTTGCTCATACGCTACTTCCATGCAGGACATAGAAATCGCATTGCAACGCATAGGCGAATTTATCGGGCACTGTTGACCACAACCTCGAAATACCGGCCTGGCAAATCGCGCTGATGGAGATGCCCCCATCATACCGGCGCCGGCTCTTTCGCCATGCACATACTCACGAACACATATCATGTTTTCAATCTGCCGGCTGAGCCCGGGCAAGACGTTGAACTCGACATGGGCTGCGGCAAGGGCAGCTTCACCCTGCAGTTGGCGCAGCGTTACCCGCAGCGTCTGGTGCTGGGCAGCGACCTGATGATAGGTCGGTTGGGCTCAGTACGACGCAAGCGTGATCGTTTGAACCTGAAAAATCTTGTGCTCCTGCGTGCCTCAAACTTGGCTCTGGCCTCATTTCAGCTGCCGCCAAATTGCATTGACCGTCTGCATCTGCTCTGTCCGGACCCTTGGCCCAAACGACATCACCGCATCAAACGCTTGGTCTGCACCGATTTTATCAGTCGGCTGCAACGCATCCTCAAGCCCGGAGCCATACTGCATCTCTCTACCGACCATGAGCCCTACTATGAAGACTGGCTGAAGATGCTTGGATACTTTCCAAATCTGATAGAGTATCCGGAAGGTATTGCCGATATCACCGACATTAAGTCGGATTTCGAACGTCAGTGGAACGCCAGAGGCATGGAGGTGCGCCACCTCTGTCGCAAACTTATCGCCGAATAAGCCTAAGTGCTGTTGTTAAGCCCTTAGTGCATACATCAGACCAAAATGCATACCGACATCGTGCTTTTCCATGCCCGAGTTCAAATCCATTTGCATACCAGCGGCTCCGCCGGTGGATGTGAGCAACTTTTTACCGCTCATAGACCATGAGTTTTTTCAACGTTTACGACATCGTAAGCAACTGGGAATTAACAGCCTGGTTTTTCCCGGAGCCTTGCATTCGCGTTTCGAACATGCCTTGGGTGTGTTGTCGTTGACTCAGAACCTGTGCCGCATCCAAAATTTCAGCCCTGACGAATGCCTGCTACTGCAAGGTTTTGCCTTGCTGCACGATATCGGGCACGGTCCTTTTTCACATCAGATAGAACCGGTGCTGCAAAGTGATCATCACAAGATCGGGCTACAGCGCCTGCAAGAAATGGAGGACGCATTGGTTCAGGCAGGTCTGAACCTAAAGGAACTAGGCGATATGATGCTGGGCAAACACACGCTGGCTGCCTGGATATCGGATCGCAACTTGGGAACAGACAAGCTGGACTATTTGCACCGAGATGCGTTGCATATTGGATTTAAAGGCACACCTGACCTGGAAAAAATACAGTTCCGCACTCTCATGTGCAATGGCACGCTGGCTATTTGCGAGAAGCATATAGAAGACGCCAAACAATTGCAAAAATTCTACTCCTACCTGCATCAACACGGTTATCTTAATAAAACCGCATTGGCGGTGCAACGCATGCTGCAACGTGCGGTGCAGGAAGAGCTACTGGCGAGGCAAAGCGCCGGCGAGCAGCTCTGGGACATGAGCGACCGCGAATTGATAAATTGGCTGGAAAATGCAAAAGCGTCATTGAGTCGCAAACTGGCCGAAATGCTGGAAAAACGACGCATTTACCGTAGCGTCCTGGTCTTGAAGCCCAACGACTATGGCTTTGTTGAAAAATGCCATGGCAAAGACTTGCAGGTATTTGAATGGAGTCGAACCAGGCTGAACAAATTCAGCCAAAACCTGCAAAACATAGGCCGCCTGCGACAATTGGAAAACAACTTGGCACAAGAATGCGGCCTGCAAAAAGGTGAACTGCTCTGTGCCCTCATGCCACGCTTCGCAAAATTGCTGCCTAAAGACCTGATGGTCTGCACCGGAGACGAAAACCAGCATTACTGGCTGCTGGAACGGGATAAAGATCATAACAAATCACTGGAAAGCGATTACTTGCGAACTTTCGCAGTCAGAATCATAGTCGTTCCGGAAAAAAGAACTCAAATCGCAGAGAAAGCCGAAAACATTAATGAGCTTTTGAAAAATAATGCCTTGGAAATCGAACAAAAAGAAACTTGACAGTTTAGCTTTCTAAAGAGCCGTCCAAAAATCAAGGTGTCTGATGGCATGCCAAAGTAGTTTGGTCATTTACCACAGGATGGTGAACCGAAACGGTGAGCATGGTAAATAAAACAGAACAACTGACAATCATGTTTCGGCTTCTTACTTGTTTGCCCTCCTTTTATCCTTCAAACTTCATACATTCTGAACTTGGATTGCAAAACGCAAACTTTTCAACCTTTTTATGAACAAAAATTTTCTTCTGCGCCTGCTTTTCTTGCATGGCATATTTTTATTTTTCAGTACACAGGTTTTTTCAGCGCCTCGTATTTACTCCGCGACGCTTATGCAGGGTTCAGGCATGGCGCGTTTCAACGACACGACAGCCTATTTGCACTGGTGCATAGAAAACCCGGATCCTGAATCTGCCACCGCCACCTTGCAACTTGAACCTGATGTCGGTTCCAAGGATGCGATTTACAGTCGCCGCATATTTGTGGGCGCTGAAAGCCGCTTAGAGGGGCGCAGCTTAGTTAGTATCGGCAATGCAGAACGTTACATCGTCTCGCTCATACAAAACAATCAGCGCATTGATAAAAATGACATACTTATCCGCACTAGTCAAGAAAGGCGCATGAATATCGCCGTGTTAAATGATGGCGACGGCCTGTCCGGATACGGTGATATTGCCAAAGAATCAAATCTCTATTATCGCCTGCAATTCTCAATAATTCGCCATAGAAATGTTCCGGAACACTATAGTGGCTTCACTGCATATGACCTTTTGCTAGTTTACCAACCTAACCTGCAACGCTATAATAGCCTGCAGAAATTAGCCATCCTCGACTATGTACGCCAAGGCGGTACCATCATCCTGTGCAATGCCAAAATGGCCTTTGAACTGCTCAACAGCGAACTTGAAGAACTCTTACCTTATTATCCGGGCCGTATCAGACAATGCGAGGGCGTTGCCGAATTGAGACAGGCTTTTAACCTCCGCAAAAGCGAAAGCGACCCGAAACGCGATCGCAATGGTGACTTGTTACCGATACTGAAACATGATATACTCGAAGTACTTGAGCCGGAGAACAGCAAAGTCATCATGCGCCTGCAAGAAAGCCCCCTGCTCTGCATAAGCCAACCTGGAATGGGACAAAGCATAGGCCTTTGTTTTGATCCGTTTATAGTCGCCGCAGCTGACGTAGAGCTGCGGCGCGAAATCTGGAATACACTGATCAACTACAGCAATTACCTCCCTGCAAGCATGCGCTCCGATAGCACTGCAAGACTCAACGAGACCTTGCAACAGCTGCATGGCTATGAAATACCATCGGTAAAAGTAGTTGTACGCATCTTCATATGCTACGTACTCAGCGCAATAATTATCCTAAGCGTATCTTTCTACTATAAGAAAGCATCACTAGGATGGCTCATCTTATGCTTATTCGGCTTGTTTTATACCCTTGGAATATTCTTTAAAGCAGGCAGAATTGCGGCAAATCAACCGATGCGCAGCTTCACTGCCGTCACCACCACGGTTTGGGACGGGAATTTGGGTTGCACCATCGGCAACGGGAATCTGTCTGCCAAAATCGATTGTCGCCCCAGCCTGCATAGCAGTGCTCTGGATTACTTTTTGGGCCCACCTGCACGCAGCTTCTCCTATGAAGGCGGCACTGCCATCGCCGCATCGCCGCTGCATATCACCAGCGACCAGCAAAACATCAGCCTAGAGCGCATAGCCTTGCAACAGTATAGACCGCGTGGGCTGAATTGGAAGTTACGCAGTAAAAATCATGGCCTGGATCAAGCCGACTTACCACAACTGCTTGTCGACACCCGGGGATTGCAGCTTAAACCTTGGCAAGTGCCGGAGCATCTGCTAGACGCACAGAAAGCTGTATTAGTGCTACCCTCAGACCTTATTGCACTACGGCTCAGTAACGGCATGGTAAGCAATGAAACCCGCTTCGAGGGCGTGGAAGCCGATCTGCTCTATTTATCGGTTTGCCGTTATATTCGCTCACTTAATTTGCCAGTCCCGGCACTTTGTCTGCTAAGCAGCCGTAGCTCCAAACAAAGCCGTCTCATGCAAATCAAAGATGATACGCACGATTTTTCCGAATATGACTATCATTTGGAATTTATACCGCTGCAAATACAGCCCGTTGAAACAAGCTATATGCTGACTCCTGAACTGTTCAAGCTGAGCATTCCGCCCAAATCTTTATTG
>JAAZKR010000232.1 GCA_012799725.1 Oligosphaeraceae bacterium | reverse complement strand
GCCTGGAAGGCGCCACTTCATGATGAATTTGCCGTATCGGCCAGAGAGGAAGCCGAATGAAGCCACCTCAAAAGAGATTGTATGACAACGATTAAAGAAAAGTTGCCAGCAAAATCTTTCATAACAAGAAGAAATCGAGCAATGGCGGCACGGAAAACACCCTGTCACCATCAGGGTGAACAGCATAAATCTTGCAACTGTCTGAGAATAAAGCCATTAATACTAAACCTCAGCTTTGGCTGCTTTTTTTAGGTTCAGTCGGCCTATAATTCTGTGGCAGCGCATATTTGCGCTAAGCAGAGCATGCCTAGTTTTTGCGCAAATCTTTTACTCGCACAGCTTTGCCTTCGCTTTTCGGCAATGTGTCCGGATTGACCAGCTGCACTCGGGGGGTAACTTGTATCTCGTCGCGCATGGCAGCAGCAATACGTTTACGCAGTTGCTCAAGCTTGGGAAATTCGTCACTGAAAGCTTCGTGTTTTAGTTCAGCCTGCACCAGCATGAAATCGCCATCGTCATTACTGTCCAGAGTAATCAGGTAGTCTGAGCCTACCTCACTGATGCGCATCAAAATGCGTTCAATCTGTATAGGAAAGACATTACAGCCTTTGATGATGAACATGTCATCACTGCGCCCAGTAATGCGGTCTATGCGCCTTGCGCTGCGTCCACAAGGACAGGTTTCCGCTATAATGCGCGTCAGGTCACGGGTACGATATCTGATAATGGGCATAGCTTCTCGATCCAGAGTGGTCAGCACTAGTTCACCCAGTTCGCCATCCGGTAATGGCTCCAAGGTATCAGGGTCTATGATTTCCATTAAATAGGCATCTTCCCAAAGATGCATTCCATTTTGACACTCGCACTCGAAAGCCACACCCGGGCCATTCATTTCAGTCATACCAAATGAATTATATGCTTTACAGCCATATAGCTCCTGTATGCGTTGTCTCGTTTCTTCGGAATGTGGCTCTGCACCGATAAACAATCTTTTGAGCTTAGTATCTTTAGCCGGTTGCAGTCCATTTTCGATAAAAACATTATGCAGTCGCCCCAGATAGCTGGGCACGGCATGCAAGCAGGTAGTACCGAAATCGCGCATAAGTTTGATTTGTCGCTGGCTATTGCCCGACCCTGCCGGTATGCTAAGGCAACCAAGCAGTTCGGCACCGCTCTGAAAGCCTAAACCGCCGGTGAAAAGGCCGTAACCACTGGAATTTTGAAAGACTTCTCCCGGCCTGGTGCCAGCAGCAAAGAGCGAGCGAGCCACCAGATTGGCCCAATTATGCAAGTCCCGGCGTGAATGCAATATTGCCACCGGGTTACCGGTAGTGCCGCTGGTACAATGCATGCGGACAATCTCATCATGACCTACAGTTAAAAGCCCCCAGGGATACTCCTGACGCAGCTCGTCTTTGCAGGTAAAAGGAAAACGACGTATGTCGTCCAAACTGCGTATGCTCTCAGCCGACAAGGAATGTTGAGCAAAACGCTTTCGATAAAATTCGGACCTGCCGGCCTGCTCTACGCTGCGACACAGCTTTTGTAGTTGTAAGGCCGCAAGCTCCTGCGGCGCAAGGGTCTCAATATCAGCCTGCCAATATTGCATTTTTCTAACCTTTATGAAGTGAAACAAATACTAAGAAGCCATGCAAAAATTAAGTTTGTTTTTCCGTTTTCTTTTGGCCGCTTTTCCCCTCTTCTGTCAGAATAGGGGGAAAGCAGCTTAAAATAATCCCAGAACTGTTGCTTTAATTTTTTCACAGCGCCTACCAGGGAAAAATTTGGTCAAAAGTCAGCAGTCAGTCGAATCCGGCGAAAAACTTATTTTTCTCCGGGTCTCTCAGTTTTCGCAGTGCTGTTGCTTCAATTTGCCGTATGCGTTCGCTGCTCAGGTTTAGCCTCTGTCCTATTTGCTCCAGCGTTTCGGCGGGTCTATCATTCAGCCCGAATCTTCTTTGCAGCACTTCTTTTTCTTTGTCTTCCAAGGTATTAAGTGCGTTATTAACGATATCCCTAAGAGCATCAAAGTCGATCTGCTCATATGGTTGCACGGTCTTCTTGTCGGCCAAGGAATCTTCCCAGTCCTGATCCTCATGACGCATGCTTTGCAGGGAGATGGGCTGCTGCGCCATCTTAATCAGGGCGCTTACCCTGGCACTGGAGATATTAAGCTTGGCGGCGATCTCGTGATGCTCGGGTAAAACACCATTTTTCTGCAAAAGGCTCTGCTCGCATTGCCTTATTTTACTAAGTAAACGCAATGTATTAATCGGGATGCGTATGGACCTTCCCTGCGAAGCCAACGCCTTGCTTATGGCCTGTCTGATCCAGTAAGTCGAATAAGTGCTGAGCTTGTATCCCAAAGTATGATCATAGCTTTCAACCGCCCGCATTAAGCCGATATTGCCTTCCTGTATTAAGTCCGGCAAGGGCAACAGTCCACCGGCATATTTCTTGGCAACGCTTATCACCAAACGCAGGTTAGCCTGCACCAAGGTGAGCTTAGCCTCCATTCCCTGTTTTTTGGCCTCCAACAAAGCAGCCAGCAGATCGCATTTTGTGCTGTCCTGTTTATATTCCTCACATAGTTGCTGCACGCTTTCATCAAAGAAATCATCATTCAGCTCCAGAGCGTTAAAGCGTCTGATAAATTCATTGCGGAATATGTCCATGGCAGGCCCTTTTTCCCGCCACTTCGCCAAGTTGACGCTCTGTTCGCTGGCCCATTGCAGCATATCTGCCATTGCTTCATCATGCTTTTGCAGGTTAATTTCATCTAATTCCAGGGTTGCAGCCGCCCTACTCTCCTGTTCTGCGAGTTTTTCATCCAAGAATTTTTGCAATCTTTGCAACAGGAATTGCGGAAATTCAAAGAGCGTTTCCCGCATCTGCTTTTTGACCTCGGCATATTTCTTTGCCAAGGTCTTTTCCTCCTCTGCACTAAGCAGCTCAAAGCGTCCTATCTCCCGCATATATGCCCCCTGCGGGTCAAGGCCGCGCCACACTGCAGCAGAGCTGTCATCGCGCCCAAGGCTGGCAGACTCGGAACTACTCAAATTATGATTATGCACATGTTCGCACATATTTCAAGAATTTTTCTCTTCTTGCCAGAGTTTCAGCAATTCATCTGCCTGGCATTCATCCATGCGCTTGTTCAGCGTCTCCAACTTTTTTTCCAGTTTGCGGAAGCGATGCATAAATTTAGCTATGGCACCCTGCATGACTTCTTCGGCCTCAAGCCCTTGCCAAGCGCTCAAACTTACCAAACTAAACAACAGATCGCCCAACTCCTCACGAACCTCCAGCTTATCGTCTTTTTGCAAAGCCTGCTTAAGTTCAAACAACTCCTCATCGATCTTAGCCAGTATCCCACTACGTTCCTGCCATTTGAAGCCATTTTTTGCGGCTTTGCCCAGGGTTTTCTGCGCCCTGGACAGTGCCGGAATGCTGCGCGGGACGCCGTCCATTACCGATGTCCTCTGCTGCTGTTTATCCGGTTCTTTGAGCTTGCTCTGTTCCCAATTATGCAGCGCTTCTTCCGGCGAATCGGCTTTTTCTCTGGCAAAGACATGCGGATGTCGACGCAAGAGCTTTTCGTTCTCGGCTCTTGCCACGTCCTCCAGATCAAAATTACCCTCCTCGGAGGCTATCTGCGCATGCAATACCACTTGCAGAAGCAGGTCGCCCAGTTCCTCACGCATGCCGGCAACATCCGCATCCTCGACCGCATCAAGGAATTCACCTACCTCTTCAACCAGGCAACGACGCAAACTCAGATGGGTCTGAGCCCTGTCCCAAGGGCAACCATGTTCGGAGCGCAATTGCCTCACGATCTCAATAAAACGACGCATTTCGCGCATTTTTATAAAATTCCACAAAGTTTTATGAATGAAACAGAAACAGTTGAATAATGTATAGTCTACCGCGTTTTATGCCAGTCAAAAGTGGTTTTTAGGCTAAAAAAAGACTGTTGTTCAAAGAATAAAGACGTCACAAAAACCAGGAGCAAGCCGACAACCTCTTGCATTTTCTTGTTTTTCAGTTACATTTGACCGGAGACGGAAAAACATAAAGCCCATTTGATAAGCGGGCGATAGTTAAAGGGCATCCAAAAAGGTATTATAGGCTGACGGATAGAAAAGCATTTCGAGCTGGCCTTGTCGATAATGCAAGCGCTCGGCGACCCGGCCTTCTCCAACTGGTCACAAGGCCGTCAACCGATCCGCCTTAACCGCAATTAGCAGCGCTCAATGCCGTACACTTCCAGCCTTCTCCACCTTTTCCACCCCGCCTCCATACCTTTATAAGATTCTTCTTTTTTCCGGGAGCCCATGCAAAATCATGGTGATTCCTAATCCTGAAATCCGTGTCCATCTGTGTAATCTGCGGATAGAATACGCCCGGAACCCTTTTTGGACTGGGTCTAGTTATGTACAAGATTCGATCCGCCCCATACACCTGAATCTCAGGCCTATTCTTGCTCATCGATAATCATAGGAGCAGCCATGCCCATTTACGAATACAAGTGTAGTTCTTGCGATCATCAATTCAGTCATCTCCACAAGCGACTGGGAGAACCAGCACCCGCCTGTCCTTCCTGTGGGGGCAACAAGATCGAGAAGCTACTTTCCACCTTTTCTGCCAAGGTCAGCTCCGGCAGCAGTCAGCGTTGTTCAGTTAGCAACAGTTGTCCTGCCTCCGCGTCTTGCGCCGGTGGCTCCTGCCCCTTTGGCTGATTCACCTTCCCTTTACCTAATCATCCAGCTACCTCAAGTTAGAAAGGCCCATCCATGCAAAGCGGCGACTCAGTGCTCCCCACAATCTTAGGCAAGTCCGTTTTATTCACTGACCGACGCCTGCTAGACGTCAAGCACAACGACTATGCCTGGCAGGCCTTAGCGCCCAGTAGTCTAAAAGAATGGCAGAAGCGCAAGGACTTCACCATCGAGCAAGTCAAGCTGGCTGCCGGCATGCTGCCGCAATTCAAGCCTATCGCCTTACAGCCCAAGGTTTGGGGGCATAACAATTACGAAGGTACAGTAATCGCCAAGGTCAGTATGGAAACGCTGCCGGGCTTGAAGCTCACCGGCAATCTCTATATGCCCGGCATGATTCAGTCCAAGGCACCGGCCATACTCTGCCCACACGGACACTGGGAAAAAGGGCGTCTGCATCATGATGAATGCGTTTCGGTGCCTATGCGTTGTCTAATGCTGGCGAGGCTGGGTTTTGTAGTCTTCAGCTATGACATGATAGGCTATAATGACAACGATGGAATACTGCACTCCTGGGAAAAATCTTTGCGCCTGCCGGCGGCTCTGCACGGCATAAGTCCGTTCGGTCTACAAACCTGGAATAGCCTGCAAGCTGTGGAATTCCTTTGCTCCATGCCGGAGGTAGACAGCGAACGCATAGGCTGCACCGGTGCTTCCGGTGGTGCCAGCCAGACTTGGACAATCGCCCTGCTTGATGAACGCGTCAAGGTACTTGCTCCGGTATGCATGCTTTCAGCTCACTTTCAGGGCGGCTGCCTTTGCGAAGAAGGGCCTTTACTACGCATCAACGGGGTTACCAGCTTTGATATAGTCTCAGCTTTAGCTCCCCGGCCAGTGTTGTTGCCTTCGGTCACTCAGGATTGGACCAATCTGGTGCCACAATACGAATTTCCAGCCCTGCAACAGGTTTACCGGCTTTTCGATGCCGAGAAGAACATCGCCAACTTCCACTGTGATGCACCACATAACTACAATCGCTATACTCGCGAACGGGTCTATCCTTGGTTCACGCATTGGCTGCTCAATCAGGCCTACCGTCAGAGAATAGTTGAAGACGATATTGCACCACCACCAGAAGAACTTCTGCGTCATGACAGTGACACAAAAACCAAAATCAGCTTAACGCAATCACAGACCTCACTGGCAAAACTGCAAGAACACTACTGCGCCGATGCATTATACAGCGCCGACTACGCTGGCTCATTTACCGACTGGCAGCAAGAACGCTGCTCACAGCTGAGCAAAATAATCAACAACGATCTGAATTTACGCCATATCGCCATGCGTGTACGCGGCGCAGCTTGGCAAATCGGCAGCGCCAAGGCACAAGGCTACTTGCTCTCCAGACGCGAATGCGGCGATGCTATTACCTGCATTTGGATTTCACAGGCCGAAAAGAACCCCAAACTGCCTACTTTCCTGATTGTTGCTGACGGGGACAAGCGCGCATATTTCCCCGGCGGCAGCTATGCCTCGGTGCTGGACAGCATAATCAAGCGTAACTGCAACGTCCTGATCATGGAGTTATTGGGCAATGGTGAAAGCGCCGCCATGCTGCAAAAATCGATACGTGACGAGGATGAACCCAGCTTTCACGCCTTTAATCCCAGCCTGTTTTCGTTCCGGGTGCAAGATATATTGACTTGCATTGCCATGCTGCAAGAAAATGGTCAGGACAACATAGCGCTGGTGGCAATCGGTGAAGCAGCCAGAACCGCAATTTGCGCCCTGCCCCTGAGCAGCACCAAGATCGGGGCGTTTTTGGAAATGGACAAGCTTGAGGATAACGCCAAAGCTTGGAGTGAGAGCTTCGTCTTTCAACCCATGATTATGAAAGTAGGCGGCATGAAAGGCTGCCTGATGATGGCGGCGGACCGACAAATCACGCTATGCCGACCAGTGCCGGATATCGCCGGCATGCTGTCCCAGGCCAACCAGGCCGCCGGCAAAAACTGTCGCTTGAGCATCTCCGCAGACAGCCTTACTATCAGCTTGGCAAGATATCTGGGAAATATGTAAAGTTCAAAGTTCGGATAGCTCAGATCAGTCGAATCAGTTTTAACTTCAAGAACCACAAATCTACATTTAACACGAGGTTATTATGCGTGAATTACGACATATTTTTGATTTTTGTGTAGTGGGCGGCGGTCTTTCCGGATTAAGTGCGGCGGTTGCTGCCGCCAGGAGCGGCATACGCTGCGCCCTGGTTCATGATCGACCGGTGCTCGGCGGCAATGCCTCCAGTGAAATACGCATGTGGATTTGTGGCGCCTCTGGCAAAGATAATCGAGAGACCGGCATAGTCGAAGAAATAAGCCTGGAAAACAACTATCGCAACCCGGGCTCCAATTTTTCCATCTGGGACAGCGTCCTCTATCAGCTGGCTATACAAGAGGAAAACCTGACTCTGTTTCTCAACTGTTCGGTCAACTCGCTGGAAATGCAAGGTCAGAAAATCAAGTCGGTACGTGGCTGGCAAGGCACAGCAGAAACCTGGCATGTTATCGAAGCAGATGTCTTTGCTGACTGCTCCGGAGACAGCATCCTGGCACCCTTGAGCGGAGCGGAGTTCCGCATGGGCAGAGAAGCAAGCAGCGAGTTTGACGAAACCTTGGCGCAAAAAGTAGCAGACAGCAAAACCATGGGCATGAGCTGCCTGATCCAAGCTAGAGAGACCGACTCGCCCAAAACTTTTATTCCGCCGCCCTGGGCTGCAAAAATAACCTGCGATTCACAATTGGCCATGCGTGAACATGATTTCCGCGGAGTAAATAATTTCTGGTGGCTGGAGCTGGGTGGCGACCGGGACAGCATACATGATACCGAAGAATTGCGCGATGAGTTGCTTGCCTTGGCCTTCGGCGTCTGGGACCATATCAAAAACCATGGTGAGCACGGTGCCGATAATTGGGAGCTGGAATGGGTAGGATTCCTGCCCGGCAAGCGTGAAAGCCGACGCTATGTCGGTGATCATATGCTTTCGGAGAAGGAAATACTCTCAGGCGGCAAGTTCCCCGATGTAGTAGCTTATGGCGGCTGGCCCATAGACGATCATTTCCCTGGCGGTTTCTATCATGAAGGCGTACCCAATCGCTACATTCATCTGGAACAGCCCTATGGCATCCCCTATCGTTGCCTCTATTCGAAAAACATAGATAACCTGATGTTTGCAGGACGCAATATCAGCACCACACACGTGGGCATAAGCTCTACTAGAGTCATGGCGACATGCAGCTTGATGGGCCAAGCCGTAGGTCTGGCAGCATCACTGTGCCATAAGTACAACTGCATGCCCAGAGGACTGTATGAAGACAAGCATGTCAAGGAATTGCAAACGCTGCTCATGGACGATGACTGCTATCTGCCTGGACTTAAACGGGAAATATCGCAGCTTTGTCAAAACGCCACTCTAAGCGCATCTGAAGGCAATCCACAAGCTCTGCTCAGCGGCATAGACAGGCCTCGCGACGCGGAGTCCAATGCCTGGGTAGGCAGGCCGGGCGCGTATGTGCAGTACGACTTTGGCAAAAAAGTCAAAGTCCAAAGTGTACGCATTGTTTTTGACAGCGACCTAAACCGCATGGGCAAAGGCTCTTGCAGTCACCATATCGAGAAAAACATACTATCCAATTTCCCACTGAATGAGCCGCCCAGAACTCCACCGCCCAGCTTGGTGAAAGAATTCATTCTGGAAAACCGACAGGCTGACGGCAGCTGGAAACAATGCCATGTCGAAACCAATAACTACCAAAGACTGGTGCGCTTCGACCTTGAACTGGAGACAGAAGCCATACGCCTGATCCCAAAATCAACCTGGGGCGCACAAGAATGTCGAATATTCGCTTTCGAACTGCGCTGAAATGGGAACGTAAACGCACTGCTATGGTCTAACAAGTGGACACTATGCCTTTCGCGGCATCAACAAGCAATCGCAAGGACTGTTTTGAGGGCAGTAGCAGGAGAGGGATAGCGTGTCGCCTATCCCGATCGTCATGCCCATATTTACGTTTTCATCGTAGTCTTTCATGCCCGTGCGCAGATGTAATTACGTCTGGAACAGTTATATTATGGGCATTTACATTTTTGCTCTCCTAGTGCGACACATCAACACAGCGTTTCGGGCTTGCTGCTCTAGCGCTGTTTCATCATAAAAAAGGGGGTTTGCCATGGACTATAATGACAATCCACTGAAAAATTTCACACCCAGGGCACAACAGGTAATGGCTTTGGCTCGCAAAGAGGCCAAAGAACTTGGTCATACTCATGTGGGAACTGAGCACATTCTGCTTGGTATAATCAAATTGAAGCATGGCCTGTCGGTCAGCTTGCTAGAAAAGGCTGGACTGAATCTTGAGGAAATAAGCAACGCGATAAGCAAGCTCACCGGTGACAATCACGACAGTGAGCTTGATAGCTCCACTCTGCCTTTCACCAGCCGGGTGAAAAGGGTAATTGCCACTGCTACCAATGAAGCCAAAAACATGGGCTTCAATTATATAGGCATAGAACACCTGCTTCTTGGCCTGCTCAAGGAAGAAGAAGGTGCAGCAGCTGAAATATTACGAAAATTCAATCTGAACTTTAATGAAGTGCGCAATGGTCTGCTCAAGGAGCTGGATCCGCGTTTCCTGCCTGAAGACAGCAATCTGGCCGAAGCCAGGCCGGACGGCTCAGACGATGCCATTGAAGATAGAAATGAATCGGGACGGGATAAAATGCCGGCTCTGCGGGCCTTTGGCAGAAACCTCTCTGAATTGGCCGAACAAAATAAGCTGGACCCGGTAGTAGGCAGAAGCAAAGAGATAGAACGTGTCATTCAAACACTCTGCCGACGCACCAAGAATAATCCGGTGCTTATCGGTGAGGCCGGCGTAGGAAAAACCGCCATCGTTGAAGGTCTGGCTCAAGCCATACGTGACCATAAAGTACCCGATATGCTGCAGAATAAAATGGTCATTGCGCTGGATCTCACATTACTGGTGGCCGGAACGAAATACAGAGGACAGTTCGAAGAAAGACTGAAAGCCGTCATAGAAGAGATAAAACGTTCACAAAACGTTATCCTCTTTCTGGATGAGCTGCACACCATTGTGGGTGCCGGAAGCGCCGAAGGCACCATGGATGCATCCAATATACTCAAACCGGCATTGGCCAGGGGTGAAATACAGTGCGTCGGTGCCACAACTATGAATGAGTACCGCAAAAGCATAGAGAAAGATGCTGCCTTGGAAAGACGCTTCCAGTCCATTATCGTACAACCGCCCAGCCCAGAGGAAACCGTCGAAATCCTTAAAGGCCTGCAAAGCCGTTACGAAGAGCATCATCAAAGTAATTACACCCCGGAAGCCATACAAATGGCGGTTAACCTGGCTGACAGGTATATACCGGCCAGGTTCTTCCCGGATAAGGCCATAGATGTTATCGATGAGGCCGGTGCAAGAGCACATATCAGCAACTCGAAAAGCTTCCCTGATCTAGCGGAGCATGAAAAGAAAATCAAAGAGATCGCTGAACAGAAGCTCAGGGCTGCTGAGGAACAGCTTTTCGAGAAAGCAGCTGCATTCCGTGACGAAGAGCAAAAAGCCAAACAGGAAATGGAAAAGCTGATTGAAAGCTGGAAGAAAAGCCAAGGCAACAAACGGGCGGAAATCACCGCTGACGACATACGTATAGTGGTCGCCAGCATGACCGGCATACCGCTGGGTAGGCTGGAAGAAGAGGAAGCAAGCAAACTGCTGCGCATGGAAAGCAGCTTGAAAGAACAAATCATCGGTCAGGACAACGCCGTGCAGATAATCAGCCGGGCACTGCGGCGTTCCAGAGCGGACTTGAAAGACCCGCGTCGCCCTATAGGCTCATTCCTCTTCCTCGGACCTACCGGCGTGGGGAAAACCTATCTGGCAAAACTGCTGGCTGAATTCATGTTCGGCGATCCGGATGCACTTATCAGACTGGATATGTCCGAATATATGGAAAAATTCAGCGTTTCGCGCATGGTAGGTTCACCGCCGGGATACGTCGGCTACGAAGAAGGTGGACAGCTCACTGAAAAGGTACGGCGGCGTCCATACTCGGTGGTGCTCTTTGACGAGCTGGAAAAAGCCAACCCGGAAGTAAGCAATATTCTCTTGCAAATACTTGAAGAGGGACAGCTCACTGACAGTCTGGGGCGCACCGTCAACTTCCGTAATACCATCATCATTATGACCTCTAACGTTGGTGCCGGTGAAGTTAATAAGATGCAAAGCCTGGGCTTTAAGGCACCGGGCATGAGCGAAGAGGAAGATGACGAGGCCGCATACGAGAAGATGCGCCGCGAGCTGATCGATAAAGCCAATAAGTTCTTCAAACCGGAATTCCTTAACCGGCTCGATGATCTCATCGTCTTCAGAAGACTGGGACGTAAAGATATAGAACGGATCATAGACTTGGAGCTCAACAAGATCAGCGAACGTCTGCAAAAAAAGCATTGCGTTATCAGCCTGGACGACAAGGCCCGGGAATTACTGCTGTCAAAAAGCTACAAGCCGGAGTTTGGCGCACGCGAAGTACGTCGTGTCGTTGAACAGTATCTGGAAGACCCTCTGGCTGAAGAAATCCTGCGCCAAAACCTCATGGGTGCAGAATGCAAAGTGCAGATCTGTCGGCTCGATGACGAAGAAAAGCTGAGTTTCGATCTCAGTCTCGCTAAAGGCAAGCTGAAAAACAGCAGAAAGCTTAGCACCACCTAAATAACACCGGTGTGACTTGCGCTACAAACAAACACACATGGCAATACAATTGACGGTTAAACAACCGGATACGGACGAGGCGCACTTTTCCCGCCCTGCCCGGCTCTGCGAATTTACGCAGCTGCCGTTAACCTTAGGGGGGGAAGGTTGCGCCTTAATCTTGCCAGAGCTACAAGGCGAGGCTGCGCTTATCGCTCAAGATGAGCTCGGTTTTTTCCTGCAAAGCCTAAGCGAACAATACAGAATTGAAGCCGGCCAACGCCAGCTGGCACCGCATGAAAAGCACAGGTTGCACCATGGCGAAAGTTTTCTCCTGCATAACTACGAAATAAGCTTTTATCGTAACTTTGCAAAAGCCAAGCTCTCCCGGCAAAGCGGCTTTCTGACCGCTGCCGCTAAATGCGGTATTGCGCTTATTCTGCTCATGCAGCTCTTTGCTATCACCTTGCTGCCTGGACTTATGAAGAAAGAAAGCTTCTGGCTGGGACAGCAAATGCATCTCGATATTAGCGCCCGATGCGACAGACTAAATAAAATGTTGCAGAAAGCCGACAGCAAAGACCCCGTGGTGCAAGCCATGCAGCAGGCGTTCCGACAGGAGCTGCAGCAAAGAACTAAATATTTGAGAAGACAGAGCCGGCATATGAGCAGAAGCCAAAGAAGAAAAATGCAGGAAACGCTGCAAAATATCGAAAACGAACTCGCCGCCCTGCAAGATGTCAGTGTCTATGGCATATATCCCGAGCCAGACCTGCAAGCTAGACTTAAAACAATCATCCAGGCAGAAAGTCAGCCATGAAACGACTTGTAGAACTAGTTGCCGAAATCGGTGGTTTGCGCGCCGGCGTACTCGGCGACCTGATGTTAGACCGCTACATCTGGGGCAAAGCTGACCGTATCTCACCGGAAGCGCCCGTGCCCATTATAGAAGTGTCACGCTGTAGTGCCGTACCCGGAGGTGCGGCAAATGTGCTGCGCAATATCGTAGGCCTGAATGCTGAAGCACATGCTTTTGGATGTTTGGGAGCAGACCCGGAAGGACAAGAGTTGCTTGCCCTGCTGCAACAGTGCCAAACCGTGACTGAAGGCATCATTGTAGATGGCACGCGCCCAACCACTGTCAAAACCCGTGTTCTTGCCGCAAACCAACAAGTCCTGCGTATAGACCAGGAAAGCAAAGAAAACTTCAAAAAGGAAATACGTGTACAATTGCTCGAAAAATTGCGGCAAGCTTTAGCTAAGAACGCTATAGGCGCACTTATTCTTGAGGACTATGCCAAAGGGCTTTTCGATCAGCAGTTCATGCAAGATGCCTGTGACTTGGCTCGAGAAGCCGGATGCATCGTCTGCCTGGACCCACATTCAAGCCACAACTTCTGCGTACAAGGGCTGAAACTTATGACACCCAATCGCAGCGAAGCTTTCAGCCTAGCCGGCCTGCCATTGCAAGAGGCGCATAACGATCCGTTGCAAGACGAGGCACTACGAGAAGTCGGCGCAAGGATTTTACGCCAATGGCAACCGGAACTGCTGCTTATCACCTTAGGCGCACAAGGCATGGCTCTATTCAAAGACGAGGCCTTGCCTCCTCTGCACATAGCCACTCAAGCTCGGCAGGTCTTTGACGTCTCTGGTGCCGGAGACACGGTTATGGCCTGCATGGCTCTGGCCTTGCTGGCCGGTGCTAATGCTGAGGAAGCCGCTCGCTTATCCAATGCCGCCGCCGGTGTCGTGGTGGGGTATTTGGGCACCACTGCCATAGACGCCGAAACCCTGCGCCGGAAAATCCTCGAATCGCGATCAACAGGCAGCAACGCAACACCATAGCCTATCTCCTTCCTGTTCAAAACCAAAATCGGAAATAATATATGTCTTCACGCACTCTCGCAGTCATTCCCGCTCGTTATGCCAGCAGTCGCTTCCCAGGTAAGCCCTTGGCGCTTATCGCCGGCAAAACCATGATTCAACGAGTCTATGAAGCCGCCAAAAGATGTCCAGACCTGGACGATGTTATAGTTGCCACTGATGACCAGCGCATCTATGAAACCGTGCTTGACTTTAAGGGCAAAGCAACTATGACCTCTACAGAACATCAAACTGGCACTGACCGCATCGCCGAAGCCATCCAAGGCTTGGATGCCGACCTTATCCTCAACATACAGGGCGATGAACCGCTAATAGACCCCACTGTGCTCTCCGAACTTATAGCCGCTATGCGTAAAAGTGGTGCTGACATGGGCACCGCCGCCGTGCCTTTTCAGCTGACTGGGCGCGATCCGCAAGACCCTAACGCCGTAAAAGTGGTTTGCGATGCGCAGGGCTATGCGCTATATTTCAGTCGTGCACTGATTCCATACGACCGCAGTGGCCAAAAACAGGAGCAAGCCCTGCTGCACTGGGGGCTTTACGCCTACAAAAGGAAGTTTCTTGAACAATTTGTACGTTGGCCGCAAAGCAGGCTGGAGAAGCTTGAGATGCTTGAGCAGCTGCGAGCTTTGGAAAACGGAGCCAAGGCATGGGTGCTGCAAACCGACAAAATCAGCATGGGCGTAGACACACCCGCTGATCTCAAGATGGTCGAGGACATCATACGCAAGCAACAAAAAAACAATGTTTGAAGCAAGTCTACCTGCTGAACACATGACAATCACAAGGCACGCTGCTGTGTGCATTTCTTTTTCTTGAGGTATTTTATGAGTCTGGCCAGTTTTGCTCTTGACGCCGGCATTTCGGTCGGCACCAGTCATCCACCATTGATTATCGCCGGCCCCTGCGTCATTGAATCTCTTGAGACCTGTAGGCGTATCGCTGCCCAGGCTCAGGAATGCTGTGCAGCTCTAGGGCTCAGCTATGTATTCAAAGCCAGTTTTGACAAAGCCAACCGCACAAGTATCTCTTCGTTCCGCGGCCTTGGTCTGCAGGAAGGATTAGAAACACTAAGCAAGATCAAGGCCGAATTCGGCTGCCCGCTTATCACTGACGTGCACGAGCCCGGACAGTGTGCCGAGGTGGCCAAGGTCGTTGACATCTTGCAGATACCCGCTTTCTTGTGCCGGCAAACCGACCTCTTGCTCGCCGCCGGAGAAACCGGCAAGCCCGTAAATATCAAAAAAGGGCAATTTGTAGCTCCGGAAGACATGGCAGCGGTAATCAAAAAGATAGAATCTTGTGGCAACAACCGCATTTTGCTAACTGAACGCGGCACTTGCTTTGGTTATCATAATCTGGTAGTCGATATGCGCGGTTTAGTCATCATGAAACAGCTGGGCTGCCCAGTCATCTTCGACGCTACACATGCTGTACAAATACCCGGTGGATTGGGCAATGCTTCGGGCGGCAGACGCGAATTCGTCTTCCCACTGGCACGAGCCGCAGCGGCAGTAGGCATAGATGGACTATTCCTCGAAACACATCCTGAGCCAGAAAAAGCACTTTCTGATGGACCCAATTCAGTGCCATTGCATGAGCTGCCGCAAATCCTCAAAACCATCAAGGAGATAAATGAACTTGTCAAAGGCTGCCCGAATAATTAAGTTAGTCATACTGGATGTCGACGGTGTGCTTACAAACGGCACCATAGGATATGGCCTGGGTTCGGACGATGAAATTAAGTTTTTTAACGTCAAGGACGGTTGTGGCGTACAGATGCTAAGGCGAGCCGGACTGAAGGTGGCCATCATCACCGGAAGACACAGCAAGGCTAATCGCAAACGCGCCGAGGAACTGGGCTTCGATTTCATTAAAGAGAATTGCAACCCCAAGCTGCCCGCATTCCTGGAGCTGCTAGACGAACTGTCTATCTCAGCGGAAGAATGCCTGTACATCGGTGATGATCTGATTGATTGGGCAGTGATGAAACGCTGCGGCATATCTGTCGCAGTGGCGGATGCTGATATCGAGCTGCGTCGTCATGCCGACTTCTGCACCGATCGTAAAGGCGGCGAGGGCGCCGTGCGCGAAGTCGCCGAATGGCTACTGAAGGAACAAGGCAAATGGAAGGAAGCCTTGGCTTTTTATGAATTCTAACGCCGTTAAGTGCATGATCGTCCTGCTGGTTTTAGCCCTGGGGCTGCCGGCACAAAAAGGGCCTTCCTTACAGGATAGCCAATTCAGCTTGCATGGCTTCAAAGCTGGAGGTGTTTTTCCCGAAGAGGAAGCTGAAGCGGATGCAGCAGCCACCGCCTGGGAAATCTCCGGCGAAAGCGGTTGGATGCAAGGCGAACTGGTACAGCTGCGCGGCTTCCTGCTCAAGTTGCATAATCCGCAAAAAGGCGGCTTGATCATCCGCTCGCCGGGATGTGAATTTCAACGTGGTGTCTGGGAGCTCAAAAGTGATGACGCCATGCTCTTGCAGGCCGATGGCCTGCAGGCCTCTGGCTTGGGCTACGATGTTTATCGCAAAGATGACAAGCTCATGCTGGTCGTCAGAAGTACAGTGCACATCAGGTTTCACAAAGGAAAGATCAAAAATATCAAGCTAAATTAAAGCAGTCCGACTTTTTCCGACCACAACCCCGCAAACGAAGCAAACATGAAAAAGCACACGCAGGTACTCTCTCTTCTGGCCATGTTGCTGGCATTTTTCACGCCAGGCCATATTCTCAGAGCTGAAGCTACACCGCAGCCTGCCGCAAAAGCCGCTAGTGACAACGAGCCTGAAGAGGTCAATATCTCCGCCGATCGCATGGAAATGCAGATGCAAGGCAATCGCATTGAATTGTCAGGCAACGTGTTGGTCTATGACAGAGTCATGAATCTAACCGCCGAGAAAATGACCGTCTTTTTGGATGCTGACAACAAGCTTGAACGTGTCGAGGCACTCAACAATGTCACCATACGCAAACTCAATGGCTCGGAAAGCGCTACCGGTGAACGAGGTTCCTACGACAGCAAAAAAGACCTTATCACCCTGGAAGGCAATTGCACTCTCATGCAAGGTAAAAACGTCATGAGCTGCAAGGAGATCGTCTACGACCGCAAAAACCAGAGCATCACTGCCAAAGGCGCCAGCCTCAATATCAGGGATCTGAAAAGCCGAAATCTGGACGATATGCTCGCGCCCACAGCCAAAAAAGGGGCCAATTCAAAAAAAGAAACCACAGAGCAGCCCAATCCGCCTGATCCCCCGCAAGACAACAAGACACAGCCTTAAGCAGAATTTGTCGGATTGCTTTTTTTGGATGCCGCTCCCAAAAATCGACGGAAAGCGTCCGAATGTGGCGCAAGTATGCGTCACCACAGAAATGATAACGCCATAAAAAGCTAAACTGTCCACAACGTCCACCTTGTCAACCATCATGTCCGCCACCACTACGCTTTTGCAGGCTGAAGGCCTGGTCAAAATTTACGGCAGCCGCTGTGTTGTCAACCGGGTTTCTCTGCAAGTTGGCCGTGGCGAGGTGGTCGGCCTACTCGGCCCCAACGGTGCCGGCAAGACCACTACCTTCTATATGATAGTCGGTCTGATTGCAGCGGATGCTGGCAATATCAGCTTCGAAGGCGCTGAAGTTTCCAAATTGCCCATGTATATGCGTGCCCGCCAAGGCATGGGCTATCTGGCTCAAGAACCTTCTATTTTCCGCAAACTCAGTGTGCAGGATAATATCATGGCGGTGCTTGAGACTTTACAGCTGAGCAAGCAGCAGCGTGAAGAGCGCCTGCGCAGCCTGCTTGACGAGCTACAGCTAAGCCACTTGGCTAGGCAAAAGGCTTTCACACTCTCAGGCGGTGAAAGAAGAAGACTGGAAATCACTCGTACCCTGGCGACCTCGCCCAGTCTCATACTGCTGGATGAACCCTTCGGCGGCGTAGACCCCATCAACGTGTACGAAGTGCAGAAAATCATCGCCGCATTGCGAAACCGTGGCTTGGGCATCTTGATTACTGATCATAATGTGCGCGAAACTCTGGCGATAGTAGACAGAGCATACCTAATATGTGCCGGAGAAATCATGTTCTCTGGCAAAGCAGATGATCTATTGCATGATGAAAAAGCCAAAAAACACTATCTCGGCCCGGGATTTAATCCCTGAAACGGGCTAGTAAAGGCTGGAAAGGAGGACAGTCGTTAAATCGTGAATGGCTCAAAACGGTTTTGAGCTTCATTTTACGCCTTCAAAACCCGCCTGGCCGGTAAAATTACAAACCGGTAAAATGGCGACAGCAAAAGGAGAAATTACATGGAATTGATTGTGAGTGGTGTCAAGCACTTCGAAGTCGGTGCAGACTTGCAGCGAATGGCCGAAGAGGCAGCCAACAAGCTCGAGGAAAGCTATGTGAAACTAAGCTCCTTGAGACTGGTGCTGAACAAACAACGTAATTGGCACACTGCCGACGCCGTACTTAACGGCAAAAACATCTCGTTGGTAGCTAAAGCACGTTCCAACGATATAAGAATATCAATCAACGAGGTCTTCGAAAAGCTCGATCGACAAATGCGTCGCTATATCGAGAAAATAAAAGACATCTCGACTAAGGCCGATCAAGAGGCCAAAGACAAAATTTGGACCAGCGCGGAACTCGCGGACGCCGATGAGATAGAATTCGAATTGGACGACATAGAGTAAAATCGGGCTGCAACCATAAATACAGACGCCCCCGGAGCTGGAGACATTTCGTACTTCAGCCCCGGGAAATTTGTTCGAACAGGAATACTCATCTAGTCACAAAAGCACCTTTCCATGCAGCCTGAAATAGTCAAGAGTACGGATTCTGAACCCGCTTACCGCCCCTCCTGGGATGTGTATTTCCTAAAGTTGGCTATGCTTGCCTCCGAACGTGCAACCTGTCCGCGTATGCACTGTGGCTGCGTTCTGGTCAACGACCGTCATGTGGTTTCCACCGGCTATAATGGCTCACTGCCCGGCAGCGAACATTGTTATACCGCCGGCTGCATCATAGTGGATAACCACTGTGTGCGTACCAATCATGCCGAGATCAACGCTATCTGCCAAGCCGCCCTGCATGGCCTCTCATTGCAAGGTGCCAGCGCCTATGTCACCAATATGCCCTGCACGAGCTGCGCCAAAGCATTGATTGCTGCCGGCATCAAGCGCGTCGTCGTGTTCTCAGACTATCATAATTCCCTGGCAGAACATTTCTTTGCAGAAGCCGGCGTGCAGCTGGACCGGCTCCCCATGCCGGAACGGGTCATACATTACGACCTGCATAAATTCAGCTCGGCAAAACCCTTTGCAGAGACAGAGAGTGAAAACGACAGCGACCACTGTGGTGCCTGCCGGGATAACCCTGCTTGATCATGTCAGAAAACAATTTGCGCAATAAATTAGCTGCCCTCGAGGCGCTCTTGCGCAGCTATGGGCGCGTCCTGCTCGCCTTTTCCGGTGGAGTAGACAGCAGCCTGCTGGCATACTTGGGACAGCGCGTTCTGGGAGAAGACTTTTTAGCGATCACCTTACAGCATAGCTGCTATCCGCGTTGGGAATTGCGCGATGCGCTGCAATTTGCTCAGCGTTACGATATACGTCACGAGCTGCTGCCCTTCGATCAACTTGCGGTACCACAGCTGCGCGAAAATTCTACACAGCGTTGCTATTATTGCAAAAAGGCGATGTTCAGCCTCTTGCGAGCAAAAGCACAGCAAGGCAAATTCAATCAACTTATAGACGGCAGCAATGCCGATGATTTGGATGACTTCAGGCCAGGGCTGAAGGCGCTGACTGAATTGAATGTGATTAGCCCGCTGAAAATCTTGGGTTGGAGCAAAAATGAGGTGCGTCAAGCCTCCAGAATGTTGCAGCTGCCCAGCGCCGAGCTGCCGACATGCGCCTGCCTGGCAACCCGCATTCCATACTACAGCGAAGTCAATGAGGAAAAAATCGCGCAGATTGAAGCTATGGAAGAATTGCTGCACATGCTAGGCTTCCAGCAATGTCGCGCCCGACACCATGGCGACAGCATGCGTTTGGAACTTGCTGCGCCCGATCAAGTGCGGCTGCTGCAAAATGAAACCATGCGTCAAAAGCTGCTGGAAAAAGCCCAAAATCTGGGGTTCCGCTGGCTGAGCCTGGACCTGTCTCCTTTCCGCAGCGGCAACATGAATTCGACAAAACCCGAAAAGACTTCCGTCTAGACTTCCTTGGATGCAAAGCTGCACAGGAGGAAAGGCATTGAAAGTTGAAGGTTGATCGTGGCAAATACAAACAACTTATCCGACCCGGAAATACCTTGTATAAGCATATGCCGGGGAAGAAAATGGAAAAATTTGCGCCGTCAACTGCTACATGGCAGCAAAGACGGCAGCTTTAATTTGCTGCGCCGTCCCGATGCAATCCTGCGTTACTCCAATAAGCTGGAGCCAGAGGTCATAGAGGCATTGCTTGCACTGCCAGAAGAGCAGCAAAGCTTTCTGAAAAAAGACCTGAAACGCAGTGTCACCCGCGCTTGGCTGGACGGCAAAAGCTACGTTCTGAAATATTTTTATCATCTTCATCGCTGGGTAATTTTTTCACCGGATTGCAAGGCTTGGCTGGGTGCACATCGCTTACAAGACCGAAATGCCTGCTACGCCTGGTTTCGTCGCAACGACAACAGGCTGGCCATTATCATCTATGAGGATGCAGGCGACCTTGATCTTTATATGCCCCGATGCCTAAGCATGCCACTCCCTACCCTGCAATATCTTTTTGCTCAAGCCGGCACTTGCATCGCGCTGCTGCATGAACAACAAATATTTCATGCCGACACCAAGCCGGGCAACTTCGTCTTTCACAGCCAGGACGCCAAATACACGCTCAGTCTGATTGACAAGGACGATGTGCGTCTTTACAGTCGTCTGGCTCAAAGGTACCAGGCACGCAATCTGGCTCAATTCATCGGTTGCAGCCAGCCGGCTCATGCTCAAGCCTATGTACCTGCCCTACAAGCTTTCATGCGCAGTTACTGCTTGAAACGCAATTTCAGCCCCCCTCAAGCTTTGAAGCTTTTCCCTGAAATTCGTCGCGCCATGCAAAACCTGTATCCCGAAAGAGAAACACTCAACAGCCACATATACCACAAGTTGGAACATTTTTTAATGCAAACGGATCATTTTAGCTAATCGCAAAAGCAGCAATGAGATGAAACAAATTTTTCCCGAATTGCCCATTCTACGTGTGAACCAAGGTTATCAGTTCCACTTTGCTGCCGACTGTCCCTGCATTGAGGAGGCCATAACTCAGGTTTTAGAACAGGCGCCGCCACAAGATGCTATACTGAAAAGCGATCACAAGCGCTTGCTCTTCAAGGCAGAAAATAAAAAAGGGGACGCTTTCGTAGTAAAAATCAATCTGTTGCCTCGTTTCAAAGACAAACTGCGTGCCAAGCGCTTTGCACCGCAAGAATACTACTGCCACAACCGCATTGCCGCTATGGGGCTACCAGTGCCGGCTCTATGGGGCTACTTTCATAAAAAACAACTGGGATTGTGCCGGGAAAACGGACTGATCATAGCTTTTCTGACAGAAACTCGCACCCTGAAACCGGAGGAAGGCGCGCTGGCCGCCCCCATCATCGCCCAACTCTACGCCAAAGGCATCAACCACCCGGACCTGATGTGCAACAATATCATGTTGCGAGAAAATGACAAAAGCGTATTTTTGATTGATCTCGAGTCTTGCAGCTTCACTGAACCCGGCGATATCAGATTGCCGTTGATGAATCTGGCGCGCTACATCGAATACAATCAGGACGACCTACACAGCCCGGCCAACCAGGAGATGATCCGGAGTTGTTATGCCCTGCTTTCCGAACCTGCCCTCAACCTGGATGATTTCCATCGCCTCATCAGCATACTGCACAAATATCATCTAAAAACCCGACAGCGCATCAACCTGGTTTTGCCAAATGAAGCCGTACAGGAATTGCAGTACATCCTCTCATAGCAATCTTTTGATTTTTTGAGATTTTTCGACATGAAAACACTCTATTATTATCTACGTTATCGCTATATGCTTTTTCAATGGCGTCGCCGTTCGCGCAAGCGTCGGCGCAGCACCATATACATAGGCAATATCAACGCTTTTTTTGCTGCTTTGGAAAGCGCCGGCATCAGATATCTGGTCCTGCGCTGGTTTGATGAACTGCCTGCCAGTCTTGAGGAAGAGAAAAATTACAGTGGCGATATAGACATGTTGGCAGAGTCCTCGCAACTTGAAGAACTCTGCCGAATTATGGCACGCTTTCCCGGACGCATCAAGGTGGACCTATATTCCAACGGCATTCGCTTAGGCACTGATTGCAAGCGCATCGCATATTATCCGCCGACATTGGGCAGCGAGCTACTCGCCTCAACCATGCTTTATCAGGGACGTTTCCGCTGTCCTGTTCCACGGCTTCATCTCTATTCGCTGCTCTATCACTGCGTCTATCAAAAGGGCCTGCTTTGCGGCCTGCCTAGTGGCACTGCACTACCGAACAATGAAACCTACGACCATGATTTGCCGGCTGAATTGAAACGTCTGGAACAGGAATCCGGCGAAAGCCTGCCACAGCCTCTAAATCTGTTGAACATACACCATTGGTTACAGGAAAGAAACTGGAACATGCCCTATGACCTCCTGGGCAGATGGCCGAAACGTAATGATTGGCATGAGGAGCTGCTGGCATATGAGACCAAACGCCTGCAAAATGATTTGCAAGGACTAAAGCAGATACTCGTTTTCCTCATTCGAGAAGACGCAACACGTTGCGGCGCAGACAAGCAGATACTGAAAAAACTCGAGGATAAATTCCAAATCCTTGAAACCTGTCATCTCAACACCGAGGAACAAAATCGCCTTATGCGCCAAACACGGGGCGGCAACTGGACCAAACACAAGGAAAGTATCATCGTGCCGCCTACTTGCGCAGTTATCTGCCATGACCCGAATCCTAGCGCGATAGCTGAAAACCCCGAATTGGCCGCAGCACATAGTTTCGTTGATAACGCCAATGTCTTCTATAAGCATGAAATCAGGAAAAGCCTGGAAAAAGAATTCCCCGAAGCCGATAACTTTATGCATGGCAGCGATAATGATCCTGAAAGTATGGCCTACATTAAGGCTATATATCCGCAAAACTGGTCGGATAAAATAAAAAAATGGAAAGAAATGCTTGCGCAATAGCTTCTGTTAACCTAAAAAAAACAGTTGACTTTTCCTCTTGACCGATAATCAGAGCTTCTTCCATGCGGACTGAAGCCGAAAGGCGACTATGACTGCCTTCACCCCCAGCCCCTCTCTCCCAGAGGGAGAGGGCAGCATTTCCAGCCTGAACCTGACAGACGGCTGTGATGGAGTCATTTCCTCCAACCCCGTAACGCTCATCAGGCCAAATACGGACAGAGGCCGAAAAGCGACTGAGCCCTGACAAGGGATGCACCATGCATAACCTGGGTGACCGAACCCGGAAGGTGAGGGAACCCGAGGCAGGATCACCCCCTAAAATCAGCGCCCGGAAGGCGCCACCCCGTAAGGTCGGCCTTGGCGTTCTTGGCGTCTTGGCAGTATTTAAAGGCTGAATTGCTCTAAAAATATTATTTTCCATTTGCAAAAACTCATAATGGCAATAAATTTTATTCTTTACCGGCTTTTCCCATAATCGGCATATCATAGCTGTTTTCAACAGCTGATTTGTCAATTTGGCTCATAGGTATATGTAATTCATCTGGAGGTATCATGACTTGTTGCTGCGAGAAGACTGAAAGCGCCCTGGAGAAGCTCGCCAGGCTGGAGCCGGAAAAAACGGCTCAATTAAACGCTTTCATAGACACGCTCCCCATAGGCAAAGATATTGAGAGCAATCGCGCCCACCTGATTATTGCATTGCACCAGGCACAGGGCATCTTCGGTTACCTGCCCAGCGAGGTGCAACAGCTTATTGCCGAGCGCCTAAAGCTGACACGCTCAGAAATCTACGGAGTTATCAGCTTTTATTCTTATTTCACCGACAAACCCATAGGCCGTTTCAAGATCAACGTGTGCTGCGGCACAGCATGTTTTGTAAAAGGTGCTAATCTAGTGGTCGAGCAGTTCAGTCGCGAACTCAACATAAAAGAAGGCGAGACTTCTGCTGACGGACGCTTCTTCCTGGGCGTGTTGCGCTGCGTGGGAGCATGCAGCTTGGCACCGGTGGTAATGGTCAACGAGCGGGTCTATGGCAACGTAACCCCGGCAATGGTGTCTCAGATCATTGCTGACTGCAAAGACTGAAAAGAAGGAACATAGAACATCATGATTATTAAAACACCTTCTGACTTAACTGCAAAAGTAGCAGAGCTAAAGGCCGGCTTTTCCGGCAAGACTCAGCTCTTGGTATCCTTGGGAACCTGCGGTATCGCTGCCGGCGGCAGCCCCATAGCCGCAGCACTGCGCAAACATGTAACCGAACAGGGCTTGGAAAGTAAATTCGAGGTGGTCGACGTAGGCTGTCTCGGATTGTGCTATTGCGAGCCGATGATTGAAGTTAAAGCCGCCAATGGCAAATCCCTCATCTACGGGAATGTCACTGAGGAACAGATACCTGCCATCGTAGCAGCCGGTGCTGACAAAGTGGCTGAAGGACTGCAAGTCCAGGCAACCAACATCTATTACCCGGAAGATCAGGAAAAACCTGAGAAAAAAGTGGTGCAAACCCGTATAGCACTGCGCAATAGCGGACGCATCAATCCCGAAAAGATAGAAGACTACCTGCTCAAGGACGGCTACCAGGCACTGGCTAAAGTGCTAACCAAAATGAAACCCGAAGAGGTCTGCCAACAGCTGGTTGACGCCGGTTTGCGGGGACGCGGCGGAGCTGGCTTCCCCACTGGTAAAAAATGGCAATTTGCGGCAGCTCAGCCCAAAGGCCAAAAATACATCATCTGTAATGCTGACGAGGGTGACCCTGGCGCATTCATGGACCGCGCTGTACTGGAAGGCGACCCGCATGCCGTGCTGGAAGCCATGGCCATAGGCGGCTTCGCTGTCGGTGCAGACACCGGGCTAATCTATATTCGCGCCGAATACCCGCTGGCCATCGCTCGCCTTAAAAAGGCTATCGAACAGGCCACTAGCTATGGTCTGCTAGGCAAGAATATCTTCAGCACCGGCTTCAATTTCACCATCGAACTCAAATACGGTGCCGGTGCATTCGTCTGCGGCGAAGAAACCGCCTTGATCCACTCCATCGAGGGCAAGCGCGGCGAACCCACCTTTAAGCCCCCATTCCCTGCTGTACGCGGTCTTTGGGGCAAGCCCACCATTGTCAATAACGTCGAAACCTTGGCCAACATACCGGCAATTTTCCGTAAGGGTGCAGCCTGGTTCAAGTCCATTGGCACACCGGGTTCTCCGGGCAGCAAAGTCTTTGCGCTGGCCGGCAAAATCAATCATGTCGGCCTGGTCGAAGTGCCCATGGGCATCAAGCTGCGTGACGTCATCTTCGAACTCGGCGGCGGCATCACTGATGGACGTGAATTCAAGGTCGTGCAGATCGGCGGACCTTCCGGTGGCTGTATCACTGCCAAAAACCTGGACACCGCCATCGACTATGAGTCGCTCAAGGCCCTGGGTTCCATGATGGGCTCCGGTGGCATGATTGTCATGGACGAAGACACCTGCATGGTCAACGTCGCACGCTTCTTCCTGGATTTCACCGTCGATGAATCCTGCGGGAAATGCACACCCTGCCGTATAGGCAATAAACGTCTTTTCGAGATACTCGACAAGATTTGCGCCGGCAAAGGCACTCCGGAAATGCTTGACCAACTTGAAGAGCTGAGCAACGTCATCAAGGATACTTCACTTTGCGGCCTGGGACAAACCTCACCAAACCCAGTGCTTTCCACCTTGAAGAACTTCCCTGATGAGTACAAGGCGCACATCTTCGAGCACCGCTGCCCGGCAGCCGTCTGTACCGCCATGCTCAACTACATCATAAATGACAAATGCATAGGTTGCGGTCTCTGCGCGCGCAAATGCCCGGTCAACTGTATTAGCGGCACACAAAAGACGCGTCATCACATAGACCAGAGCAAGTGCATCAAGTGTGGCGTCTGCATGCGTACCTGTAAGTTTGCGGCCATAGATAGGAAATGACGCAAAGAAGTCAAACAAAATGCCCGGTGGTATTTGTTGCCGACCGGGCTGATGAGCAACAACCGGCTAACATTCGGAGTTAAATACAGATGGTAAACCTAAAGATTAATAACAATCCGGTATCAGTTCCGGAGGGCACCACTATTTTGGAGGCGGCCGCTAAACTTGGACTGAAAATACCCACCCTCTGCCATATCAATTGGGACTGTTTTCACGTTGAACACCGCAGCGGCTCCTGCCGTATCTGTGTGGTGGAAGTCACCGGCAAGCCTAATTTGGCACCCGCCTGCTGCACACCGGTAGCTGAAGGCATGGACGTGCATACCAACACCATGCGCGCCATACAAGCCAGACGTACGGTGCTCGAACTACTGCTCTCAAATCACCCCAAAGACTGCCTGGTCTGCACCAAGAACCAAAACTGCAACCTGCAAAGCCTGGCCAGTGAGTTCAATATTCAGACTATACGCTACGAAGGCGAACAGACCAAGCTGGCCGTCGATGATAATGGTGCTGCCATACGCCGTGACATGAGCAAATGTATCATGTGCCGTCGTTGCGAGACAGCTTGTAACGTGGTGCAGACCGTTGGCGTGCTCTCCGGTGTCAATCGGGGCTTCAACGCCACCGTAGCACCGCAGAACTTCCTGCCCTTGGACCAGACTGCCTGTGTCTTCTGCGGACAGTGCGTGCTGGCATGCCCGGTAGGCGCACTGACGGAGATCAGCTACAAGGACGAAGTCTGGCAGGCACTGAATGATCCCAGCAAGACGGTCATCGTGCAGACCGCACCGGCTGTGCGTGTCGCCATAGGCGAGAAATTCGACATGCAGCCCGGCGAGATCAGCACCGGTAAACTGGTTGCCGCGCTGCGTCGCCTCGGCTTCGCTAAGGTCTTCGACACCGATTGGTCAGCAGACCTGACCATCATGGAAGAGGCCACCGAGCTCTTTGGACGCATCAAATCCGGCAAGAACCTGCCGCTTTTGACCAGCTGCTGCCCCGGATGGGTCAACTTCCTGGAGCATCAGTTCCCAGATCAGCTGCACATGCCTTCTACCGCTAAATCTCCGCAGCAAATGTTTGGCGCTATTGCCAAGAGCTACTACGCTGACCTGATAGGCGTAGACCCCAGCGACTTGGTCGTAGTCTCCATCATGCCCTGCCTGGCCAAGAAATATGAGGCCGGCAGACCTGAATTCGCTCCAAACGGTGTGCGCGACGTTGACTACGTGCTATCCACCCGTGAGCTTGCCTCCATGATCAAGGAAGCCGGCGTCATGTTCAACAGCCTGCCGGATGAAGACTATGACGATCCGCTCGGCGAGTCCTCCGGCGCCAGCGTTATCTTCGGTGCTTCCGGCGGCGTACTTGAAGCCGCTTTGCGTACTGCGGCAGATTGGATACTCAACGCACAGCCGGACGGCTCCATCGCCTACTTTGAAGATGCAGCTGACAGCCCCATAGACTTTGTGGCGGTACGCGGCCTGGAAGGTATCAAAGAAGCCACTGTGAAGATTGGTGATCTGGAACTGAAAGCTGCGGTCGTATCCGGCCTGGGCAATGCCCGCAAGCTTCTTGAGAAGATACGGAGCGGGGAGTCACAATACCACGCCATTGAGATTATGGCCTGCCCCGGCGGCTGTATCAATGGCGGCGGTCAGCCCTACAGCTTTTGCAGCTGCGGCGGCAGCGATGTCCTTGAAGCGCGTAAAAATGCTGTTTATCGCGCTGACGAGGGCAAGGCTATCCGCAAATCGCATCTTAATCCGTCCATCATCAAAATCTACAAGGACTTCTTGGGGCATCCCAACAGCGAGCTTGCTCATAAGCTATTGCACACGCATTACTGCGCGAAAAAGTAGGTCGCTAAAGTCTGGATAAAATCGAAGACCCTTTTGCTTTGAAAGGCGAAAGGGTCTTTTTATATGCCAGTGGCATATCAGTCGGATCAATTTCATATAAAACTCCGCACATCATCTTGAATTTCCATTATATTGTACAAGGCTTGTTTTTTACCTACGAAGTCGTTAAACGGATTTTCCATGTATGCTTTGAGTGTAGCCCAAGTACGTTCTTTGGAGCTGGCAGTTGTCGCCAAAGAGAGTATTAGTCTTTTTGATCTGATGCGGAGGGCAGGAGCTGCCGTGAGTTCCTGTGCGCTGGAATTGGCCGCTACAGCCGGCCTGCGGCGTTTTTTGATACTAGCCGGTAAAGGCAATAATGCCGGTGACGCCTTAATTTGTGCTAAGCTGTTATATGAAAATGGCATCGTGCCTACCGTATGTCTGGCCTATGAACCTGGTCAACTGCGTAATGAAGCCAAATTAGCGTACGAAGAACTGCCGACAGCGCTCAAGCAAAAACTCAGAAACGACCTGCCTGCCGAAGCACTACGCAGCGATTGTCTCGTAATTGACGGCTTGCTGGGCAGCGGTACTAGAGGCAGACCACGCCCGGAATTGGCCGCTTGGATAGAGTCGATCAATGCCGGTATGGCACCGGTATTGGCTATAGACTTGCCTTCCGGCCTGGAGGCTGATAGCGGACAAGCCGAGTGCGCTGTGCAAGCCGACCTGACCCTGGCGCTTATCGCGCCTAAAATCGGCATGCTGCAAGGACGCGGCCCGGAACTCTGTGGACGTATACTGCTGGATCGGCTCGGAACACCACATGCCTTACTGCAAGGGCAATACAGTGAGTGGCCAGTATTTACGCGATATGAGGCTGAAGCCTTGCTGAAACGTGAAGCTTATGATATTCATAAAAACATGCGTGGGCACGTCGCCGTGATCGGCGGTTCGCGGCAATATATGCAAGCGCCGTTTTTAACTGCGGAAGCGGCCTTGCGCAGCGGTGCCGGCCTAGTCAGTGTGCTGTTACCGGAAAATCTCCCAATTTATGCCGGCATCCCCAAAGCCCTGATACTGCGTAAGCTTCCCGACGCCGGCAAAGGCATTCTCAACCAGGCCTCGCTGTCCACCCTGCAAAAAGAGCTGACGGCATTTTCGGTACTAGCCTGCGGCCCGGGCTGGAGCAAAAACCCGGCTCTGCTGCCGGTATTGGAGCTACTCTTGCAATCCGGCAAGCCCATAGTTTTAGACGCCGATGCTCTTAATCTGCTCTGCCAGGCACCAGAGATATTGATGCAAAGCAAGTCCGCAAAAATATTGACACCGCATCCCGGTGAAATGCGCCGTCTGTTAAGCGCCTATGATCTATGCGCGAATCTGCCCAGACATGAGCAGGCGCTGGCGCTGGCACAGAAAACCGGTTGTGCAATATTGCTCAAAGGACATGGCAGTATATGTGCCGACCCGGAGGGTATCTGGACTCGCAATCTCAGCGGCAGCGCCGCTCTAGCTACTGCCGGCAGCGGGGACGTACTCTGCGGTATCTGTGCAGCATTTTTAGGACAAATGCCCAAAATGCAGGCGGCAACATTGGCGGCTTATCTGCATGGCCTCTGTGCCGACAGACTGAAACCGCTAGGCTCCAGAGGCCTGATTGCAGATGACCTGCTTGCCGAAATACCACAAGCCATAACACAAGTTAATCCAAAAGCATGAGCAAAAACTACCGGCATACTTTTGCTTTGCTTTTTATGCGCAGCAGCGCTTGCATTTCAAGAGCTAAGCATTAATTTAAATCATATACATAATTAGCCAGCATAGCTCAGTGGTAGAGCAGCTCATTCGTAATGAGCAGGTCCTCGGTTCGAATCCGAGTGCTGGCTCCATGCTTAACCCGCTTGACTATAAAATGTTAAGCGGGCTTCTTTGTTTTAAGAGAAGGGACTTTTGGCATTCATCCCTGAAATAATCCATCAATAAACAGAGAAAAAATGAAGGATCGAACAATCACATTGCAAGATGAAATTTTTCCACATTCATCCCATAGGCAGTAAAAAACGGCATATTTAACCAGATTTCACGCTTGGGCAAACCTCTTTTTTCAAAAACCCATTTTCGATTTCTTGATTTTTCCCCACCCGATATAGAGGCGCAGGCAGGATGGGCAAGGCAACTCGACCGCTCTTGATGATCTGCAGAAAAAGTCGTCAATCGGGCTTGAAAACCGGGATTATGCATAGTCAAGCTCTTACATCGCTTAAATAGAGACGCTACTCGACTCCTTGTCCTGAAAATCTGCGGCATCTGTGTAATCTGCGGATAAAATGCTGCCTGAATACTTTGGGGCAGGGTTGGCTATTTTTGGGGACCGCGCTCCGAAATCTATGGAACGGCTGTGAAATTTTTCCGGATTTTGATTGCTTTGTCCTGCCAATAGTGTAACGTCCAAAGAAACAATGGAATATTATATACTTCAGCAATATCAGAGAACCGAGTCGCTGTGAAGTTGCACTGTCACTATTTTTGTTTTTGAGATGATTTATTCAAGACCTGCTGATGCTTATCCTGGCGGTTCTTCCGGCGCGAAACGCCACACAAAAATGATCCCGGGCAAAAGGCATGCAGAGCACGACACAATCCTGGGCAAGGAACTTCAGGAACCCGTACCCGAAGGGCGCTACAGCAAGTAGAAATGGACTCCTCCAGTTGTCCAAGACCTTCAACGAGACTGCGTTTGTGTCGCCCTCGAACGCTGAGTTTTGGGTGCCGCCCCGGCTCCCTCCATAAGCGCCAGCTTGTTTTCATGCCTTTTTTATAACGTACCAGAAGGCGCCCAAATCCGATCAGGCCGATCAGTCGAAGCCTTAGCCTATCCATTTTCGGTTAATATTATATTTACAAAGAAGAAACAACACCACTGAAAAAAGCGATAGCATTCCAAAGCACAGCGGAGCAGAAAGAGTATTTATGCCTGTAATCAAGCCATTAAGTATATCATTTCCGTAGGTGAGCGGCAAGCAGTAGGAAACTGGACGCAAGAACACCGGCAGCCTTGAAATTGGTACAAACAATCCGCAGAGAAACAACATAGGGAAGCGGAAGAAATTTGAAAAAGTCTGTGCTTCAAATACTTGTTTAGCTGATACTGCAATCAGGAGTCCCATTAGCGCCGAGGTTAGCGCTACCAGCAAAATAGTGAATAGTGCAGCCCCCCAATTTAGAGCAGGCAAATCGGTAAAGAAGCTTGCAAAAATTATGGGAACCAAGGCATTGAAAACACCAAAAATTATGGTTCCCGTAATTTTTGCCAGCACCATTGTATTCAGGCTGATAGGAGCCAGCAACAGCCGTTCGAAAGACCTGCTGCTACGTTCAAAAGTAATTGTAACAGCAAGCATAGAAGTAGTACCAAACAAAACGCTCATTGAAATCAGACCAGGCAATAACCCTAAAACGTTTTCATCAGGTGTGCGGATAATCTGCATCAATGTCCATGAAAGAGGAAAAATGATACCCCAGCTGATATTCGGCGGCTTCAAATAATAGTTTCTTACATCTTTTTTCAATATATTCCAAAATGCAATCCAGCTTTTCATTGGCGTTTCCCCATTTCCTTGTCTTTTCGCAATACGGAAGACTCAATGCCGGTCAACTTGACAAAAACATCCTCCAAGGAAGGGCGCAGTTCCCTCGCTTCATATATATCAATCCCCTTCTCATGAAAAAACTCCATGACCGGAAACAACGCAATACGCCGCTCCGATACCATCACAAGGGAATGATCTGACTGAATCGTGACTTTGCTTGCCTCAAAACAGGATTGCAGCTCATCAACAAAAGCCTCAGCATTTTTGGCTGTAACAAGGCTGATAGTATGCCCATGTGAAACGCTATTCATCAATTCGGGAATGCTTCCTGATGCAACAATTCGGCCAGCTGCTATAAAAGCTATACGATCACAGGCACGCTCAGCTTCCTCAATGTAATGGGTGCTGAGAAAGATGGTAGTCCCCTTGTGCTTTAGCTCCACAATCATTTCACGAATTTGTCGGGAACTCTCCACGTCTATTCCGCTTGTCGGTTCATCTAAAAACAAAATTTGCGGCGCATGCATAAGCGCTGCCGCAATGGTCAGTTTGCGGCGCATGCCTTTAGAATAGGCTTTAACCGGTCTTTTACCCGCATCTTTCAGCCTGAACTGCGCTAAAAGTTGCCAAGCTTTTGACTCTCGCTCACTTTTAGGCATCCCATACAAAGCAGCGCAAAAACAAAGATTCTCAAACCCGTCCATTTCATTGTAAAGATTGCTTTCGTCTGCAACAATTCCCATGATAGCCTGTGCTTTTTTCGTTTCTCGTTTCACATCTATGCCATCAATCATAATTTCTCCAGCAGTTGCTCGCGATAAGCCGGTCATCATGTTGATAGTAGAGGTTTTTCCTGCGCCGTTCGGCCCCAAAAAACCTAATATTTCGCCTTTTTGAATCGCAAAGGAGATATCATTCACGGCGCAAAAGTCACCATAGCTCTTTTTAAGATTGTTAACACTGATCATTTGCAGCATCCCTACTCCCAGCACCTGTGGTATGTACCGGGACAAAACTCCTTGACCTCCGCGCTGTATCCACCCTTTTTGTGACAAGCGTGGTTTTCAACAGCAGGACAATCTTCATGTTTTTCCGGTCGACAGCCACCTTGTTCGATGGCAGCCATGGCTTCAAACGCCTTTGCCAAATCGCGTAATAACTCCCGCTTTACAGCATAATGCATGAAGTATCCGCGCTTCTCACCTACAACTAATCCCGCCTCGCGCAATACTTTCAAATGTTGAGATATGGTCGCTTCAGTCAGACTTAGTTCATTTGCCAAAGCCCGCACACAGTAATCATGGTGCAAAAGCAAAGTCAAAATGTTCATGCGGGTCTTATCAGCAAGAGCTTTTAACAGCTTTTTCTTGTCCATTGAATCCTCCTACAAATTCTATTAATTGCACGCCTAATTAAGTTATAAGATAACATCGATTCTAATTAAGTCAAAACCTAATTAAAAAACATGTTTGAACTAAGGTAATGCCTCTTTAGCGTTGGTTTACCTTGGCAATACATGGAACCAATGGAGCCAACCCTCTTAATTTGCCGCTTTGTAATCACAGCGGTAACGCCATTCCGTAAAGTTGACCTTGACGTTTTTGGCGTTCTTGGCATCTTGGCGGTTAAGTTAAAAGAAGCAACCGCCGAGAACACCTGACAAGCCGATCCGGCAAAATCTTTCACAAAGAAGAAATTGAACAACAGTAGTACGGGAAACGCCCTGTTCAGCAACATGGTGAACAGTATAAATTTTACAATCGCTTGAGATAAAATTATTAGGACTGAGCCCAGCTTTGAATGCTTTTTTTAGGATGAATTTCCCGCAATACTATCCCCCAACTTCTTGTTTTTTAGGAAAGTTTTTTATTTTATCCGCAGATTTACTCAGATTAGCGCAGATTTTTTAGGGCGCAGTTTTCTTGTCTTAGGAGCGCATTTTCAAAGCAAGCCCTAAAAAATCTGCGACATCTGTATAATCTGTGTAATCTGTGGATCGAGTCTTTCAACTGGGTTGCGGACGATCAGTCCGCGCTAAGTTTTCCGCGTTTTCCGTGGTTTAGAATTCTTAAGCAAGGAGTATTGCTCTCATGTGTCCCATGAATCCCCTGCTTTCCACACGCTGCACTACAGAAGATTGACAGATTACGAACTAAGTTTTCAAGAGACTTATATTCCTTGTTGCCGTTTTCATCCGAGTTTTTTTCCTTGCAATGTTGTGGGCAAAGGTTTTTCATTATTTTGCCAATAAAGCTCTGTTGATTTGCGTTTTATTCTACAAGCCCTACTTGGCTTGTTAATCCGGTTTTCGGTTTTATAGTAACCTTTTGGTTTTCATTTTCGGTTTTTCCAGGGAGTAATTTATGAAGCGCCGTGTTTTTACCTTAGTGGAGCTGCTGGTCGTCATTGGAATCATTGCCATCTTAGCCGCCATGTTACTGCCAGCATTACAAAAGGCGCGTGAGCAGGCCAACCGCTCTGACTGTACCAGTCAGTTAAAACAAATTGGCATGAGCATCATCATGTATGCCAATGAAAACCGCAGTATGACGCCAAATATAAGCACTGAGACTGTACACAACGCCCCCAGTCTTAAGCTCTTGCTCGAGTATGATTACCTGAAAACCCTGCAAGTCTTCATATGCCGCAGCACCAAAGACAGCAAGGCTGCTACCATTGATGATTTCGGCGATGCCAATTGCAGCTATCTGTATTGGGCCGGCTTATCCTTGACCGACTTTAATGCCGAGATGGGCATGGCCAGAGATAAAAACCTGAATCACGGCAAACAATATGGCAATGTCTTGTTTGGTGATGGCCATGTGCAGGGCTTTATAGTGCGAAAAGACGATGAATGGCAAAAAAGCAATCATTGCTTCAACATGAAATGGGAAGAAGGTTCCTATATCCAAGAAGTTTTCGCCGCAGAAAGCGACTATGATCCCAATGCAGAATGGCTTGAATAACGGTGATTAAGTCCACTGAATGGCATTAGCCTGAGTGCATCACAGAGTTGACACCTGAAAATTATGCGCTTGCCGCAGAAAGCTTGTAAAACCGGCATCGTAACTTCTTAAGCTGCCCGTTCCCAATTTGCTAATACGATAAATAATTTTTGGTCTTTTCCGCACAGGTCATTCAGGCAGAAACCTGAATGACCTGTCTTCCATTTTATATAACCCCAAAAGGAACACTTATGAGGTACAGCGTCATTTCGGTGTCCTTGCCGGACTTGGATCTGCTTGGACAAGCCAAGCTGCTTAGCAGCCTGGGCTATGACGGACTCGAGTTGCGCGTGCGCCGCAACCCCGACAACGGCGATACCAAACCCGGTTTCTGGGGCTTTCACCATAACGATCTGTCGCCGGAGAATCTAACAAGCCGCGCCGCTGAAATACGTCAAGTCTTGAGCGATCATAATCTGGCTTTGGCAGGTCTGGCCAGTTATGTCAAATGTACCGACTTAGAAGAGTTCAAGCTGGTACTGGAGGGCGCGGTGGCAGTAGGCGCAAGCGCAATGCGCGTGGGAGCCTCCGCCCCATTCACTAAACAAGACAATGATAATTACCAGGCCATTTTCGGCGATACCGTAGCTGGTTATGCCCGTTGCATAGAAATTGCCCGTGGTTCCGGAGTAAAATTGCTCTTGGAAACACATGGCGGCACTATACATACCAGTGCCTCGCTAGCCCTGCGCATCGTGAGCAATTTCTCACCCAGCCAGGCCGGAATCATCTTTGATCCTAATAATATGGTTTCCGATGGCTTTGAAACTACTGGCGTGGTCATACCAATGCTGGGAGAATACATAGGACATTGCCATATTGCTGGGCATAGGCCATATCCCGGAGAAACCGATGAAAATGGCACAGTAACCTGGAAATGGGAATGCTGCTCCATGGCCGAAGGACTATATGATTTTCCGGAAATGCTGCGCTGGCTGAAAAAAATCGATTACCAAGGCTTTATCAGTGTGGAAGACTACCGTGCAGACCTGAGCAGCGAGTATCGCTGCCGAGAGGCCATAGAATATCTGAAGAAAATAGAATAATTTTGGGATAAAAAGAAAGCTAAACCTCATGACACAAAGCAAAGCGCGTATACTGCTTATAGTTGATGGAGCCGCCGCCGGCCTGCCTGGTCTGCAATTACTGCTACGTTTGCGACAGGCCGGATTTGGCGTGCAGGTAGCCGCTAGTGCCGCAGCGCAAGACTTCCAGCCGGCAGTCTCTTGGGCGGCCTTTTCGGGACTGCCCTGTATGGCCCTGGAAAAAGTCAGTGTCGAACAACTGGCCCAAGCCGAGCTTCTGTTAGCCGTCCCAATTTCACAAAACCGCCTGGAACAGCTCTTAAGCACACAGCAATGGCGCAAAACCATGCAAGAGCACAATATTCCGCTGCTGGCGGCACCGGCTCTGCTGCCCGACGAAGCAGAAACAGAACTGAACTGTGCCGATACTTTTGCCGAATTGCCGGCAGGCAGCCGAATTATCATGCCGGATGAACAACGATGGGATATGGGCGCAATGGGCAGCATAGCTTTGGCCTCAACAGAAAGATGCATGGAAGAAGTGTATAACTTTTTTACAGTGTCTGATCTGTTGGGCAAAAAACTGCTCCTGACTGCCGGCGCTACTATCGAGGACATAGACCCGGTACGCTTCATTTCAAACCGCTCCACCGGCAGAATGGGCCTGGCTCTGGCCAGGGCAGCTGCTCGGCGCGGCGCCTGCGTCAAACTGGTGCATGGCCCGCTGGCCGATCCTCTGCCGGCCAACCCACGCATAGAGCCTATTGCGGTACGCAGCGCTCAACAGATGTATGAGCAAAGCATAACCGAACTTAAAAATATGGATATCGCCATACTCTGCGCCGCTGTGGCTGATTTCACACCGGATCAGTACGCACCCAAGAAAATCAAGAAGCATGGAGAGCAGGAGCTCAGCCTACTGTTGCGACGCACTCCGGACATCCTGGCCAGCATCGGCAAACAGGAGAAGCGCCCCTTTCTGGTGGGCTTTGCCGCCGAAAGCGACGATTTGGAACTCAATGCGCGTCTGAAATTGCAAAGCAAGCAATGTGATATGATCTGCGCTAATGATATTCGCGAACCGGGAAGCGGCTTCGCTGTCCATACCAACCGCGTCAGCATATACAGCAAAGAGGGGCATGTAACGCAACTGCCTCTGTTGAGCAAGGATAAATGCGCTGAACAAATCTTGGAACAGGTAAGCGCACACTACTATGCCTGGTTGCAAAATCAAAGATAGAAAGCAGTAAATCCCGGTGCGCCGTCACCCCTGAACACAGCGGAGAGAACATGACAAATCAAGCATCGGAATCATGGCCGGACTTGCAGCGTGAGGCACGCATAGGCTTTGCGGAGGTAATCTATTGTGAAGGCAAGACCGATGAGCAGCTAGGCAAGATCGCCGCACAGCTCTTTGCACATCACAAAAATGTGTTGGCAACGCGCTGCAATCAAGAACAGTTCGAGCTGATGCGAAAGCTTAATGCCAAGTTGCAGTACCATAGCGCCGCCAAGCTGGCCTATCTACATGGAGATAAAACCTTGCGAGGACGAGGTAAAATTGCGGTGGTCACTGCCGGCACTACTGATATACCGGTAGCAGAGGCGGCCGCTATTACCGCAGAAGTCATGGGCAATGTCGTAGAACGATACTATGACTTGGGGGTGGCCGGACTGCATCGGCTCTTACAACGCCGTGAAGCCCTAATGCAGGCTGAGGTAATTATAGCAGTGGCCGGCATGGAAGGAGCGCTGCCCTCAGTATTGGGTGGCCTACTCCCCGCCCCCATTATTGCACTGCCCACCTCTGTAGGATACGGCGCCAATCTGCAAGGAATCACCGCAATGCTGGCCATGTTGAGCTCATGCGCACCGGGTATCACCGTAGTAAATGTAGATAACGGATTTGGTGCAGGATACGCGGCAGCAAGGATAAACCGCAAACGATAAGAACCACAAAGAAGCTAATTACATACTTATTCGCTCTTGCACAAATTGACAGCATCTTGCCGATGGAATGAGTGTCATCAGAAATACCTTTTGAAAACCATACCAGGGCTTATGTTGAGCGGCGGAGCTGCCGACTTAAGGTTCACGGTTTCCAAGAACTAGCCGTAAAACGCATTATATTATCGCTTTGGCATCAACCCGGAATTTAACATGGAATACTTGACTATATTGCCCGCTTGGCAGAAAGCTTTGGCAGCCGCTGGCCTGGACCAGCTAGATGCGCTTTTAAGCTTTGCTGACGGAGAATGCCTTTCCTGGCATCCTCGAGGCAAAACCTCAAAATATGAGCTGCCTTGCGGCACCCGGGTTTTTGTCAAGCAGGATCACTTCACCAAATGGAAGACCACCCTGCGCTATATGCTGCGCCTGCAAAAGCCTCAGCCCAACACAGAAAAAGAACGGCAGAGCTTTGCACTCGTCCGTGAACTTGGCATCACTAGTCCTGAGGTGATTGCCTGGGGGCAACGTCGCCGTCTCGGGCTGCCTCATCAGGGTGTCATGGTCATGCTGCCCATGAACGGAATTGATTTGCCCAGTTATTTGGAGCGCGAACCAGATGCAACCAAGCGACAAGAGGCTATTACTAGAGCCGAAGCGACCTTGGCTTTGTTGCAGGAAAAACAACTGGACTGGCGCACCGACTGCAAGCCGGAACATTTTTTCGTGCTTGAAAACGATGGTGAAATCGGCTTGATTGACTTGGAACGGCTACGGCTGTGCAAGCAACCCTTGTCTAAAAAACACAAAGCAATGCAGTTGCAGCGTTTTCGCTCGTTGCTGCCTAAATAAAGTAAGCCAGCAGAAAATGGCTTGCTATACGCGAAAGACCCTCGATGTTGATTTTTGATTTAGATGGCACCTTGATTGATTCGCTGGCCGACATAGCCGCAGCAGTCAATTTCGCCCGCTCGCAGTTTTCTCTGCCTGCAATACACGAAAATACTGTCCGCAGCTATATTGGTGATGGGCTGTCAAACTTGATCAAACGCTCTTTTGCTGAAGCTCCTGAAGTAGACTTAGAGCTTGCCGCACAGTTGCAAGTGCAGTACTATGGCGAGCATTTGCTGGTACATACCAAGCTTTTTCCGGGCGTGGCTGAAGCATTGCCCCAGTTAGCCGCCAAACACCGCTTGGCGCTGGTAACCAACAAACCACAGGCTGCCAGTGAGAAAATTTGCCGGGAACTGGAAATAAGCCAATATCTGAGCGTCATAAGCGGTGATGTACCGGGACGCAAACTGAAACCACATCCGGGAGCGATACTGTCAGCACTAGCACAGTACGATGAAAAACCAGAACAGTCCTGGATGATTGGTGATCATTATACCGACTTAGCCGCTGCGACTGCGGCAGGCTGTCAAGCTTGTTTCTGCAAGTATGGCTTCGGCCAAATCCGGGGCGAAAAAGTGGACTTGCAGATAGACCACTTCAGCGAACTCTTGCAGCTCTAAACCGGAAAAACAAACCACGCCTGAAAGGTCCAAGGAACCTTGTTTGAAAAAAAGAAGTCAGAGTATTTTGCCATGTAATTATTCATACCTTTGCCTTTCGCCGCAAACATAATTCTTTTCAGGGATTATGTTAATTTCCTGTCTTCGGTTTTTCCGGCAGCCACCAAGTCAAAGAGGTTTTTTGTGAAGGAATCCGAAATTCTGCATCATCTTCGTTCCACTGGAGCACTTTTGCACGGTCATTTTCTTTTGCGCAGTGGTCTGCATAGCGACCAATACTTTCAGGGCGCCCTGCTCTTGCAGCACACCTTGATCGCTAGTGAACTCTGTGCTGTTTTGGCCCAACCTTGGCAGGACAGCGCCATAGACTTGGTGCTCTCTCCAGCAATAGGAGGCATCATCGTGGGGCAGGAACTGGGACGAGCACTAAAAACCCGAGCCGTTTTTGCCGAGAAAGACGATGAATCCGGACTGATCCTGCGCCGTGGCTTTGAAATCAAACCCGGAGAACGCATACTCATCGGCGAGGACGTAGTCACCAGGGGCGGCCGCGTGCAGCAGGCCATAGATTTAGCGCGCAGCTACGGCGGCAACGTAGTAGGTGTGGCTACACTTATAGACCGCAGCGCCGGACAGGTGGACTTCGGTGTCCCCTACCGCAGCTTGATGCAGCTCAACCTGCCCACCTATACCCCCGAAGAATGCCCGATGTGTCAACAGGGACTCCCTATTGACAAGCCGGGTTCAAAGTAAAAACAAAAAAAAACGCCAAGCTGTTTTAATGGAAATGCGAATGCTTGGCTGCCGACCTGCCGCCATTCAAAGTTCAGCAGCAGAAAGGCAAGCTAAAACCTGTACCGGGAACGGAATATGTTAGAATGGATTGCACGTAAATTTTTTGGAAGCCGCAATGCCCGGGTTCTAAAAAAATTACAGCCTTTAGTTGATGGTATCAACAATTATTATCAGTCTTACCACAGCCTGAGCGACGAAGAGCTCAAAGCCAAGACGCAGGAATTCAAAGAACGCCTGCAAGCCGGCGAAAGCTGTGACGATATTATGTGCGAGGCCTACGCGGTAGTCAAAGACGCCTGCCGACGCCTCAAAGAAAGCTCAGACCCCAGCGAAAATACGGTGATGGTCACCGGGCATCCGCTGAAATGGGATATGATACCTTTTGACGTGCAGCTTTTTGGTGCCATTGCACTGCACCAAGGCAATATCGCCGAAATGGCCACCGGAGAAGGTAAAACCCTGGTGGCTACCATGCCACTCTATCTCAATGCCCTGACCGGACGCAACGTACAACTGGTAACGGTCAACGACTACCTGGCACTGCGTGACTCGCAATGGATGGGACATGTGCTTAAATGGCTGGGGCTAACCGTGGGCTGCATACAGAATAACATGTCGCCAAGCGAACGTCGAAAGCAGTACGCCTGCGATATAACGTATGGCACTAACAGCGAATTCGGTTTCGACTATCTGCGCGACATGGGCATGGCCACACAGAAAGAAGACTTCGTACAGCGAGACTACTTCTATGCCATCGTAGACGAGATCGATAGTATCCTGATTGATGAAGCTCGTACACCGCTGATTATCGCCGGGCCAGCCAAAGTGTCAACCCATCAATTCGACAAGGTGAAACCTAAAGTAGCTGAACTGTATCAACGTCAGTACGAACTCATGGCTACACTGCTGCAAGAAGCAAAACAAACTTTAGCTGACCCGGAGGCAAGCGCAGAGGACATCGATCAGGCACATCTCAAAATTGCCAAGGTGCAGATGGGTATGCCAAAACATAAACTGCTAATGCGTTTCATGGAAGACCCGGCTATACGCAGAGCACTGGAACGTAAGGATATAGAGCTGCATGACGACAATAACCGCGGCTATCTGCAAAAAGTGAAGGAAACGCTCTTCTTTAGCATCAATGAAAGAAATAACGAGGCCGATTTAAGCGAAAAAGGCAGAAGCTTTTTGCGTCCTGGCGATGAAGACGCCTTCGTGATACCCGACCTGCCCAGTATCTTCAGCGAAATCGATCACGATGACAATTTAACCGAGTCTGAAAAACTGGAGAAGCGCAAGCAGGCTCAAGTAGAGTACGACACTAAATCCGAACTCATACATAATATCTCGCAGCTGCTGCGAGCCTATTGCCTCTTTGAAAAAGATGTGCAGTATGTGGTGCAGGACAATAAGGTCATTATCGTGGATGAATTCACCGGCAGACCGCAGCCGGGACGTCGCTTTAGCGAAGGCCTGCATCAGGCTCTGGAAGCAAAAGAAGGCGTGAAAATCGAACGCGAAACTCAGACCCTGGCCTCCATAACCATACAGAACTACTTCCGTATGTACGAAAAACTGGCAGGCATGACCGGTACGGCAGAAACTGAGGCCACCGAATTTAAATCCATATATAACCTGGACGTGGTGGTCGTGCCGACTAACCGCCCGTGCCAACGTATAGACTACAACGATCGCGTATATAAAACACAACGTGAAAAGTACGCCGCATTGATCGCAGAGATCATGGAATGCAATAAGCGTGGACAACCCGTACTGGTGGGAACCATCTCGGTAGAGGTATCCGAACTGCTTAGCAGGCTCTTGCAACGCCGGCGCGTGATCCACAGCGTACTAAATGCCAAACATCACCAGAGTGAAGCCGAAATCGTCGCCAGGGCCGGACAGCTTGGCGCAGTCACTATTGCCACTAATATGGCCGGAAGAGGCACGGATATTAAACTGGGGCCGGGAGTCAAAGAGGTGGGCGGACTGCATGTCATAGGAAGCGAACGCCATGACGCCAGACGCATAGACCGGCAACTGCGGGGACGCTGCGCACGCCAAGGCGACCCGGGCTCCTCACGCTTCTATGTCTCCCTGGAAGATGACCTGATGCGTCTCTTTGGCTCTGATCGGCTCACCGGCATTATGGAAAGACTGGGCCTTGAAGAGGGCGAGGAACTCTCACACAGCATGCTCAGCCGCACCATACAAGGGGCGCAAAAACGGGTTGAACAGCAGCATTTCGCCGTGCGTAAGCGTACCTTGGAATACGATGACGTCATGAATATGCAGCGCACCGCCATCTATGGGCTAAGACGCAATATATTACTGACAGAAGACAGCCGAGACTTGTTGCTTGACTATATGTACACGGCAGTCAGCGAGCGTGTCGAGGCCGCATTTGCAGTCAGGCCCAAGAAAGACGAGCCTCTGGACCTGAGCGATTTGCAAAACTGGCTTGCAGTAACCATCCCTATAGGCTTTCCGCCTGATCTTTTCAAGCAGGATCAAAACCCGGAGCTGCTTAGCCAGTCCATTATGTCCCGCATCGAGGAGGCCTATCAGATCAAAGAAAGGGTCGAAGGTTCAGAATCGCTGCGCTGGCTGGAGCGTTATGTCATGCTTAGTTCACTGGACAACTTGTACCAGGAACACCTTTATGCCATGGACTCATTGCGTCAAGGCGTACAGCTGCGTTCCTATGGACAACGAGACCCACTGGTCGAGTATAAACAAGAAGCTTATGAGCTGTACGCTGCGCTACTCAATGCCGTCAAAGATGAAATCTGTTCGGGCATCTTCCGCATGAGCATGATTGATCCAGCCAAGATAGAAGCCGCCATGGCTGAACACAAACTTCGGTTGGCGCGGCATCAAAGCACCCGTCCCGAGCAACCCGACAATGCCTCAGCGCTCAGCGTAGCTGATCTTGCAGCGACCTCAGCCCCGGCGACGATCAGCATTCGTCGCAATACACCAAAGGTTGGACGTAATCAGCCCTGTCCCTGCGGCAGTGGCAAAAAATACAAGCAGTGTTGCGGTTCCTAGCGACTTGGGAGCCGTGCAAGACAGCATGATATTGCTCTTGCCATCACCCGTCAGGCAGCCTCATCCGGCAGTATACTGTATGAGCATCAGCATGCTTGGTCTTAAGCAATATTGAAACAATGAATTGTAGTTTGGGAGTAAGATAGCAGTGCCAGAAAGTGCTGAAAAAAAATTGAATACGGAACTCATCTCGCAGATGCAATGCGTCATGTGCTTGCTTTGCGCTCCTGCTACGCTGGCCGAGATAGAACGCATCATCTATTTGGCAGCCCGGCACATGCCGCGTCTAGCCAGGCTTTCCGTGCAGGAACTCGAAACGCTGGCAGAACAAATGCTGGCAGACAAGCTGTTACAAAAAAGCGGCAATAAATGGGAGCTGCGCGGACGTAATATAGATAAAGCACGGCAGCTGCTGGCCAAGAAACAATATACTGAATTTGCTGACTTTGTCGCACGTGCCATTCCCGCCATCGGTAATCGTGGCCTGCCTGACTTAGACTATCTCAAACGCGATATACGTAATGCATTTTTTGCCGGTGACGCCCGCCTGCTCAATGCCAGTCTGGTCAATATGCGCGATTATTTTCCTGACGAATATAATGACGCCGCTGGTTTCGAGTTTATACTCAAAAAAACCAACTGGTCTGAGCTCAAGGAATTGCCGGCGCATCTGATTGCCATTTGTTCCTGGCAATTGTTGCCCATAGCCATTCGTCAGTTGCGCAATATCGGCGACTTTGAAGACAAGCTGCTCGAACTGGGCGAATCCTTGCCTATGGCTGCCGTGTACCCACTCATTGATTATCTTATTTTGAAGGGGGACTGGAATCGAGCCGCCACGCTGATGAAGCATAACCCCAACAATAACGCCAGAATGCTGCGTCAAGCTTGGCTATCGAGTATTTTTGGCATGGATGAACGTGCGGTCAATCTCTATCTTGATTCTCTGTACGAGGTCAGACAGCTTGAAGGTATACATGACTTTTATTTCCAGACTGTTGGCGGACTATTCTTCATCTTCTCGCTGCTGCGCAGCGGCACCGCCAATACCCTGACTACGGCCGAAAATAATGCTGAATTGGCTTGCAAGGTGCCTACTTGGGGGCCTATCTATGAACTGCTGCAAAAAATCGCCTATGTCAGACGTACGCAAGAACAAGTAGAAAAGCTTGATACGCCTAAAGACTTGGAGCCGTTACCGGAATTTTTCTGGTTGCTGGGACAATACTGGTTGAATTCCGAGCTTAACGATGATGAAAAGCTACGCCTGGAAAAAATCGCTGCCCTGGCCAAGTCCGGCGGCTACGAGTGGCTGGCGCGCGAATGCGAAGAGTTCCTCAACCGCTGTAATTCCGAACAGATCGGCTGCACACGACGTTTCCATGAAGACCCAATTGCAGAAATTCCTTTTATCCTGGACTCGGTGCAAATACAAAATAGCTGGCTAAGCCGAGTAAATAAATTCGATGGTTTCTTTGCCGGCCTGCCCGAACGCAAGCTGCGCCGCCTGATCTGGCTGGTCTCGGTCGATGTGGCTCAACAAGGGCTGCTGACAGTACGCCCTATGGAACAACATGCCATCAAAAGCGGACGCTGGAGCAAAGGACGCAAATTTACCGCTTTCAGAAACCAGAATTACTGCCGCATAGAGCAGGATCTAAACTCCTTTATGTCCGGCTATCAACTCAGCGCTCAGGATAAATTCGCCTGTACCATCATGCGTGAAGCCATGGCTAAAATTGAGGAAGACCCCAGTTGTCTGGTCTCAGCTTGGGCTTCGGTCTTCTTGGCACTGGCGGAGCATCCACGTTTGCTTCTAGAAGGCAACACACCACGAAAGCTGCACTGCGTCACTGCCACACCCTACATAAGGCTGCTTAAATGCGCTCAGTATTATGAATTCCAACTCTGCCCACAGCCTAAGAAAGACGAACTTATCGTACTACGCCTGGAACATGGCGACCTGATCAAAGTTTTCCTTTTTGACAACGAGTTCTTGCAGCTGCGGCAGATTATTGGGAAGGAATTGCGCCTGCCTGTGGAAGAAGAGCACGAAGTCATGGAGTTGCTGAGTAAGCTCAGCAAACGATACCAGATACTGTCAGATTGCCACATGGATTGCACCGCTTTCCAAAAGGAAATGGTGACAAGTAAACCGGAATTTCGTCTCATGCCGGAAAACCAGGGTCTGCGTGTAGAACTGCTGCTCAGTCCATTTGAAGCCGTCAACGGCTACTACAAGCCGGGACAAGGTCCTTTGGAAATGCTATTGCATCAAGAAGCCACACACCGCAGACTATGCCGAGACTTTGAACAGGAAATTCAAAATGCAGAACAAGTGCTGCAAGCTTGCCCGACGCTGCTGGATGGTGAGGCCATAGACCGCTTCACTTGGCGTTTGCCTAATCCCATAGATTGCTATGAATTCGTCTTGCAATTGCGTGAAATACTTCCGCAATGCCAAGTACATTGGCCGCAAAATAGCAGATATGCCAATACTAGAAATGTGGGATTAGGCAATCTCTCACTCAGAGTGCAAAACTACAAGGATTGGTTCGTACTAGAAGGCGAAGTGGAGATTGACGCTGACAAAAAAGTCAGTTTGAAAGAAATATTGCAGAAAATCAACGAAGACAAGGGGCGCTTTGTTGTCTTGGAAGACGGCCAAGTGTTGGCCTTGAGTGACAGCTTCAGACGACGTCTGGATGATCTGCACCGCATTTCTGAACTCAAGAACGATAATTTCCGAGTGCATCGCTTTCTGCAGCCAGTGCTGCATAGCCTGTTTGCCGATGCCGCCGGATTGCAAACGGATGCCAGATGGCAGGAGGAAATAGAGCGTCTGGAAGCTGCTATGCAACTGAAACCAGAAGTGCCTGCTGCCCTGCAAGGCGAACTGCGCAAATATCAACGTGAAGGATTCACCTGGCTGTACCGCCTAGATGCGCTTGGAGCAGGCGCCTGTCTGGCCGATGACATGGGATTGGGTAAAACTATACAGGCCATCACTTTGATACTGAGCAAAGCACACGAAGGCCCCAGTCTGGTAATAGCACCCACATCAGTGTGTGCTAACTGGCAACTGGAATTCCAGCGCTTCGCACCATCGCTGAAAATCGTCACTCTTGGAAATGCCGAACGCAAGGAAACACTGGCAGCCTTGACGGAGAATTGCGTACTGATCAGTAGTTATGGTTTGTTACAGAGTGAAAATGAACAGTTTAGTGGTATCAGCTGGCGTGTAGCCGTGCTTGATGAGGCCCAGGCTATCAAAAATTACCATGCCAAGCGCTCACAAGCGGCCATGAATATCAGGGCGCAATTCCGACTGGTCACTACCGGTACCCCGGTAGAGAATAACCTTAACGAGCTCTGGGCTGTCTTCCGCTTTATAAATCCCGGATTACTTGGCACTAGAGAATCTTTCCAGAGACGTTTCGGCATCCCCATTGAACGCGAAGGAAACAAGGAAGTAATGCAGCGTCTTACCAGCCTCATCAAACCTTTCCTGCTGCGTCGGCGCAAAGACCAGGTGCTCACCGAACTGCCCCCAAAGACAAATGTGGACTTTCGAGTCGAACTCAGCACCGAAGAACGCGAGTTCTACAATAGCCTGCGTAAAAGCATCCTGGCGGATTTGGAAAAACGCCAGGAAAGCGACGGCAGGTTGCGCATACGCGCTCTGGCAGGTATCACCAAGCTGCGCTTAGCCACTTGTCACCCACGTCTCGTAGTTGCCAACAGTAAGCTGCCCGGCAGCAAACTGGAAGCTTTTCTCGAACTCTTGGAGGAAATCCTTGACGGCGGACACAAGGCTTTAGTCTTCAGCCAATTCGTCAAATTTTTAACCATAGTGCGCAGCGCTATCGAAGAACGCGGCATAGAATATCAGTACTTGGATGGCAGCCTCAGCGGTGCGGAGCGCAATGCCGCCGTGAGCGAATTCCAGGCAGGCAACTGCCCGGTTTTCCTGATTAGCCTGAAAGCCGGTGGACTGGGATTGAACTTGACCCAGGCTGACTACGTCATACACTTGGATTCCTGGTGGAATCCGGCTGTAGAGAACCAAGCCTCCGATCGGGCACACCGACTCGGACAAGACAAACCAGTGACCATCTACCATCTGCTGGCCAAAGACACCATCGAGGAAAAAATCCAAAACCTGCATCAGTGGAAACGCGATCTGGCCGATCAGCTGCTGAGTGGTACTGAGAAGATGAGCAATATCAGCGTAGAGGAACTCATTAATCTGCTACGCGAAGACCCGATCTGAAATGCACTGCCAAACCGCGCCTCTGAATGCATAGGGTCTGATGCTAAAGCAGCTCTTTGGCTGAAAAGCAACGTGTAAACCCAAGATGAGAATCATTAGAAGTTTACAGCGCAATAACTTCTACTGAATGCCCATCTTGCATACCATGTGTTTTGTTGACTGACAGCATTATATGCACAGGCATGAAGATGCAGGCTAGCTTCTGCTCATTGATTTGCCTCGGAGCAGCAACGCCATGACCCCCTGGTGGAGACCCCAATACTCGTTACTTAGGATTTTTTAACCACGAAAAGCATGAAATTTTTATAGGGGTTGTTGCTTTGACGGATGAGACGGCAAGCGGGATTTCGGCCTGTTTTGTCGTTTTCTCCGATTGCTTTGCGCTCTTTGCGCTCTTTGCGCTCTTTGCGGTTATCTTTGCGCTCTTTGCGGTTATTCCCCTTCATTTAACCGCTAAGACGCCAAGGGCGCCAAGGGCGGCTTTATCGAGTTGAGTCGTCTGTGTGGTTACAAAGCGTTAAGTTAAGAGTATTGGGAGACCCCTTGGGACGACACTGTCACAGCTTGGATGGATGCGCGTCGGCAAATGACAACGCATAAGCTGACGTCTTTCCTTTGTTCCTTTGCTTTCGCGCTGCATTGCCCGTGCCGATTCATGTGTTCATATGCCGCCTCTCCACAGCTTTGATTTCGGGGAAACCCCGCCCCAGAGTTCCGCTTCGCTCCACTTGGGGTTAGTCATGGTGCCACCTCTGCGAGCTTGCCTTTCCATAAACGCAATCCAGTTCAAAAGGTTCGTTTCCCACAAAAATCGATCAAGGCATGAAAACACATTCATCCCATAGGCAGTAAAAAACGGCATATTTAGCCAGATTTCACGCTTGGGCAAACCTCTTTTTTCAGAAACCCATTTTCGATTTTTGATTTTTCCTCGCTCGATATAGAGGCTGCAGGCAAGATGGG
>JAAZKR010000231.1 GCA_012799725.1 Oligosphaeraceae bacterium | reverse complement strand
TTGTGCTTCTCCCTGTGGCTGTCTTTATATATGTATCATGCTAATTGACTTGCAAGTCCAATTCGCCCTCAGCCAAAATCGCCTTGAGTTTATCGCCCTTTTTCACTTGTTCGGCTTTGCGCAAAGCTTGATTTTTCTCATCCAGAATAATGCTGTATCCCCGTGCCAGCACTTTTTTCGGATTCAATGCCTCAAGCGAGCTTTGCAGGCATCCCAATCGGGCACGACGTTGTTCTGCCTGTTGCTGCAGCTGCACCGGTAAGCGCAAATTGACATTGGTCAAACGTTGCCGCGTCTTTTCGGCAATCTGGCGCAGAACGCGTTCCAGGCGCATGCCGGCCAAGTCCAAACGTTGCGAGAGCAAATTAGTCAGGTGTTCCGGCTTTTGAAAGAAGGCACTGCGATCAGCCTTTTGCCAGCGCAACTTGGCTTGCGCCAGCCGATTCTCACTTGCGGCGCGCAGACGTGCAGCTGCGTTGAACAGTCTTTCACGCAGCTCTTCTTGTCCTTTGATAACCAATTCGGCGGCAGCCGATGGCGTAGGAGCGCGGAAATCGGCAACTTCATCGCTGATGGTAAAGTCACGTTCATGTCCCACGGCGCTGATTACGGGCACTTCGGCTGCGGCTATGGCTCTGGCCAGCACTTCCTCGTTAAACTCCCAGAGGTCTTCCACGCTGCCGCCGCCCCGCGTCAACACGATTACGTCACAAGCCTTGCTCTGCGAGAAATATTGCACTGCGGCAGCCAGCCAATCGGCGGCACCGGCCCCTTGTACCGGCGAATTGATGATGCGCAAATGCACATTAGGATGGCGGCGCTGCAATATCTGCATGAAGTCTTTAATGGCGGCACCCTCCAAGGAGGTTACCAGCCCTATGCAGCGTGGCAGTGCCGGCAGAGGTTTTTTGCGTGCCAGGTCGAACAAACCTTCACTGCGCAAACGCTCCTTGAGAGCTTCAAAACGCTGAAACAACTCACCCAGACCTAAAGGACGCAGCTTGGAAACATTGAATTGATAACTGCCACCGCGTTCATAAAGTTCTACTCGGCCATACGCCTCCACCTTGCTGCCCATTTGTAACTGCAAGGCTCGGAATTGCTGGCTGCCACGCCAGAACACAGCCTGTACCTGGGCTTCCGAATCCTTTAAGGAAAAATAAACGTGCCCACTATCCTGCTTGACCGTGACGTTGCCAAGTTCACCGCTAAGCCAAAGATCACCAAAAGATTGCAGCAAAACACCACGCACGGCGCTATTCAGCTCGCTGACACTAAAAATCTTTTCGGTGGAAAGCAACATAATAGTAGGTGAAAATCATACGGACCTGAAGGTCTTTTATGCGCTCAAATGTGGCTGCGGATAACGCATGCTTGGCGCATATGTGTTAAGATAAGACGGAATCGTTTTTTTGCCAGAAAAGTCATAAAAAAACATTATATTATTGTTTTATTTCTCGTCTCCCTATTTCCCATTTTTTATGGTACCGTTAAGGAAGTAATCATGAGCAAAAAAATCAAAATTGGAATCATCGGTGCGGGTGCGATTGGCTCAGTACATGCCAACGCCTATGCTAAATTGGCTGACGCTGAGGTTTATGCGCTCTGCGATATTTTACCGGATCGTCTAGCTGAAAAGGCCGCCCTGCACAACATTGGCAAGACCTATGAGAAATATGAGGACTTGCTGGCCGATAAAGAGATTGACGCGATCAGCGTTTGCGTGCCTAATCATCTACACGCACCCGTCGCCATTGCTGCCTTTGAGGCCGGCAAGCACGTCATGCTGGAAAAACCCATGACCATGAGTGCCAAGCTCGGCAGAGATATACTTGCGGCGCGTGACAAAGCTGGCAAACAGTTGCAAATGGGCATGGTTTGGCGGCAGGCACCAGAGGCCGAAGTGGTTAAAGAGGCGGTGGATGCCGGCAAACTGGGCGAGATTTACCAAATCCGCATTAAGTTTATCCGTCGGCGTGGCATACCCGGTCTGGGCGGTTGGTTTACCACTAAGGCCATGTCCGGTGGCGGCGGCTTGATTGACTGCGCAGTACATTTCCTGGACCTGGCCATGTGGACATCTGGGCTGTGGCAACCCACCAAGGTAAGTGCCAAGACCTATTCCAAGTTCGGCAGCCCGATGGAAGATTATAAGTACGTGAGCATGTGGGCCGGACCGCCCAAATATGACGGTGTCTTTGACGTCGATGACTACGCTACCGGATTGGTGCGCTTCGGCAACAAAGCCACCATGATATTTGAAGTGGCTTGGGCCTGTAACGCCGAACCGGAATCATACATAGAGCTGCTCGGAGATAAGGGCGGTGTGAAAGTGGGAGTAGGCGATACCACTATACTCACCGAAGTGGACGGCTATATTGCCGATGTCAAACTCGCTTATAATGAAGAGCGTGACCGCTTCGCAGCGGAAATGCAGAAATTCCTGCTGGCCATACAGGGCAAGGGCAAAGTGGCAGCCACTGGTGAAGAAGGCGTGGTGGTCATGAGCCTGCTGGATGCCATATATAAGTCCAGCGACCTAAATGCCGAAGTCGATGTCTAAATAGACAGCGTCCAAAAAGGGTTTCGCGGCTCATCTTATCCGCAGATTTACTCAGATTAGTGCAGATTTTTTAGGGGCGCAGCTTCAAAGTGAGCCCTAAAAAATCTGCGGCATCTGTATAATCCGTGTAATCTGTGGATTGGTGGACGTTAGTCCGCCCCAAGTGTTCCGCGTGTTCCATGGTGGGAAAATCCTTTTTGGCTCCCTCCAAATAGAAAAACGACGCGGTATGATGTTAATACACCGCGCCAAATTTTAGCAAGCTTAAATGCATGTTAAAAGGGCCGGACTGCGATTGCAGCCCGGCCCTTTTAATATTCAAAAAGATTTTCTGTCTTTTCTAGATTTTACGTTGTCTTGAACTCGTAGCGTCAGCCTCGCCGGTGGCCGCCAGGAAGAACGGGCATTTTTTCGGGTTGTCGCAACAGGCCTTGTAAGCCATATCCAGATCGAAGTAACGATATGGCATGAGATAGCCATCGCGTTTTGCGATTTTCATGCCGAAATTTTTAATGGCTCCGCAATCACCGCCTATGCCTTCATATTCAGGCACCAAGTTGCCGTCTGGCCCCACGGTGGCTGACATGATCTTCTTCATGCCGAAATTCGGAGTGTACCGACAAACCACGTGCTTGGCAAGCTCCTCAGGCAAATCAGTATTGTTTAGACCCTGCGCCCATTCCGGCACTGTGGAGTAGCGTCCCTCGTAGACCTGCTTACTCTTAGGCCGGCTGCTGGCAGAGCTGGCATTTTCTAGATACTCTACACTGCCCGGTGGTGCGTATGGCGTGTTTTTTTTGCCTCCGAAAAAGGCACGAATCGCATCGAAAAAAGACATGATTCAAATCCTCCATGCTCTGTCAAAGAAAAAGATTTCCCGGATTCAGAGCCGATCCGGGAAATAACTATGTCCTTGCAGCAAGCCTCGAGCTGCGAGCTGACAGCTTCAAACAGGCCTGCGCCGGTGCTCCCACAAATTGCGTGTTGGCCAGCAAAAGTTAGCGATGGCCTTCAAATGGTGTCGCAGTTTGCAGCAGAGATACGGTGACATAAAGAAATGGTCGGGGCGAGAGGATTTGAACCTCCGACCTCTGCGTCCCGAACGCAGCGCTCTGACCAGACTGAGCCACGCCCCGACCTACACGAGCGCGCAAAAAGAATGCAACGCCCAAATCAGCCATGTCGCTTAATGTAACTCAATTTGCGAGAGACGCAACTCGAAAAGGTAAAATTGACTTTGTGACCTACTTCAAAGTTGTAATGCCTCGGTCTTCTGAGCGTTGGTTTAACGTGGCAATACATGAAACCTATGGGCCAACACTCTTCATTTAACGCTTTGGCAGTCAGAACCGCTCAAATCGGCTTTCGCAATCCGCTCCAAGCTTGTTGCATTTTTTCTTTCCGGCGTATATATTAGCCGAACACGTTAGCACGGTGGAAAATACCACAAATTGTATAACGCTTTTCCCCAGTTTAGCCAACAGCTAATTTTGAAGGAATCACCTAATGAGGAATAGAATCCTGACACAGGGCATAAAAATTGCGGCATTCGCCGTTTTGTCAGTCGTACTATTATTGCCGTCTGTGTTGGCGATAGATGAATTTGAGCTAGACTTGGAGTTTTTACGCGAACTCAGCCGTATTTCATTCAATGATTATGCCGAGCTGCAATTGGGTCAGATGCAGAAAAAGTATCCCGAGCGCAAGGATATCATCAACTTGGAAAAAGCGCGCGTATACTACAGCCTGGGTCGTGGCAGGGAGGCGGATCAGGCGCTGGACGCCATTCCCAAAGATTCACCCCTGAAAAACGATGTCTTGCTGCTGCGAGCTCAGGTTTTTGCGGCCAGGCGTAATTGGGCTGAAGCTGACGCAGTATTCAAGCAATACTTCGCAGCCAACCCGAAGCCTGCTTCCAAGCGCCGTGCCGATACCAATAGCTTCAAGCAGGCGGTGATGATCTATAACATGGTGCTCAAATCCATGAACAAAGCAGCCGAGGCTGCCAAGATACTCGACTTATTGGCAAATGTGGAAGGTGCGGTAGATGAACGCCAGATGCAGTTTTTGAAACTGCAAACCGTCATAGATACCGAAGAGAATAAATTCAACAGTAGCAACACACTGAATAGCACGGCGCTGCAAAACACCATCAAAGCTTTGGAAGACATGCAATTTGTGCGTGACGGCGTAGCCGCTTCCGCCGCAGTGCAAATGGCCAGGGCATATATACTGCTAGGACGCGCCAAATTAATGCCCTTGCTGAAAAATGAAAAAGCCAATGCTAGTAGAATCGCCGGCTTGAAGGAATTCGCCCAGGCGGTGCGTACCATAGATATGATCTTCCCGCGACTGGCAGAGCTTGAAAAGTCAATGGGGCTGGAAAATGCAGCCAATTCACCGGCGGTTGAGGGCACGTTCTATAGGGCCGTGGCCTTTGCGTACCAGGCATATGTCAGCTATGCTAACGGTGAAATTGAAAAGTCGCGTACTCAGATACGAGGCGCGGCGGTCTATCTGGAACGCATCCTGCAAGAGTACCCTGAAAACAACTTCCAAAATAAGATACTGACCGAGCATGAGGCTTGCAGCAGGTTTTCTGTTGCTAAATTTGATGAGGCCTTGGAAATGCGCCAAGGTGGCGGTGCCGCGCTGATTTCAAGCCATCTTGAAAAAGCAGACGCTTTTCTGCAAAAGAAGGATTATAAGTCGGCTTTCCCCTTCTGCCTGGCCGCACTCCGGGCAGGTCGTACTTCCGGCAGACTGCCTGACATAGGACTACGCCTGATTATGTGCCAGACCGAAATGGATGATTTGAACGGCGCAGACGCGTTGCTGGACTATCTAGGCTTCATGGCACCGCAAGCCGCTGGAACAGCGGATGCCGCCTTACGCCTGGGTGTTATGTTGAATGAAAAAAGTAAGGTGGAGAAGTCGCCGGCGCATCGGGCGGAATATGAGTTGCGAGCAATGCAGGCGTTAGACAAATTTGTCAATGCCGCGCCCTCACATCCGCGCGCACCCGATATCGCCTTCAGTGTCGCGGAGAGGCAATACAAAGCAGCCAGTGATCTTGCAATGGCCAGCAATCGGGAAAACAATGAGCAGATTAAACGCGAACTGTATGAAAAAGCGCTGGATGCCTTTAGGGAAGCCGTGCCGAAGTATCAACGCATGATCGACGTGTTCTCGGTGTTTGACAAGGGCGTGCGCTCTATGTATAAACTGGCTTGGTGCTACGATTCCCTGGATGAAAAAGCCAAAGCGACGGAATTATTCCTGCGATACTATGAGAACGAACGCCAGCCCGAATATGCCAACGACCGCTTGCAGGCCAAATTTAGAGCCGGCTATCTTCTGCTTTACAGTGACAATCCCAACGAGGCCACGCCGCACCTCGAGGAACTGCTCGCAACACTGGGCGATAAGGACAGCCCCTTTGACACGAAAGGCAAAGTGGCTTTGCAGATACAGGAGGATAGCGCCTCACTGTTAGCTTGGTCTTTACATCTGACAGCCGAAAAACTTCGACCACAAATGAGCATCTTCCAAAACCGCCAAGAGCTGCTTGGGCGTCGTATCAGTGCTTACAAAAAACTGTTGGCTGAGTCCGAAGAAGAGCGTCAGCAGGCTGAAAAGGAGATTGCTGCTTTACAACAGGACTGGAAAGATCAGCAGAAAGTTTTCGCCGATTATAGCTTTGACTTCGAGGCCGTAGTAGCTAGGCAACTAGCAGAGCATGACGAGGATATCAGCAAGATGAGTGCGGAAGAAAAAAAAATGCACGAACACACTATGGCCGCGACTCTGAGAGAGCGCAGCATCGCGATGGAGCAACAGAAGAAACATGAAATCGCCGGCACTATAGAGCTACAGGAAAAACGCAGGGAAGAAGCTATTAGCGGCAGAGCCGAGATGGAAAAAATCCTGGTCAGGCACGAAAGCGAGAAAACGAAACTGACCCAGGAATACGAAAAGGCAAAAAACAAAATTGCAGATGCCAAAAAAGAGCTCGAGCAAATGCGTGCGGACATTCAGACCAGCGCTAAATTGCTTAGCTTGGCAGATGCTGACCGGCAAACAGCGCAAAACCTGAAACTGGACCTGGAGGTCAAAGTTGACGGAAGCCAGGGCGATGCCAAGGAAAAACTGCAAAAGGAGCTGGACAAGGTCAACGCCGATTTTGAAGAGATCACTAAGAAATTCCAAGAGGCCTTTTTAAAAAACCAGGAAGCTAGCAGCGAAGCTTCCATGCAGAAAATTGCGGAGCTTGAACGCTTGCAGGTAAACTTGGCTGAAGAACAGGAAGAATTACAGGCTGAGATGCGGCGCGTTGAAAATGATTTGGCAAGAGATCACGTTGGCCTACAAATTCATGAAGCTGAACAACTGGCTGCGGCCAGATACCTAGCCATGGCCAGACATTATCAGGAAGCTCTGGCTAAATCTGCCGATCTGCGCGCGGCTGCAATGCCTGATATCGTACGTGAACGCGAAAACGCCGTGCAAGCCGGCACCGAGTTGAACCGACTGCAAAATAAGCGCATGGAACTGAGATTGACTTACTTGAAAGAACGGGACGAATACTGCCGGAAAGGCATCGAAAACACCGAAAAACTTGTTGCCGAACAGGAAAAAAGCTTGGCGCCATTGAATACGCAGTTCCTGTCCTGGAAGAAAAAGGCAGTCGAATACCTGCTGGAGTTTATGGACAAATATCCTGGTTCCGAAAAAATGCCTGACAATATGTCACTGCTTGGTTCTATCTACCTCTTTGATGTTAACGAAGGAGCAAAGGCCGTAGAAATACTGCGTCGCTTGGCCGCCGAACACCCCAAGGCACCTGCCACCCAAAAAGCCCTGTTTATGCTGGGCAGGGCACAAGCCGAAAACAACAATTTGCAAGAGGCCAGCCAAACCTTCATGAAATTGATGGAAAAACCAGAGGATTTAGCTTTGGGCAATTTGTTCTATGTCTCGGAAGTCTGCTTGCAGGCCAACGTACCGGAAACCGCAGCATCGGCCAACCGCGAAATCCTGCGTCGTGCCGCCGATCCGAACCATCCGGATGCAGCGCAGTTTAGCGCCGGCATCATTGAGCGGGCTAGCTTTGCATTAGGACAAAGCCTGATCGCCATGAAACACTACCCCGAAGCAATCCGAATCTTGGAAAAAATATTGCAGGATAATGAACGTACCGCTTACTTTTTTGATGCCAAATTTTTGCTTGCGGAGGCCAAAACCAATAGCAATCCGCCTGACTGGGAAGGCCTTGAAAAAGACCTCTATGACATCATGATGCTTTCCTCCTCGCCCTTATTGCGCAATCGTGCCTCCTGTTACTATGGCGAAGCTTTGCTGCGCAGCGGAGAAGCAGCACGGCGCGCTGCAGCGCTGTCCAGCTTCCAGCTAGTGCTGCTGGCCGATAATCGCAATCCAGAGAATTTGGACCTGATCGAGCGTGCCTTGTATGGCAGCGCCAAGATTTACGCTGCCGAAGATAAACCGGAGGGAGCACGGGAGATGCTGCAACGCTACCGCGAACTGTTTAGCGGTGGCAAATACCTGGCTGAAATGCAAAGGCTGGCCGCACAATGAAAACAAAAATCCAATGGAGACAGGCAACGAGCCGGAAAGATATCTTTTTTGCCTTGGAATCATCTCGTTGCACAGAAGCTTTGTTCACATCAAATTCGTTCCATATCAGCAAGCAAGGATATATGGTCTTATGCTAAAACATCGCAAACCGTCATTTTTACGTTTCTTTTTGCTTTTGAGCGCACTGCCCATGCTCCTATTGGCGCAAAGGCAAGATTGTTACGTCATCAGAACAGACGGGGGTCGGGTGCGCGGCAGAGAGTTGAGCGCCGATGCCAAAGGCAATCTTGTCTTAAACGTCGATGATAAGATGACGATGCCTTTTAAGGTAGGCGAATATCGCTATGGCTTCGTCCCAAAGCCGGCAGAAGTAACCACCTTGGAAAAGCTTTTTCAAGAGAATAAGTACGAAGAACTGCTGAAAAATGCACAGGCAGTCTTTGACAAGTATAAGTTCCTTGGCTGGAATAATGTGATCGCAGCTTTACAGGCAGAGTCCTACCTGGCTGCGGGCAACACCAATGAGGCACGGCGATGTATCGCCGCAGCACATCGCATTCAAGGCGAGTATCGTGACAAGCTTAATGGCGCCATCGTCAAGCTCTATATCGCCGATAAGGAATACGACAAGGCCGAAGCCATTCTTAACCGGCAGCTGCGCGTTGCCGATGAACAACTTGCAGCCCAGGCATTCTGCCTGATGGGCGAAATGGCCGAAGCCAAAGATGATAAAAAGCAGGCCGTACTCGAATACCTGAAGGTACTTATGCTCTTTGAAGGCAAAGAATGCGCTGATATGCGCAGCCTGGCAAAAAGCAAAGCGCTTAGACTGATGCGCGAGATGAAAGACCCGCGCGTGGATAAAATCGCAGCATATGAATAAACAAAAGAACTAGACTCCGGTCGAAAAAAAATCAAAAAGACCGGACAAAGCAGGCATTTTTTAATAGCGTTTAATTTTGCAAAGCCATATCTGGAGAGAAAACATGTTCAAAAGAAGTCTTGTTGACAAACTCGCGCTGCTGGCCATGCTGGCATTCAGTCTATCCGCCTTGGCACAGGAGGCCGGCGATGAAGTCGCTGAACAAATGGGTACCAGCATTTGGGATATATTGTACGGCGGCAGTACCGTTAACCTAATAATCTGGATCGCTATTTTCTTCACCTCCTTCGCTACGCTCTGGTTCACCATAGACGGCTTCTTGATGGTACGTCGCGACAAGCTTTTACCGCCCAGCCTGATCGAGGGCGTACGCAATGCCTTGTCCATGGGCGATCTGGAAGCTGCCATCGCCACCTGCCAAGCGTATCCCGGCTCGCTAGCCAATATTCTGCAAGAGGCTTTTGACAATATTTACGATGGATATGAAGTGGTGCAGCAGGCCGTTTCATCACGTTCAGAGTTGGAGAACGAGAAGCTCATGCAACGCGTTAACCTGCTCAATGTCTGCGGTCAGATTGCACCCATGCTCGGCTTGATGGGCACGGTGGTTGGCATGGTGCTTGCTTTTGCCGGCCTGGCCACCGCTACCGGCGCAGCTAAGGCGCGAGTGTTGGCCAACTCCATCTCTACAGCGCTTTGGACTACCTGCGTGGGTTTGCTGGTCTCGGTGCCTGCGCTGCTTTTCTACACTTACTTCCGCAATGGCGCCACCCGGCTTCTGATCGAATCAGAAGCAACCGTGCTGGAGCTTATCAAACCGCTGCGCAAAGCAGTCATAGAAGAGTAATGGCCGGATAGTCCGGGGCGCGCAACTGGAGAAATAGCATGAAACGTCGTCATGATGAAGACTTACAGACGCCTATCACGGCTATGATCGACATAGTCTTTCAGCTCATCATCTACTTTGTGGTGACATCGTCGGTGGACAAGGACATCGTTGATGAGAGCATACGTCTGGCTGAGGCCAGTCATGCCCCGGCAGTGGAAACCAGCGACCCGCGGACGGTGATCATAAACATCAACGCGAAGGGGCGCGTCAATGTCGCCTTGCAGCCCATAAATAACATGCAGCAATTAGAGAATCTGCTGTTATCCATGAAGGTGCAGTCCGGCAGCAGCGTACCCGTACTTATACGCTGCGATGGCAGCACCCGCTTTGACCATGTGGACCAGGTCATGCAAAGAGCTGCCAAGGTAGGGCTATATCGGGTGCGCATTGCTGCCATGGTCGATGAGTGAATGAAACACGTTGCCCGATCCGCTCGACGACATGAAAGTCGAAAGCCGATCGCCAAAAACAGAAACTGCCATAAGGTTTTGCCATGAAGCACAGAAAAGAAGAAGACCTCGCGGTACCGATGTCATCGATGATCGACATTGTGTTCCTGCTTCTGATCTATTTCATTATAACCGCCAAGGATGAAGTGTCCGAGGCACACCTTGCCGTCAACCTGCCTGCCCCTGGTCGCAGCAAGGCCGGCGACACTAAGCCGCAGCTTCTTGAGATTGAAGTATACGAAGGCCAGTACAGCCTGCGCGGTGTGTTTTTATCCTTGGATAACCTGGAGTTGGCTCTTAGGCGCTTCAGAGACCCGGAGCTAACCGTGATTGTAAAGGTCAGTGTGCAAGCTCGTGCCAGGGACCTGGTGGCAGTGCTGGATTTGTGCCAAGGACAAGGCCTTAACAAACTTAATGTTGTGACCCTCAGATAGAATTGCGGAATGCGCACAGCGAGCGCCTGCATAACCTAAGGAGTTGAACATGCATAACCAACTTAACCCGGAAATGCCGCCGGCTTTTGACCCAGAATTGGTGTTGGCCGAATACATGCGGCGCAAAACCATAGAGAGCATGGCCGGTCCTTTGCTCTCGCTTATCGTGCATGTACTGCTCGTTGGCTGCATCATCATATTTTATGATCCGGAGCCGCCCGCAGTGCAAAGCTCCATCGAGTTAGAGATGAAAGAGCTGGAGGTTAAGGAGCTGGATCAAAAGGAGCTGGAAAAACTCGAAGAACTCGAAGAACTGGCCCAAGAAGCTGTGCCCACCGTCGAAAGACCAATGATTGTCACTGACAGCGCCACAGACGCAATCGGAGATGTGGCCGCCGCCGTCGGCGATTTCAGTGATCAGATCGCCTCTACTGATGACAGCATGAATTTTTCCGATGTATTAGACATACGTGCCAACGACTCTCCTTTGCAACTGTCCGCTCTTTATGGTGGACGTACAGACGCAGGACGTGCCAGCTCGATACGTAAGTTCGGCGGCTCTGTCGCTACTGAGCGCGCCGTTGTCAAGGCACTGGAATGGCTGAAGAGCACGCAGAATGCTGATGGTTCCTGGGCGCCCGGAAGCCAGCCTGCCATGACTGGACTGTGCTTGCTCGCTTACTTGGCTCACGGCGAAACTCCGACCAGCGAAGAGTATGGCGCCACCGTACAACGTGCCATGCAATATCTGGTCAGGCACGTGGAACGCTTGCCGAATACCGTTGACAGCAAACAACGAGTAGAGCCTTACACCAATGGCATCGTTGCCTATGCACTTTCGGAGGCATACGGTCTGACTAAGCTACCCAACCTCAAGCCTGCCATGGAAAAATCTCTTGGCCTGCTTATAGAGGGACAGCAGAAAAACGGCGGCTACGACTACGGATACGCTAGAGCGCAGCGTTGGGACTTGTCGGTAGCCGGCTGGCAATTTCAGGCCATGAAAGCCGGTTATGTGGCCGGCGCCAATGTCAAGGGTCTTGAAAAGGGCATAGAGCTGGGCATCAGCTTCATTAAGGATGTAGCCTACAACAAGGATAATGCTCGTCGTCCCATGGGTTACTCTTCGCCCGGTGGTGGCAGTTGGGGTATGCAGGGGGTCGGAGCACTTTGTTTGCAGCTTTTTGGTGAAGGCAACGCACGCGAAGTCAGACATGTTTCCAAGGTCATTGCCGATGAGCATGTGCCGGCCATTGTATGGACAGACCCCAAATTGTTAATTGCCGGTGCACATTCCAATCCCTTGTACCACTGGTACTATGAGACTCAGGTAATGTTCCATGCCGGACAGAATTCTTGGAAAAAATGGAATGAGAAGATGTCTAATTTGCTTATCAGCAACCAGAAGCATGACGGTTATTGGGAATGCCCACCCGGCTTAAGACCCGATCCTGCTACCGGCAAGGTTGGAAATCCGGGCGTGTATGACCGTTGGTATAGCACCGCCTTATCTTGCCTGACTCTGCAAGTATATTACCGTTATCTGCCTACCTATAAAATGCCCAAGGCTATCGCTAAAGAAGAAAAAACCGTCCTGGACAGGTTGGACGAAGAGCTGGGCTTGTCGCTGTAGTCTCACAGGCCCACCCCCATTGAACTGGCTGAGCGGGTGATGAAGGTGCCGGGCTAGTTCTACAGTACCCCACATACTTGCGACACATCTCCCGACAGCACGCCGCGCTCCGGCACACCTTGGTGGAGACCAGCGGTAATCATACAGAAATATTTTCTTGATTTCTTTGCTTGCCGAGGCATATTCTAAGGGTATATTTTACATGTTCCCAGATGCCGAAAAAACCTTGCCGTTATATTTGGCTTAGCTCGCACTATGAAGTCCCGCCGTGATGAAATCTACACCGCCGTTGAAATAGGTACTCACAGCATCAAAATCATGCTTGGTGAATTCCTGCATGATGAGCACCTATCCATCCTTGCCTATCACGAGCAGCCTTCCTTGAAGATGTGCAAGGCTGAAGCGTTGGATACGCGTGTGGTTGGCGAACAGGTGGCTCTAGCCCTGAATGGTGCCGAACAAGCTGCCGGCTTTCCCATTGAGGGGCCGGTATTCATGGCCATTTCCGGTGCTTTCATTGAAACCGTCAAGATCAGCGCCAAACTGGAAATAGAAGACCCCTCTGGACTTATACGCGAAGAAGACTTAGCCGAAGCCACCCGCAGAGCTAACGATTATGAGGTGCCCAGCGGCAAACTGCTGTTGACACAATCGGTAAACCGGCTCTTTCGTCTGGCCGACGGCAGAATACTGTTCAATCCCGTAGGACAATGCTCACGCTTCTTGGAAGTAGAAATACAACACTTCCTGGCGGACAAGGAGCGCGCCAATACCACATACTGCCTCCTGGCCGAAGCACTCGGCAAACTGGAGGTAAGCACCGTCATCTACACACCGCTGGCTCTGAGCGCAGCTGTCTTTCCGCCCGGCAGCTCCGACGAGGCACTTGACTTGGTGATCGACCTCGGTGCCGGCATGTGTTCCTTGGCCATCCCCACATCGGCAGGTTATTTCTACCTGGGTCAAATCAGCATAGGCTGCGAACACATCGCCAATGATTTGGCCATAGCTCTGGAACTGCCCATACAGACCGCCAGAGCGCTGCTTGTACAGATGGCTGATTTACATTGCAACGCCCTGGCTACCAGAGATAAAAGGGCACGAATGGTAGACATACGCCCAGAACGGCAGAATAAGCTGCGCCGCATACCGGCTTCAAGCATAGAGCTGGTAGTAGAAACCAGGCTGCGCGAGCTCTTTGAGCTTATACGCCGGCAACTTACCGATAATGGTGCCTACAGCTGGCTGGGCAACCGGGTCTATCTCTCCGGTGGCGGCGCCAGAATCCCTCAAGTCTGTGACCTGGCCGCTACCGTTTTCAACCGTCCCGTCAGCATCGCACAACCTTACGATGTGACAAATAGGATCGGAATGCCGCTACAACCACAGCATAACACCGTCATAGGATTGTTGAAAGCAGGACGAAGGGACCTGCTGGTGGCTCGAGAGGTGGCGCGACAAAAATCCCTGTTGGGCAACACCTTGGAATGGTGGAAAAACGCCTGGCAAACCATTACCGACTGGTAAATCTTACTTTGCCTGTCCTCTTCCGACTTGACGAATTGCGCGTCTAAACAGCTAACTAAAGGGCGTCCAAAAAGGTATGGGCCAGTGGCTAGAAAAGCATTATAATCTGCGTAATCTGCGGATAAAATACGCCCGGAGCCTTTTTGGACACGGCCTTAACTACTAGTGGAAAAACTGTCAAAAATGCCTGATCCCAGCCCCAAACCGGAAAACAATATGCTTTTAATCGGCGTCGGCAAAGCCGGCGGCAAAGCGGCATATTATGTTTTTCAGCGCGGTGGCCTGCCCGGTTTACGCATCTGCGTCATGGACAGTGATGCGGAGGCCTTAAGGCACATGCATGGACTCAACACCATCTTACTGCCCCTGCCCGAAAAAGAAGACAGTGAAGAAGAGCAGCATCGGATTCTACACTCTGCTTTAGAGGCGCAATTTCCCTCTGTGCAGTTAGTATTAGTGCTTTGTGGATTAGGCGGACGTACTGGCTGTCATTACAGTTTGCAGATACTACGTCATGCCCAGCGTCATGCGCTTGCCTGTGCGGCCATCGTCGCCATGCCACACAGCTTTGACGCTCCGGAGCTACACAGTCGTGCGGCTGAAGGCTTACAAGAGCTCAGACAGATCACTCCGGCAGTACAGCTGTTACCCTGCCAGGAATTTGGCAAGCTCTTCGTTGACAAATCGCAGCAGGAAGCCTATCCACAGGCAGCGCGCTGGTTGGCTGAAACCTGTCTGGGATTCTTACATCCCTTTGTAGACTACAGTTCCCCTGAACGCAAAAGCACAAAAGGCAAGCTCAACAAAGAGAACAATCAGCTCACTTTCATCTTCCAAGACCAGCCCCTGGGCATATTTGCAGGCGGTCTGCCAAGCAAATACTACGGTGAAAACCTGGATCAGCCCAGCTACCAAAGGCTAAAAGTCCATATAGACTCGGGCGACTGAAACAAGCAGGGCTTTAGCAACGAAAGCAACAACTCAACATTGAAAATAGCAATAGATTAAAGACATTTACATACATATTATTTGGCAGAACCAAATAAAACCTAAGGAGAAACACCATGCGAAACATAGTTACCCTGCTTTGCCTCTTTGCTTTCTGCCTGCCATTTTGCGCCGTTGGGCTTCATGCCCAGGATGCACAAGCCGTCAAAGAAAGTATGGTGAAGCGTCTGCCCCGCATTAACGAGCTAAAAAAAGAAGGACTGATAGGCGAAACCCACAAAGGATATCTGGATACGGTCAAAGGTGAACTGCCCGCCGCTGATCGCAAGATAGTGGATGAAGAAAACGCCGACCGTAAGCTAGTCTATGAGACCATTGCCAAGCAGCAAGGCTCTGATTCCACGCTAGTTGGGGAACGTCGCGCCAAAGCGATCTTCTCACAAGCCAAAAGTGGGGAATATCTACAAGACAGCGATGGCAACTGGCGACAAAAATAGCGCCTCCACACCAATACAGACCTGCCACCCCGATTCGCTCACCGGAACGCCCTGCGATTAAAAGCCGTTTACCGCTTGTTTTTCGCAACTGCATAATTACATTAAGAGCAGTTCAAAAATTAAGGCGGCAGTCTTGAAATTATTTTTAGAACCGCTCCTTACATACCGAATAAAGCAATGCCTGGGTAGCTCAGTGGATAGAGCAGAAGTTTCCTAAACTTTTGGTCGGAGGTTCGATTCCTCTCCCGGGTACCATTTCTAAGCCGCTTAGCTTTAACGAGTTAAGCGGCTTTTTTACTGCCTTTTTCCATGTCGCCAAAAACCTTTATTTTCCTCTGTTTTCCCTTGTTTTGCTACTGTAAAATGTAGCAAAGGGGGAGTAAAGGGGGAACCCTTAGCTCCTGCGTGTTTTGCTGTACTATAAAGCTGTTTTTTGGGGAGAACACGCCGTCTGGCTCGATAGCGGCAAAAAAAATGTCTGAAACCAACGGCACTCTCTGATGATTTCCTGGCTTTCCACCGTATCCTAGTTATCAACCACACTGCCTACGCAGTATTTTAATTCATGCAAAACTAGCTTACCGGCTTAGAAGAGCACCGTGCCTTGCCTTTACTGCCTGACACGGCGTGAAATAACAACTAACCTAGCCTGATTTTGCGGAAGGCATACTCCAAACTGTTGGTTTGCCCCTTTTTTTTCGAAAAAAGTAGCCCCCACAGACTTGACAAAACAAAAAATTCGTATAAAGTAAGTGTGTGTCGGTAGCTCATGCTACTTGCTCAAAGTTCAAAGCCTAAAGAAAAAGGAGGTGATAGTTCTACAGTGCAAAGCGCTAAAAAATAAAGTTATGGATCCGATGGAAATGAGAAGGACACAGCATTCAGATATATAGCGATTGTCCGTGTGTCTCCTTAAGTAAAAAATGCCAATCGGGTCCGGGAGAATGGTAACTGATTTGACAAGATTGCTTTATGTGCATTGTTGGTATTGACCAAGTAAAAAATCAATAAAATTTATATGCCCGATGGAGAATATGAAAGTACGGAAGGCCTGTGTATAACAACGGTCTGTATCCTCTTACGAAAAAATCTCCAATCGGGTGAGGTAGCAGTGAACACAGCATGCAACTGTTTGCGGTGTTCTAATATAAAGATATGACAAGGGTCAGCACCCTGTTTGGATCCTTGCGCTACCCGACGAGTTTAGTCGGTGCCCTTTGGGCATGGCGTAACTAATATACCGAGAGCGAATGATAGGGCATTGCATTCGGTGAAGTAATTAAAATTAATATGGTGGCGAGTGTCGATTCGGGCTAGATCGACGCTTGCAGGACAGTACTTAGCTGCCAGGAGCTACTAGCCCACAAGTCGGCCTGGTTTCCGCATGAAATTTTAACTTTTAGTCAAATCAGGTAAATAATGAAAAATACAGTTTTTACAGCAATTAGGCAGCTCGCGCAGTCTGACGATTTAACCGCCAGGCAGCGGCGTGCCATCTTGGTGGCCTTGGGTGAAATGCCCGAGCGCCGCGAACTTATCACTTCGAAGGCGGCTTGCCAAATTCTTGGCGTTAGCTTGCCAACCCTGCGAAAATGGGTCAAACTGGGATATTTGAAACCTATTCGGTTTTCCGCCCGCAAGATCCGTTTTTGCAAAAATGAAGTTTTAGCATTGGCCAACTTCGGCATTGAACACACTACAAGCGAGTGTGTCAACACGCAAACGCGTTATTTCGATTGCTAAAGCACCTGGTGTCTGCTGGAGCTGCATGGCTCCAGCAGACACCGTATCTATTCACTTTTATTCAGGAGCAAAAACATGTACTCATATTCGAACGCAAACCTACAACAGGGTGACATATTTCTTCCGTCAACCACAGATTATAACGGAACAAGCATCGTGAATTATCAAGCCCCTCAACAGGGACCAGGGTATATTAAAAATTACGCCCCGTTCACCCCTACTGTTTCACTACAAACCTTATATATACATTCCCCCTTAGATCATAAGAGTATGGTCTACTTTCCAGGCAATGAGAAACTTCTTCCAAACCCCAAGCCTAGTCATATTTTGGAAGCCACTCAAAATATGAAGATCGCCCATCCACAACTGCCCGATCGTATGTTAATGGACATCTTGGTGGTATGTCTTGTCGAAGCCCATCTGACGGTGATGTCGCTAAACCCTAAAGAGCTTGCAAGATTTATTCCTGTTTCTTTCCAGGAAAGGGTCATTGAGAGGCTAAAGCAAGTTGTCTGTGCCAAAACTGGCTT
>JAAZKR010000230.1 GCA_012799725.1 Oligosphaeraceae bacterium | reverse complement strand
TATGGGAGCATTTTTAGGCCCGGCGTGATAGCAGCGAAGCTGCGGAGCAAGTCCCTTCTTCCGCACCAAATACATAACATTCATCGAAAGAAGGACTTGAACGGCCGTTAAGAAAATGCGACTTATGGGAGCATTTTTAGGCCCGGCGTGATAGCAGCGAAGCTGCGGAGCAAGTCCCTTCTTCCGCACCAAATACATAACATTCATCAAAAGAAGGACTTGAACGTCCGTTAAGAAAATGCGACTTATGGGAGCACCAACGTTTACAGCGATATTAAAAGGGCATCTGCTAAGGTAGAGAGAATGTTCAATGCCCAACAAATGCCTAACATAAAAATTTTTGAGCCATGTTCTTGCATGGCTCTTTTTAATTTATGTCTGTTTTTGTCTTCTTTCTTCATCCATTTCATAAATAATCACCACCTGACTAGGGCGATTCCATTAGGTCGGCAATTGTGATGCTGTCAAGGTAATTATTCACAAGCCCATCAAGTTTTCTCCACATGGGCAGTGTCCGGCAATTGGCAGTTCGCGGACAATTGTCGGCCCCTTGGTCCAGGCAGGCTACCGGCGCAAGATCTCCTTCCGTCAAACGTAGAATACTTCCGACGGTATATTGTTCCGGGGGTTTGGTTAAGCGATACCCGCCACCCTTTCCCCGCCGGCCGGTCAAAACCTTATTTCGTACCAAGACCTTCAGGATACTCTCCAAATATTTTTCCGAAATTTTCTGCCGCGTTGCGATTACTTTGAGCGGAATAAAGTCATCCGCCTGATGTTCAGCCAGGTCAACTAAGACACGCAGCGCATAACGCCCCTTCGTTGAAATTCTCATATATTTTCCTCCGTAAATCTATGTGCAGTCAAGCATCAGGAAAAGGCCTTGGCCAGCCTTTCCAGAGCTTTTTGCAGCGTTAATTTTGGGCAGGCAATGTTGATTCGCTGAAAGCCTTCACCTTCGCTACCAAACGTCGTGCCGCTGCTTAGCCATAGTTTGGCATCCTCGATTATTCGTTTGTCGAGTTCCTTTTGACTCAGCCCATATTTTGAGAAGTCCAGCCACAGGAGGTAGGTGCCCTGGGGGTCCACCAGGCGGACCTTCGGCAGCCTCTCTGCCAAAAATATTCGGGTGAGGCGTATATTTTCGGCAAGATATTCCTTGAGCTGCTCCAGCCATATCCCGCCGTGGCTATAAGCGCTTTGACAGGCCACAAGTCCCAAAGTGTTCAGCTGATTGTAGCCGCCTTTGGCGATTTCTTCTTTTAGGGCGTGGCGTAAAGTCTTGTTGGGGACGATAATGTTGGACACTTGGAGACCCGCCAGATTAAAGGTTTTGCTGGGTGCGGTAGCGATGACAGCATTTTCGTCAATGAGCCCGAAAGTGGTATGTTTGTGTCCCGGATAGACAAAGTCACAATGAATTTCATCGGACAGTACCAGCACCTTATATTTCTTGCAGATGGCGTGCAGCGTGTCCAATTCCCGGCGTGTCCAGACCCGCCCCACAGGATTGTGGGGACTGCACAGAATAAAGAGCTTTACGTTTTCACTCTTGATTTTATGTTCAAAATCCTCAAAATCCATGCTGTAAGCACCACTCTCATAGCGCAGTGGATTGGTTACCAGCTTGCGGCCGTTGTCGCAAATCACCGTGTAAAACGGATAATAGACCGGCGTCTGAATCAGCACGCTGTCTCCCGGCTTTGTGAAGGCGCGAACCGCAGCGGCCAGGGCAAACACAATGCCGGGCGTCTTGACCACATCCCTGGCCGTAAAGGTGTATCCAAAGCGCGCTGCAAACCAGCTCGTCAGGGCCTCGTAATAGGCATCCTTTACTTCGGAATATCCGAAAATGCCGTGGGACACAGCCTTTTGCATAGCGGCCAGCACCTCGGGCGGGGCGGGAAAGTCCATGTCCGCCACCCAAAGGGGAAGAACATCCTCCGGCAGGCCCCGTTCCCGGGTAAAATCGTATTTGAGGGAATTGGTGTTCCGGCGGTCAATGACCGTATCAAAATCGTACTTCATCTAATTGCCTCCTCCAGATCGGCTATTAAATCTTCCGCCGCTTCAATACCCACCGACAGACGCAGCAGTCGATCGGTGATGCCTAGGGCCGTGCGGGTCTCCTCCGGCACATCGGCGTGGGTTTGCAGGATCGGATAAGTGATCAGCGACTCCACGCCCCCCAAGCTTTCAGCATAAAAAATCGTGCGCATACCACTGAGAATGCGCCGGGCGGTTTCGGCGCTGTCCACCGTGAAGGAAATCATGCCGCCAAAGCCGCTGGCCTGCCTGCAGGATATTTCATAGTCCGGGTGTGAGGGCAGGCCTACGTAATGCACAGTGGACACCCACTCTCGCCTGCTCAGCCATTCAGCGATTTTCAAGGCGCTTTCCTGGATGCGTTGCATTCGTAGAGCCAGTGTTTTGATGCCGCGCTCGATCAGAAAGCAATCAAAGGGAGCAAGGCACGCCCCGATGGTTTTATAGAGAAAGCGCAGCTTTTCACTAAGCTCTTGGCTGTTTATTACCAGAAACCCTGCCAGTGTGTCGTTGTGGCCGCCCAGGTATTTCGTGCCGCTGTGCAAAACCACATCGGCCCCCAGCTCCAGCGGCCGCTGGAAGCAGGGCGTCAGAAAGGTGTTGTCCACAATTAGCAGGATGCCTCGGTCTTTTGTGATTTTGGATACCGCTGCGATATCTGTAACCTGCATCATCGGATTGCTGGGCGTTTCCACGAAAATGGCTTTGGTTGACGAGCAGATACTGTGCTTCAGGCTATGTATATCGCCTGTGTGCAAATAGTCCACCGTAATGCCGTTTTTCTTCGCCACGTAATTTAGCAGCCGGACTGAACCGCCGTACAAGTCACCTGAGGCAATCAGGTGATCTCCGGGGGAAAAGAGCTCGATGAGGGTGCTCATAGCCGCCATTCCGGATGAAAAGGCCATGGCGTCCAGACCGCTTTCCAGCGTGGCGACAGTCTTTTCCAGAACCTGACGGGTGGGGTTTTGCAAGCGTGAATAGTCGAAACCCGTGCTTTGCTCCAGGCCCGGATGGAAAAAGGTCGCCGACTGATAAATTGGGGTGGCGATGGCCCCTGTGGTGTTGTGGACATCTCTTGCGCCGTGGACGCAAAGGGTGTCAATATTTTTCATAGCAGCGCTCCTTAAAGGGTTTTACATTTAAATAATTATTGGTTATAATTAACCTACTATCCCTATATGTTTATGTGCATTATA
>JAAZKR010000229.1 GCA_012799725.1 Oligosphaeraceae bacterium | reverse complement strand
TTTCCGTGTTCTTCGTGTTCTTTGCGTCCTTTGCGGTTTCCGTGTTCTTCGTGTTCTTTGCGTCCTTTGCGGTTTCCGTGTTCTTCGTGTTCTTTGCGTCCTTTGCGTCCTTTGCGGTTATCTTTTTTCTTTCACCGCCAAGGTCGCCAAGCTGTACATTACATCATAGTCTATGGGATGGCTGTGATTTGTTTTTACAACTTTGGGACAAGATTGCGGATCATACCAGCGGCATGAGGTCCATCACCAGCCTCTCGAACAGTGAAAGAAAGTGCTGGTGCTTAAAGCACAATTAAACCAAAGGAAACCTACTTAGATCAAAAGGAGCTACCAATCTCAAATGCAAGAAGAGTAGAAAAGACAGATTACAATTGAGCCCCCAAAAAACCAAAGAAAAAGTGAGGAAAAGAAAATGAAAAAGCAGAAAACGTTGACCAATTTCTTTACGCTCATAGAGCTTCTGGTAGTAATAGCGATTATAGCCATACTAGCCTCCATGTTGCTTCCCGCTTTGTCCAGCGCCCGTGCCCGCGCCCGCAGCATAAGTTGCGTCAACAACCTCAAGCAAATTGGGTTAGGGACTATGATGTATGTTGATGACAATGCGGAATATTACCCGGTTCACAACAACTGGACTTGGAATCCCTATATGCGCGTTGCCAACTACTGTGGCAAAACCGTTGAAATCGGCAAAAAGACCGGTGAAGTGAACATCTTCCTTTGCCCATCGAGCACTTTCAGATTTCCCAACTGGCCTCCCGCCAACTATAACACGAATGGCTGGTTTGACGTTAACTACGGGTACAACATGTTCATCATGGGGTATCCGGGCACCAAAGACACCAGCCAGTCGCGCATGGCTATAGGTGGCATTGCCATTGCCGAGCTCATCTTGTGGGCAGATTGGGAAGGCTATCATATGGACATGCTTAACTCAACCAGGGTTGCCTACGGCAAAACTGTAAGCAAATTTGATATGCGTCACGGAAAGTGTTTCAACGCCGGATTCGGCGACGGCCATGCGGGATCAGTTGCCGAAACGGCGCTCCCGGAAGCCGCCACGAGCAGTGCGGCATTCTGCCGGATGTACTATGGCTGGGGCGTAAAATGATCTAAGAAAACAGAAAGACCCGAGCAAATGAAACGACTTTTATTCTGTATGACGCTTTTTGCAGCTATCGGCGTGTTTGCCGGAAAAGGAAGTGAACGTGCGGCATTTCGCACCGCCGTCAACAAAGGAAACATACAAGCGGCTTGCCGGAAAGGCTTGAAACATCGAGATGAAGCAATCCGCCGATACGCTTTGGCCCGCCTGTATTTACATGACAATGCGGCAGGGCTGAAAGCCGCTGTCGCAACGCTCAACGATTCGTCTCCTGAGGTAAGGAAGTTGGCAATTAAACTCATCGGTCATCATCCGACTCTTGAGCGTCAAGCACTCCTTAAAAAATCTGCGTCAAACGATCAGGACGCGGAGGTTCGCGCCGCCGCGAAAAAAGCTTTATGGCCATTTCACCGAAATAATATTCTTTTAAAAGATGATCCGGCATGGGATTATCTAGTCAAGATGGTAAAGCATGATTCGCTTGCTCAATATGGTTGGCGCTCTGTAATGGACCCGGAGGGCAAGGGGCACATTGAAGGCTGGTGCAATTCGGATTTTGATGATGGAGCATGGGAAAAAACAACGCAGGAAAACAGCAAACGCCTTACCACACCTGGGATTATCTGGTATCGTTGCCGTTTTCCAGCGGAACCGCCGAAAAAATTCAATAGTTTTGAAATCGTGCTTCCTAAGGTTGCAGGAAGTTGCTGTGCTTGGCTAAACGGCATTTATTTGGGGCAAAGAGATTCTTCCGAGGCAATATCGGAAGTGCGTTTCAACGCTGGTGCCGAAGTACAGCCCGGCAAAGAAAATGTAATGGTGATTCGGGTTGACGGTTCGGCACAAGGGGGAATCCTTTCCCCGGCAAGCGCGGAGTGGATGGAATGAAAAAGACAAAATTTTTCTTGGTGTTGGCAGCAGCGCTTCTTGCCGGCTATGGATATGCTGCGGAAATGGTTTGGGATTTCAGCAAAAACTCATATCCTTTGGAAATGATGAAAAATGGCAAAAGCTCCTCCGTCCAAAACGGCCTGCTGATGGTGGGCGGTGGCTCCAACACCTCCCCGGAAGGCATCCGCAGCAAAGAAATTGCCAAAGAGCTTTCACCGGAAGGGGATTTATCCATTACAATCCGCTTCAAGTTGGACAATGCGCAATTAGACAAGATGCCTCAGAAAACATTGCTAATGCTTGCGGACTGCAAGGGGGAATTATGGCCTCCCGTATCAAGAAAAGATGCAGTGGCACACAGCGGCTTTGGTGTCGGCATCTATCGCAAAAGCAACCGCACTTGGGACCCGAATTTCTTTTTTGGCTATGGCGATCACTCCTATTCTGTGATAGCACCGTCCATTGAGATTCCCGATGAAAACCTACACACCCTCACTTGTTGCTATTTCATGCGTGGGGAGGTCCAGATTTTATTTGATGGGAGGCTCATTTTAACCAAGTCGGTTCCGGCTGGAAAAATCGCCTCGCCAAAGTATCCATTTTTTATTGGGGAACGCGCCTCGGCATCATTCTGGTGTTTGGAGGGCGCCATTGCAGAAGTTCGCGTTGATATGCCGAAACCGGCTCCACTTACCATGGTTACCGGAGCACGCAACGTTTTTGAACGCACTGAAACAATGAATTACCATGTAAAAATACTTAATCAAACAGGGGAAAAAGCAACGGTTCAAGTCAAGCTTGCCATTGCCGGGCAGAATCTTAATCCGGTGACTTTGGAAATTCCAAAATATTCTACAGAAAAAGCCGCTTTCGTTTTACCCGATCGTTTGCGTCCCGGGAAATATATAGTTACGGCATCCGCCAAGAGTACGAATATGGCAGATGAGGCAAAAATGTCTACCGAGATTGTTGTCGTTGCCGAGGAAAATCCTGAAGCGATGCCTGTATTTATGTGGCAGGGTGGCGACCCCAAACTATTGGCAGAGATGGGCTTTACGGCACAAATTGCGACTTTGAGCGATGCTTATGTAACCGGCAATGGCAATCCGGAGGCAAGCTATGCAGTCCTGGATGACAATTTGCGTTACGGGATTCGTCTGGCAGACCTGCTTCGCCATGCACAAATCAATGTCTTTCTAGACCGCTTTTCCCGTGTCAACCGGCAAGGAAAAGTCTACCCGCGCCGCAATTTAGATGCCTCGAATCCGGAATTGCGCAAGATGGCTAGCGAAGTCGCCACCCGTGCCGCCGCCGCTTACGGCGACCACCCCGGATTGACGATGCTGATGGTATCGACCGAAATTCGCGATGGCTCACAGATTGCATTCAATGGAACGGAAGCGGCTGAATATCGTAAATTTTCTGGCAAAGATATTCCTGATAATGCGTTAGGGCGAAGTGCACCGCCGGTGGAAGAAATTGCCGGCTTTCCTGCCCTCGGCAACCTTGACCCCGAGATGCCGCTTTATGGCTTTTTCCGCTGGTGGTGGGTAGATGGCGACGGCTGGAACCCGTTGCACCGGCTCGTACAAGAAAGCTACCGCAAAGGCTTGGGCAAACGTGCTGATCAGGTTCTGACATTTTTCGACCCCTCTGTACGAGTTCCACCAATTTTCGGCAGCGGGGCTGGCCTGGATATGCTCAATCAATGGACCTACTCTTATCCGTCGCCCATCAAAATAGCAACGGCGGTTGATGAACAGCGGGCGATGGCACGCGGCAATGGCGGTCAAAAACTAATGAAAACAGTGCAAGCCATTTGGTATCGCGATCCCCCCGCTCCAAAGAACAAACAAGTTGCCAATCCCCCGGCATGGGTCAAAGAGTACCCTGATGCAGCTTACATCACTATTGCGCCCGACCATCTGCAGGAATCGGTTTGGAGCGAAATTTCGCGGCGGCTTGATATGTTAAGTTTTCATGGCTACGGCTCATTAGTCGACCGCGATGACCGCTCATGGAACAGTTACCGCTTCACCAATCCGGAAAGCAAGGTAATGTTCAAAAAGCTGGTGGATACCTTGATTCGCCCGCTCGGGCCGGTTCTGAAACTTGTACCGGAACGCCCTATGCGGACAGCTGTGCTTTACACCTTAGGCAGCAACCTCTTCGGCAGTACCGGAAGTTGGGGCTGGACTTGGGGGGCGGATGCGGAAATGCACCAGTTGCTTCAGCGCGCCCAGCTTGATCCCGGAGTTATCTTTGACGAAGACATTTTTGCCGGGCGCCTGGCTAGTGTAAAGCTCCTGGCACTTCCGAACTGTGCAATTATGGATCAGAGAGTCATCGAGGCGATTTGGAAATTTCAGGATGCCGGCGGACTGGTCATTGGCGATGGCGATTTGAATCCGCTCATCCTTCCTGACTTTACGGTTGAATACGGCGGTGTCGAAGAGGCCAAGGCGCTTTATCAAAAGTTGGGCGCTGTTGTGCCAAGCTATTTTGCGGCGATCTCTCCGGAAGTGGCGACACACGTCCGCAGTTGGAAAAAAAGCGATTACCTCTTTGCCATCAATGACCATCGCGGCTTCGGCGATTATGTGGGAATGTACGGTTATGCGGCAGAAGTTGGCCTGCCGCTTCAGTGCAAAGCTAAATTGGCTCGTACAGATGTCAAAGCAATTTATGATTTGATGCAACATAAAGAAATACCCTTTGCCAAACAGGGCAATCAATGCACATGGGACATCAACTTCACCACCAATGATGGGCGGCTCTATTTGGCGATGCCCCAGAAAATAGCCAAGGTTACAGTTGATGCGCCCACCGAAACAACGCTTGATAAAACATTGGAGCTTACTATTCAGGTGCTTGACGCCAGGAACAAACCGGTAGATGCGATTCTACCCATAGAAATTAGAATACATGCACCCGATGACAGTGAAATCGTTGGAAGTGGCTACTACGCAGTAACTGACGGATATAAAAAACTCACTATTTTGCCATCCTGCAATGATGTGCCCGGCGAGTGGAAAATTGAAGTTAGTGACCTTGCAGCAGGATTGACCACAAGCAAAACCGTCACAGTCAAATAACATTGGAGAAGATAAATGAATCGGTTGATCGCAGCCTCGAATTATGCAGATTTGCAGAGCGCCATCCATGCTGCTGAAGAGTTCGACACAGTAAGCGTGACGGGAATCTGGAATACCGCGCCAATCCGTCTCAAAAGCCACATGACCTTGCGCTTGGAAGCTGGAGCAAAGCTGATCGCCAGCCGCAACATGGAGGATTACCCTTTTTTTGAATGCTTTAAATGTGACAGCAGAATTGGACACCCATGGATTGGTGGGGTGGATTTGGATGATGTTACCATCGAGGGAGGCACATTTGACGCCTCTGGAGATGCTTTTTGGACGGACTTTGACGGGGCAGACTCACCAGAACCAACCATGTTGCGGCGCAAAATTTACAAACCGGCGAAGCGCCGCCCTTCGGCAATGATTTTTTATAATTGCCGCAATCTTACATTGCGTAATTTTCTTATCCGCAACTCACCCAGCTATACCATTTGGCTGATTGGGTGCTCGAATGTGCGGATCGAAAACATCCGCATTGAAAATCACCGTTTAAGCCCGAATACCGACGGACTTGACATTGATTGTTGCAGTGATGTATTCATCAGTGGCTGCGACCTTCGCTGCGGCGATGACTGCATCGCTCTCAAAAGTGGAATCGCGCTATTGGGTGAAAACCGCCCTTGCGAACGCATCAATATCAGCAACTGCATTATGACCACGCCATGCTGTGCCATTCGTGTTGGCTATGAGGGAGACGGCATCATTCGAGACGTCGTCGCCGGGAATTTGATTATACACAATTGCAACAAAGGCTTTGATTTTCTGTCAAGTCTGCCGCCACATGGAATGTACCATATCCATCGCGGTTGCCGCATTGAAAACATGGTTTTTCACAATTCGGTGATGCGTGATGTCCGCATGGCGATTGCGGCCTGGAGCTGGGCCGAAGACGAGACCGAAATAGAAAAACACGCCGGCTACATCCGCAATCTGGAATTCAACAATCTTTCCATTGAAGCCGGGGATGCATCGTTTATCGGCGGCAAAGCGGTGTCGGACATCGCATTGAACCATATCCGCATGCACATTGTCCGCGACATGGCGCGTTGCAAGCTCGAACCCGTGGTCGAACTTCCCAATGTGTGGGGATGCGGTTTTTTGGAAGAACCTTTGAGCATCTATCAGGCAAAAAATATCATACAGAACGATGTTCGTATTAGCGAAGAGCGCATCAATGGCTGAACGCAAGGAGCAGGCGGGAATGGTTACGAAAGATGAAGCCCTCGCTTCGGCTCGCCTTTTAGCGGATTGGCATGTTGTCAACCTCAACCGCGACTTTGAAGGCTGCGGCAGCGCCGGGTCGTTTCCTTTTACGGTGTCCCCAGATAAAAAGAGCATCACTGCAGCTGCCGATTGGAATGTGGCGTTTGGCATTATGGGGATGCTTTCCGCCGGAAAGGTTTTTGGTGAGGAAAAGTATTTGGAAACAGCACACCAGATGGCATATTTTCTGGGAACGCTCCAAGTTTTCAGCCCCTTTTTGCCCAATGATTATGGCTCGTTCCGGGAGGTAACGCCGCAAACGACGTGGAGCTTTTTGCGCGATGCACTGTCAGCGGCATGGGGTTGCCTGTGTTACTACGAAGCAACCGATAACGAAGAGTTTCTGGAACGTGCCCGTCTTTGGGGCGAATGGTTCCTCAAGCACGGCATGGACGAAACCGGGTGGCCGATTTGGGGAACATTTCCAGGCAAACGCAAAGAAGGCTGGTTACCGGAAATGCACTTGGATATGCACGGTTGTTTTCACGGTGGCAGTCTGAATTTCTTCTACCACCTGGCCAGGCTTACCGGTGACAAAAAATGGGTTGGGGATTTCTACGAACACATTGCCGACTATTTTGTTGAGTTCATTCAACAGCCAGACGGTTACTTCCGTACCATCGAGAAGAAAACCCGGCAAGTTCCGCCCAATGATCCGCAATCAGGCTTGCATCGCGGCAATGACGACTTGGGCACGCTTGGACTTCTGGGAGCATGGAAAACATTCGGCAAGCAAAGTTACCTTGACAGCATCGAGAAATTTTTGCGCGCTGCCTTTGCCAACCAAACTGCCGAAGGATTTTTTGAAGCAAGTTGTGCGGCTATTCCGGTGCTTCTAAATATCGCTGATGAAGCCCAGGGACTCATCGGTTTTGAACCGCCGGGCGAAGCCGTAGAGCGGGCAATCCGGGCTTTATTATCACGTCAGTTTCCGGGCACCGCAGAACCAATTTTTGCCGGTGGTCTGGATGAACTTGGCGATGGTGGACTGTGTTGTCGCTCCATGGGATACGCACTGCTCTGGCTTCTGAAACGCTTCGGCGGTGACAAACGTTATCTGAGCATTTAAACAATCGATAGTTGGAAAATCAGGGATGCCTTATCCTAAAAAAAGCAGCCTAAGCTGAGGTTTAGTCCTAATGACTTTATTCTCAGATATCGGTCAAGAGAAAAAGTCAACTGCTTTTTTAGGTTGATTGACTTGCTTAGACAGCGTTGTCCCTTTGATTGTTTTAACGACAAATTTTTTCAGGAGAAAAACATGCTTGAAGAACTGAATGCTCCATGGCTTGAACAGGGCGAAACTTTGCTTTGTTTTGGTGACAGTATTACGGCAGATACGCCAGGCTATGTTGGCATACTAACAGAAAAACTCGCTTTGCGTGGCATCAAAGTAATCAACGCTGGTCGTGGAGGAGATAAAACAACTTGGGCGCTCGGACGGATTGACAGCGATATTGTCGCTCAACATCCGGATGCCGTCAGTATTTTTCTGGGTGCCAATGATGCAGCCGTAGGACGGGGGATATGGGCTGATGAACCGCGTGTTACACCAGAAGCCTATGAATGCAACCTCGAATGGATTATACATTTGTCGAAACTTTTTGGCAACATCAAAAAATTCAGTATAGCCACTCCTTTGGCCTTTTTTGAAGGCTCAACATATGCTATGCACGGTGATATTTTGCGCGAATACTGCCTGAAAGCACGAGAAGCCGCAGAGAATATGCAGGCCATACTTGTCCCGCTGGATGTCATGTGGGAGCGGGCAACAAAAGAACGAGAAGCTCATCGCAATCAAGAAACGGGATTTTTACTGACTAAAGATGGAACGCATCCAACAGCAGAAGGTTACCGATTGATTGCTGATTTCATGCTGAAAACATGGAAACTAAACTAAGGTCCTGTGCAAAATTTTGTGACACGATATCTCGGTTTGACGCAACTTCTCGCTTTGCTTGGTGTTCTTGGCGTCTTAGCGGTTATTAGCCCTCTTCATTAAACCGCCAGGAACACTAAAAGCCCCAAGGGGATGCCTTCAAAGAGGGCAAAAATAAAGCCATTCGAATATTGGATCGAATGGCCTTCTTTTTGAAAAAGTGGTCGGGAACGCAGAGGATTTTTCCGACAATTCTCGGCTATTATTATAAAATCCTGTAGTTTGCATTCTCTTATCCCTTGATAAAATAGAATGTAATACTTCTTATAACATCTTCATGCAAGCACAGTTGTAATTTTCTGGCATAGGTCGTTTATTTAGTCAAACTATCCAGACGACCAAGCGATCAGAGAAACAAGATTATTGAGCTGTTTTGGGGGAGTTTGCCATGTTGTCCAGTGCAGAAATTTATCTGTGCCTTAGCCTGTCCCCAAGGAGTTCACTATGGTGGGGAATAATACATCTTGAATCTTTACAAAGCACTGTAACGCTTGAGATACATGGCCGCAGCCTGCAGGAAGAAGATGGTCCCCAAATCCCGAATGAAATATGGAGAAGCATCACTGCCATCGGGCGGCAGGATTTTTTCCAAAATGGCTCCCTTGAGATTACTATCGGAAGGGTGGATGAATTGCACCGCACAACAGAAATCCAGAGTCAATTCAGCTCTGCTTCGCCAATAATCCGCATTTTCCAGTTGTGCCATCTCCATAAAACAGATAGCGGCACAGGCACTGCCGCTGGTTGCCTGTCCAAAGGTATCTGTGGCAAAATCGGTCCGCGTATTTCGGAACATGCCACCATCTATGCGGATGGCCTTGTCATACCAGTTCATAGACCGCTTGAAAAGTTCCAGGAAACGTTTGTCGCCTGTGGCTTGATAGAGGGGCATCATGGGCTTTCCCCACCAGTAGGCATGACGAGGATGAATGAGTTTGCGCTCCGGCAGGCATGGCAGAATGCCAACCCAGTTCCCGGCAGGATTTTCTTCTCGCAAAAGGGTCTCACCAACAGCAATCGCAATATCCAGATATTGGCGGTCCCCTGTCAGTTTCCAGGCAGTGACCAACAACGCATCATCCAATAGAGGACGCTGGCTGTAGCCACCTGTCACCCCAGGATCAATGGCATGCTCTATCGGATTATAGGAATCATAAAATTTTCCTGTCTCGGGGTGCCACATTTTTCGGATGACCCAATCCAATGCGTTCAAGGCAGATTGTTTCCACTGGTCATTGCCAGTGGCCTCTGCCAACATCAGCAAGCCATCCAAAGATTCCAGCACAGCGGAGGTGTTGATTTTCAGGGGATGATCCTCGTATGCGGGCAACATCCCCGCCTCCTCGCCGGATGTCACCTGATTGTCCGTCAAAAAATGTGCCAGATAGCTAGCCTTCTCCAGCAGTGTCTTGTCATTGAGCACATCCGCTGCCATGACAAGTGCCTTTACTGCCTGTCCTGTATGCCAGCACGGACAGAAGACATCCCAGGTTTTTGTTGATGCGTAGTATTCGCCGCGGAGTGCGCCTTTCCAGGAGCGAATCAGCGTCATCTTCGCGCCGCGCTGACCAATAGGCGTATCATCCCGATTGCAGGCAACCTCTGTCAAATAATAAGAGGCCAATTTCATATGCTCTGTAAGTTTATCTATGCGCATTGTCATTTTCCCTGTATAAACTTTTAGAAACCGCCCCTGACATCCACTTGTTTTTCCTTCAGGAAATTCCGGAAATTCTCGGCGCTCTGTACTACCGACGCTGGATTGCCATTGATTAGTCCGCCACGCTCCAGAAAGCGTTTTTGCTCGACGGTAGCGGCATAATCTAAAAATTTTGTGGGCATCTGTGTGCCGAATGGACCGTACCAGGGATATTTTTTATCCAGGATACGAAGATACTCCTCTGTTAGTGAACTCATCTGAGCTGCGGTGCTTTGAAGAACAATCCCCGCCTTGCCCGAACTCATCTGATTTCTGCCCTCGATGATACGAACAGAGATATCCGCCGGTTCATCCGCTTTTACTATCTTTGTCTGGGCTTTCCAATGATGATTGCTGGCAACGAAATTGAAGAACTCTGCAATACGCATGGCGGCACTGCGCGCTTCCGGGAAATCATCACAGCTGATACGGAGGCAGCCATTGTCCTTCTCCCACACAGGCAATTTAGCCAGAGCCTCGGCAGAACTGCTGTAGCGGATATCAGAAAACTCCAGTTGCATCTGATCACCCGGACTGACTTTGTCCAAATCAGCGGGAGCAACTTTCTTGCCATTGAAACGCAGTGTGCATCGCTCATTTTCAAGGATACGCACGCGCAAACCACGCAGAGATGCATCGCTTGCAAATGTAACATTGAAGAGGAGATGTCCTGGAAGACGTTTCACCTCTGAAGTATATTCCAAGGCGACATTCCCTGGAATACTGGCAAAGGATTCCAGTGCACTCCAGGAAAGTGGCTCAACCTCCACCAGCACCTCGCAGTCCCTAACAGTTGTTGTGCGTCCGGCAATTCCCATCAGTGGAGTTTCTTTGAAAAATCCTGCATTGAAGGCGATTTTTTCTTTCTGTGGGAAAGGTCCCATATTGACAATGGGCATTGCCCCTCGCCTGATTTCGCCGTAGCGAACCCCCAGAAGCGTCTCAGGGGTCGTCAAGCCCGTGGTCTGACGATAGCCCAATTTCTGGATACGGCACAATTCGTCAAGAGCTTCCATGGTCTCCCTGACTCCGGCAATTTCGCAATCCGGGCGGATATTCCAGAGCATACCGCACAGCAGGTGATAGTGATGGAGAGCCACGGCCGCATAACGCAGAAGCCGCGGGTCTTCATCATCGAAGAAATTGCCGTTCAGTGGCGGCATCATCCCATAGGCTGTTGGTTTCTCGCCCATCAGGCGCGTCTGACGCTGCCGTCCCTGCCGAAATTGCAAGGTCAAAAGAGACTGCTGTTCGTGTATGCAGCTCTCCACACGTGCAATCGACTGAAATCCCGTATAGCCGATATCGGCATTGGCTACAAATCCAGGACGATATCCAGTCGCGCTCTTTTTCTGCCTGAATTCATCCAGAAGCAAGGCGATGGCAGTGACATTCTCCGCGTAGACGCCGTCTTCGTCAAAAGCCCGCAGTCCCCCCAGTGTCGTTGGTTTGCGGAATGTGTACCAGTACCCGCATAGATCGTAGGCAAACATATCGCAATGGGGATAATTGGCCATCATTTCCGACAACTGCTGCCTGAGCCACTGACCATATCGTGTGCCGCTGGGCATCATGGGGACATCAATGGCATGGCGTCCCCAATACTGCGGCCAGCTTGCAATTCCGCTGTAGGTATCCCTGGCATCCATGCATGAATCGCTGAAATAACGGGCATAGCGGGAATCCGCCCAGTTGTAGAAATAGAGCGCCGATGCAATTCCCTTTTCTTTAAGCTCCTTCTGTTCCTGATTGCGCGCTTCAATGAAATTCTTATGGTATACGTCATTGCCTACGCGCGGCAGATTGATGTACTCCAGTTTGGAAAGCAATTCGGCATTGGTGCTCCAGTTACCGGGACTGGGTGCATTATAATAGAACCAAGCCCAGAAAGAGCCTGTGCGCCTGGCAAGCTCGCTGTAAGAGAAGTCTGCCTTGCGTTTCTCGTACGCCGCATTATTCCAGACATTGAAGAAGATGTAACCGGTGTAGATTTTAGGATTGACATTCCTGTCGAATCTGTAGAATGCCGGATGCAATTCGTGATAGCGGTCTATGGCGGCGTTTTCACCGTATGTCGCGTCAAACGGGAAAATATCGAAGGCCAATGTCAATTCATCACCCATATCCAACACGCTTCTGGCGGTCAGTGCAATTTCATTTGGCGCTGTCATTCCGCGTTCCAGATAACCACACAATGTTTCTGGCGCGAGCATCAATGCGGTTCCCTGCTGTCCATTCCATGCGCACACGGCTGGCAATGCGGAAAGAAGGCCGCGGCAGGCAAAGGGCGTAAACGGGAAAAGGATTTCTCGTGCACTCATGCCGTCATAGCAACGCTTCCAGGGAATCCCTCCATTGATGACCGAAATCCGTGGCTCCAGAAATGCACGCCATTGCCCATGGTTTTTCTTGAATGTCAAAACCAGGCGCACACAGCCATTTTGTTTTTCAATTCTAGCCGAAAAATCCACATCTCCATTTTTCAACGTGCAGGCAGTGGTGTCCCCTGTCGTTTTCATGTCATCAAATGCCATGTTTTCTAGGGGGGCGGCATGGTCGCAGCGAATCCCCACAAGCGCATCCCGTCCGGAGAAAATCATGCTGTCGCCATCCCCGACTGCGATGGCCAGCAGGGATTTTTCCTTCCCACGAGTCAGGGCAAACTGTATCTGCTGTTTATCCTCTGACAGCACAGGAGCCGCCACCGTCCAGAGCACGTTGTTCGCACTGAGGGTATCCTCCTCGACCATCTGAAACTCCGCAGATTTCTTTTGTGGAACAAATGCACCATGATAGCGCACGCCCCTATAGATGCGTATTTCGTCAAGATCCGATGTGATGACTGCGGGATGTGACAAAGTGCCATTGGTGAACGCCAATTTGGGTATCCGGCTGCTGATGGCGGGCTTTTTCAGTGCGGCAAAAGAAATCCGCGGTTGACCATCCAAATAGAGTACGCGCTGGGTCTCATCGTATGTCAGTGCAACATGATGCCACTGATTCACAAAAGCCTCTGGTTCTTCAATGGTATAGAAGCCACTTGCCTCCGGATTCTTCCTGCGGGTTCCGCTAGGCCAGTCCATTACTCGGACATATTCATTCAGCGTTAAAACCAGTTTACCGTCCTTCTGGCTGATGGACGCATTGAAATCCTGGGAATTTGCCCACTGCCAGGTGGTATCCCCAAGAATGAACAACGGAAAACCCTCCCAATGTTGTTTTTCAAGCATTTCCGGCAAGGGTCTGAACCAGAATTCAACCGTGCCTCTATTTTTATCCAATGGGCATCCGCGGAAATCATAGGAAAAACCCAGCGGATAAATCAACTGGCCATCAGGCGCCAGCCTGCATTTTCTGTCAATGCGTATGGCATTACCGCAAATTCCAGGCACGCTCGGGAAGAAGGGCATGCCGTCAAAGGCGGCACTGCCGGTGGAGAAAAGCGCCTCGGGAGTACCATTGTCACAAGGAGCATAAAAGACCATCTCGGCGGAAGAATCCACGTCAGGCAACGGGGCTACCTCGGGAAACGCAATATCAACGGCTCCGAAAACAGAGATGGCAAATCGTGCTTTCTCAGTCAACTCCAAGGGCGATGTCCGGTAATACTGCCACTGTGAAGTAATAAGGAACAATTCAGAAAACAACTGCTTATAGCCCTTCCCCTGTGCCTCCACTGTACGAATGCGCACGGTGCCTTTTCCACGTGCCCAGAACCCACCGTAAAGGGGGCTCTTTTCAGTGCTGGCGGCAATCGGAGCATCCCCGATCAATTCCACGGCATTGTATTTGTTATTCGGCAGCTCCAGCGAAAGATAGCCCGGTTCGCCCTGCTTGCCGAAAGGCTTGACTGTAATGGTTCCAGCTGTGTATTTCGACATACCCGCAGCGTCAATCAGCCACCTCCTCGGCATGGCATTGTCTGTAAAAACAAGCCCTTTGCTCTTGTAATAGGCAGACTGTTTGGCTCCACAGGGATATGTACCGCTGAAACGCCCCCCTGGCAAAACACAGTCATACCCGGCAACAGGATGAGGCGACCGTGCAAACGCAGTGAATGCACCTATGCATAAAAATAGTGTCATGGCTGATTTCATGCTGTTTATTGACTCCTTTTCGCAGTTATCCCATAAGCGGTAAAAAACGGCATAATTGGTTCAATTTCACGCTTAACAAAACCGTTTTTCCAAAAGGCCATTTTCGATTTTTACTTTATCCGCAGATTTACTCAGATCAGCGGCATCTGTATAATCTGTGTAATCTGTGGATTGAGTATT